>JAFTPK010000018.1 GCA_017463325.1 Clostridia bacterium
TATGCGGGAATATAAAGTGAATTTACATAGCTTTATGCTCGTGAGAAACGGCAATATTTTGACGGAGGCATATTATAAGCCTTTCCATAAGGATTTCCCGCACCGCATTTATTCGTCGAGCAAGACGTACGCGTCGATTGCGGTGGGTATGTTGATCGGTGAGGGAAAGCTTTGTTTAACGGATCGAATTGCAGATTATTTCCCTGAATACATGGACAGGGAACAGCATAAGTGGATGAAAGAATGTACGGTGGAGGACGCCTTGAAAATGGCGGTACCCATTCTCACCGACTCCTATTGCGACGGAAAGCATAAGGAATGGGCGTGGACCTTTTTCAATTGTCAAGAGGCGTTAAAGCCCGCGGGCACCGTGTTTAATTATAACACCTCGGGAACGTTTATTTTAAATGTGCTCGTAGAAAAAATTACGGGCAAGCCTTTCTTGGAATATATGCGCCCTGTGTTTGATAAAATCGGCGTTTCCAAGGATATTTGGTGCGTAAAAACGCCCGACGGCTTTTCAAGGGGCGGTAGCGGTATTGTGACAACCTTGCGCGACTTCGCAAAATTTGGCGAGTTGCTTTTAAATATGGGCGAATATAAGGGCGAACAGCTGATCCCTCGCGACTATATGGAAAAAGCGACGAGCGTACAAATTTCTAATATTCTCGAAAACACCTATTCACTTCGGAAAGGGCACGGCTACGGCTATCAGATTTGGGTGACGGAGGGCGGCTTTTCGCTGCTTGGTATGGGCAGTCAGTTTGTGTTTGCTTTCCCTGACAAGAACTTTATGTTCGTTTGTCAAGGGGATACGCAATGCAGTAACGACTGGTCTGGCTGTATGATTTTCGACGCGGTCAAACACCTTCTGTACGACAACCTTTGCGAGGGGCAGGTATGCGGTGACGGCACTTCTAACGAAAAGCTGAACGCGCTTTTGGAGGGGCTTACGCTCGAATATAATTCCTCTTACGGGGAAGACCGTTCGGAGTTTGAAAAACAAATTGACGGTAAGAAATACGTGCTGGAAGCAGGGAACCCCATGGGCTGGAAATGGGTGCGTTTTGACCTTACGGAAACGGGCGGGCGTTTGACTTACGAAAACGAGCGCGGTGAAAAGAAAATCGACTTCGGTTGGAATAAGTACGTGCAGGGCACCTTTCCCGAAACGCACTATTACGATAGGCAAATGGAGGTACCGTCAAATCGCGAGCTTGATTGTATGGCGGCGGCGAGCTGGACGGAGAAAACGAAATTATTGCTTCGCGTGTATATTACCGACGTCAATATGGGCAACTGTTTTATGACGTTCGGTTTTAAGGGCGACGAGGTAGGCATTATGCTCAATAAGCGCATGGAATTTGCCTTGCAGGATTATCAAGGTTATGCAGGTGGCTGTGTTGCGAAGTAAAGTTAAAAATAAGAACAACGAACCCCCGAGGCTTGAAAAAGCCGCGGGGGTTCTAATCAATGTAAAAGCAATTATTCGGCCGAGCAGGTCGCCTTATATTCCGCAATCGCCTTGGAAAGCTGATCGGGGCAGGACGTATTCGCTTTGCATTTAATGCCCGAAAGCAGGGGGGCTACCTCGTCGATATGTCTACCTTCGACAAGGCGTGCAATGCCTTGCAGATTGCCGCTACAACCGCCGATAAAGCGGACGCCGTGAAGAATTCCCTTTTCGTCAACGTCGAAAAGGATTTGTCTGGAACAGGTGCCTTTGGTGGAATAAGTGAACATAATAATACCTCTTGAAAATATAGTTTAGTCAACCAGCGTTTCGTAGATGGCGGAGTAAAGCTCCGAGGCTTTGTACTCCCAGTTTCTGTAAATACTTTGCGCCGTCTTTTTGTCGGGTAGCACGAATTTTAGTTCGAGCATAGGTTGAACGGGGGCAAGAATTTTTAAGAATACCGTATAGGTGCCATCTTTGTTCTGGTAATAGTCGGATTTACATTCCTGACGGTTGCGGAGCTTTCCGCTATTGTTTTTGACGAATGCGGAAATCTCGTCGCGCGTGCTTTTGGGAATATTGATATAAAAATTATTTAAGCTTTCGCGACCGTCGGGGGTGATGGTGTAGAGCGGTTCTTCTTCGGAGGAGGAAACGCGACAAATAAAGCCGTCTTCGACGAGGCGGGGTAACAGCTCCATACAATCCATATAATTGAGCCAGTTATTGCCTGCCGTACACATTTCCACGATCGTGCGTTCGGAAAGTGCGCTTTCCATTTTATCGAACACGTAGAGCACTATCAATTTGTTGACGGAAGTTTCGCCTTGGATTTGCATAAAAGTCTCCTTGTGTGTGATCGTAGAACAAAAGAAAAAGCCGAATAAACGTCATTCGGCTTAAAAGAGCGTTTGCCGTATGTTTTATTCGCCGCGCCGAAAAAGCTCGGCGCGGACAGGGGCGCAAAAAGAAACGTTCGCGGATCTTACGCCTCGAACTTTTTCAAGCTGTTAAGCAGCTCGTCGCAGTCCTCGGAATAAATTTCTACGGTGAGGGGCTGCGATAAATCAAGCGAGAAAATACCGAGGATAGACTTTGCGTCTACGACGTACTTGCCGCTTTTAAGCAAAATTTCCTGCGGGAAGTTTTGCGTTACGTTGACGAATTCCTTTACTCTTTGTGCCATTTCAAGCGAAATTTGAATAGATTTCATAAAATAAGTACCTCCAAAAATCTAAGTTGTTTCTATTATACATAAAATTTAAAGAAAAATCAAGATATTTCATAAAAATTTATTCCAAAATTTTTGTTTTTGTGCTATAATGATAATGGCAAGGGCAGAAAGTTGTATAAAATGGATAGGTAGAGAAGAATGGATTTTTCGGAAAAGTGCGTAAAGAAAAACTATGTGTATCAAGGGAAGATTTTAAATCTTCGTCGCGACGACGCTTTGCAACCCGACGGGCGGCCGTGCGTTCGGGAAATTGTCGAACATTCTGGCGGCGCGTGCGTGTTGTACGTGGAAAAAGGTAAGGTCTTGCTTGTGAAACAGTATCGCTACGCCTATGGGGAGCATATTTACGAAATTCCTGCGGGGAAATTGAACGCGGGCGAAGATCCGCGCGAGGCTGCTTTGCGGGAGCTGGAAGAGGAAACGGGGATTCGTTCCCACCGTGCGGAACTACTCTTCACTCTCTATCCCTCCCCCGGGTATACGAACGAGAAAATTTATATTTATCAAGCGTTTGAGGGGGAGCAGGTACCCGTTCATCTAGATGACGGGGAGTTTTTGGAACGGGAATTCGTTACTCTGGAACGGGCAAAAGAGATGCTAAAAAAGGGAGAAATCAAGGACGCGAAAACGATCGTTGCCTTGCAGACGTATTTTTTAAACGAATAATCTAAAAGGAGCCGAGGCAAATGCCTCGGCTCCCGTTTCAAGGAGAAAAAGAGAAGAAGATTAAAGGCCGCAACCGCAATTGCAACCGTTGTTTTGGCAGCAGCAATGAGGGGTGAGCAAGGAAGAAAGCGTACCGTTCTTATACAAGCAATAGAGAAGAGCGATTAAGATAGGCAGCCCGCAACCGCAGAACGTGTTGGAGCAGAAAATACCGTCCTTCGAGCCGAGAATGAGAAGCGCTATAAGGATCCAAAGCGTCGTGTTACCCTGCGAAAAGCAATTCATAGAAAACCTCCTGTATTTTCCGCAGGGCTATGTAAAGATCGTTTGCGCCTGCGGTTTTGTATTTTATATTACATAATATTCGATTTGGAAAGAAAAAGGTTCGCTTTTTTCTGAATTTGCTTTTCATTTTGTTGCAAAAGATGGAAAAATGAGCTATAATATTTCCATACCGAGCCTGACTTTGGCGGGTACGCTGTTGCGACCCGACCGTTTTCAAAAAGGCGGAGGAGGTAAATACATTTTTCTACGGGTACTCGAGGGAATGGGGCTCGATGGAGGTTTTTATGAGAAAAGAAAATTTCTTTTCGGCGCGTCGCGTTGCGGGCATGGGGATCTTGCTTGCGCTCGTGATTGTATTGCAGGTTTTTGGCGGTTATATCAAGATCGGCACAACGCCGCTCAGCTTTGTGCTTGTTCCGATCGTTTTAGGGGCGATCCTGTTCGGGCCGACGGTAGGCGGATTTCTCGGCTTTGCTTTTGGGCTGATCGTACTTTTGTACGGTGTGTTCGGCTTGGACGGATTTACTATGGTTCTGTTTAACGATCACCCGATTTGGACGAGTATCCTTTGTCTTGGCAAGGGTACGGCGGCGGGCGTGATTGCGGGGCTTGTTTATAAGATCGTCGCAAAAAAGAACGGCTACGCGGCTACGTTTGTCGCGGCGGCGACGGCGCCCTTGGTCAATACGGGGCTGTTCATTCTTGGCGCGCTGCTAATGAGCGATACCCTTTCGGCGAATTTCGTTGCGGACGGTACGACGGTAATTTATTTCCTCGTAATCGTTTGCGCGGGGATAAATTTCTTGATTGAGCTTGCCATCAATCTGATTTGTTCGCCTGCGATTTATACGGTTTTGCGAGTGGCATCAAAAGGAAAAATCAAATAAGAGGAAAGCTATGATTATTTGTATTGATATTGGAAACACCAACATCAAATACGCGGTTTACGAACATGATGAATTAAAGGTTTCGTTCCGCGTTTCGACGGATTTTAAACGCACGTCGGACGAGTACGGCGAGCAAATTATTGGAATGTTGGACATCAAGGGGATCAAAGCGAAAGACATTACGGGCGGGATCGTTTCCTCCGTCGTGCCGTCGCTGGATTATACCATTGATAAAATGTGCGAGGTTTATCTTTCGGTAAAGCCTTTGCATATCGCGCCGGGGCTGAAATCGGGCTTAAATATCCGTTGTGACGACGCGCGGGAAGTAGGGGCGGACAGACTGGTTAATTGCGTATCTGCTATCGTCGAACACGGCGGAAAGGGAAAGCCTATGATCGTCATTGATTTCGGTACCGCGACTACGTTCAACATCATTAATGAAAACAACGAATTTATCGGCGGGGTCATTTCTCCGGGGATTAAAGGCTCGCTTGATTCTCTCGTCAACGGTACGGCAAAACTGCCGCGCGTGGAGATCGAAGCCCCCGACAGCATTATCGCGAAAAACACGGTGACGAATATGCAAGCGGGGATTGTGTTTGGGTTTGCGGGGCTTGTTGAATATATCGTGACCCGCATTAAAAAGGAGCTTAGACGTAGCGACGTTATCACCGTTGCGACGGGTGGGTTTAGCAACGTGATTTCCAAGGAGATCGGCTGTATCGACGTCGTGGATAAGCTGCTTACCTTGAAAGGGTTAAAATATTTGTACTATTTGAATTGTCCGAACGGGTAACATAGCAAAGGAGAAAGATATGGTGAAAAAGGTCGGTGTAGCGATCTTAGGGCTGGGCGTCGTAGGTGGCGGCACCTATCAAACGCTTGTCAAGCATAGAGAATTTTATAAACAGACGCAAAACGTAGACGTTACGGTGGAGAGCGTGCTTGTCCGTTCGGGAAAACGGGTTAAGGAGCTTGGAATTCCCGAAGAGCTGGTCGCAAAAACGATTGAAGAGGTGGTGGCAAATCCCGCCGTGGATATCGTCGTGGAAACGATCGGCGGTTGCGGTGTGGCTAAGGAGTATATTTTGGCTGCGCTCAACGAGGGGAAGAGTGTTGTGACAGCGAATAAAGAGCTGATTTGTAAGTATTCGCACGAGTTGGAGCGGGTAGCCAAGCGTAATTCTTGCGGGTTATATTACGAGGCGAGCTGCGTTGGCGGCGTGCCTATTATCCGTACCCTCCTCGACGGGGTACAAGCCAACCGTATTACCGAAATGATGGGGATCATCAACGGCACCACCAACTATATTTTAACCAAAATGACGCAAGAGGGCGCGGAATACGACGAGGTATTGAAAGAGGCGCAACGCCTTGGGTATGCCGAGGCGGACCCGACGGCTGACGTCGAGGGGCACGACGCGACGTACAAGCTGTCTATTCTTGCTTCCATGGCTTTTCATACCAAGGTGCCGTATACGAAAATTTTCCGCGAAGGGATCAGCGAGGTCGGGCGCAAAGATATTCAGTTTGGGAAAGAACTGGGCTATACCCTCAAATTGCTTGCGATTGCCAAAAATACGGAAAAGGGAATCGAGGTGAGAGTGCATCCGACGTTCGTGCGTGATCGGCACCCGCTCGCCGCCGTCAACGATTCGTATAACGCAGTCTTTTTGCGTGGCGACGCGGTGGGCGATGTCATGCTGTACGGTCGAGGCGCGGGCGCATTTCCCACGGCTAGCGCTGTCGTTAGCGACGTGATTTTTGCCGCTACGCACGCCGACGTAAAATATTCTACCTTTAAAAATACGGCGAACGCCGATCCGAACGTTAATTTTATTTCCGATTTTGAGAGCGCGTATTACATTCGTTTATTTGTGGATGATAAGGCGGGCACGCTTACCAAGATCACGGGGATCTTTGCTCGCTACGGTATTTCTATCGTCGTCGTGGACCAAAAGGGCAGGGCAGACCCTACCGCAACGGGTGACGCGGCGCGTGTGCCTCTCGTCGTTATTACCCATAAAACGCGGGAGAACAGTATTAAAAAGGCGGTCGCGAAGATTAACGAAACCGACCTTGCGATCGTAAGATCGGTCATTCGCGTTGAGGATCAATAAAAAAGAGCGAGAGAATTCTCGCTTTTTTCATAAGAGGAAAAAATGAAAGGGATTGTATTGATGAACGCCTATCCGGCGGGCGAAAAATTTTATCGGCAAAGCGAGCGGATTGCTTCGGCGCTTACAGACCTCGGCGTATGCGCCAAGGTCAAGAAGAACGGCGAGTTGGCGGCGGCGATCAAAGAAAACGGGGAAATTGAACTCTCGGAAAGAGCGGATTTTGTCGTATATCTTGATAAAGATAAATATTTAGGTCGAGCGTTGGAAAAAAACGGCGTGCGCGTGTTCAATCGAATGGAGGCGATCGAGGCTTGCGACGACAAAGCGTTGACGCTATTGACCCTCTCGGGATATGGGATAAACGTCGTTGAAACCATACCTGCCCCCCTCTGTTATACAATGGGCGTTTCTCCAAGTGAGGCGTTTTTAAAGCAGGTGGAGGGACTTGGGTATCCTCTTGTCGCAAAAAAAAGTTACGGCTCGTTTGGTGCAGGCGTCGTTTTGGTTAGAAGCCGTGAGGAATTATTTGCGTTGGAAAAGGAGTGGCTGCAATTGCCGCACCTGTACGAAAAATTTATTGCCGAGAGCGCCGGTAAAGATATTCGCGTAATCGTCGTGGGCGGGAAAGCGCTTGCCGCAATTAGGCGGGTGGCGCGCGTTGGAGAGTTTCGCTCGAATATCGAGCTTGGCGGCAGCGGTGAAAAAGTAGAGCTTTCCCAAACATACGCGTCGGCAGCGGAGGCCTGTGCGAAGGCGCTTGGTTTAGATTATTGCGGGGTGGATCTTTTAGAAACGGAGGCGGGGCCGCTTGTTTGCGAGGTCAATTCCAACGCCTTTTTCGAGGGCTTGGAGGCGGCGACGGGCGTTGACGTTGCGGCGGCATACGCAAAGCATATCGTGGAGAGTATGAAAAAAGCGGGGCGTTAAAGCTCCGCTTTTGAATTATTTTTTATTTTCTTTTGGCTTGTGTTTGACGAGTACCACGGAATATTCCACGTTGGGGTTGACCGCTTGTATCGCTTGCACGAATTCGTCGTTCCACGATTTGTTTACCGCAATGACGGTGAACGTTTCTCCGCAATAGAGGGAAAGCTTTTCCGTATCTTTGTCAAGTTCAAGTGCGGTGATTGCGGACACGGGCGTCTTACTTTTGACAATCCCAAACTGTACGGTGAGATCTTTTTCGTCAACGACGTATTGCGATTTGACGAGCATAGAGATAAGGACGACAAGCCCAAAAATGCAAACGCCAATCAAAAGCGGGCTTTGCAAAAAATCGGTGACGCCTTCAAGGGGTTCGGTGGTGAGTCGCCAAATGGAGGTGGCGATTCCCGCAAGGCAAAGCAGAATCCCTAAAATACATAAAACAACGACAGATTTTTTAAATTTAAAGAGGAAAGTCTTGCTTTCCGTAGGAGTGAGCATCTTTTTCATGCTTGCATTATACCATACTTTTTCCAAAAAAGCAACTGCGAAAAGCGGGGCGTGCTTGAAAGTTTGAAAAAAAGAGAAAAAATTTTGTAAAAATACCCGTTTCTCGGTTGCATTTTTCCTTTGGAAAGGATATAATTTTAGGTATGGAAAAAACAGTTACGAATGAAAGAGCGGAAGTGGAAGCCGCTCAAAGAGAACGAATACAATACGAAAAAATGGTCAAAACGCCTATTCCGCGGCTGATCGTGTCTTTGGGGATACCCACCATGCTCAATATGATGGTGACTTCCCTTTACAATATGGCGGATACGCTGTTCGTGTCGGGGCTGGGCGAGCAGGCGACGGGCGCGGTCAGCGTCGTGCTTTCGCTGATGTCTATTATACAGGCGCTCGGCTTTACCCTTGGTATGGGTGCGGGGGCAATCGTTTCCAGCTTGCTTGGCAAGCGTCAGCAAAAGGAGGCGGACGAGGTATTCTCAACGGCGTTCTTTTCCGCGCTCGCTGTCGGCGTCCTATTGATGACGTTTGGTCTTATCTTTTTGGAGCCGCTCATGCGTTTGCTTGGTGCGGCGGAAGAAGTCGGCGTGGCGGTGACGACGCTTGAATACGCGAAAATTTATACGACCTACATTTTGATCGCCGCGCCGTTTATGTGTATGTCGTACGTGCTCAATAACGTATTGCGTGCGCAGGGCAAAGCGTTGCTTTCTATGCTGGGGCTTGTGACGGGCGCGGTGCTCAACGTGGCGCTTGATCCTCTTTTTATTTACGTATTTCATATGGGGATTGCGGGCGCGGCGATCGCAACGGCCGTTAGCCAGTTTATAAGTTTTTGTATTCTTATCTTTTTGTTTGTATCGGGCAAGACGATTACACGGATCCGTATCCGTTCGGTTGCCCGTCGGTTTTCGGTGTACGGAAAGATCCTTTCAACGGGTTTCCCGTCCTTTTGTCGGCAAATTCTTGCCAGTCTTTGCACGGTGCTTTTGAACCGTACGATCGTATCCCTCGGGATCGACGGCGGGCAAGCGGCGTTCGGGGTAGTGCAAAAGGTGTTTATGCTCGCCTTTTCCGTTTCTCTCGGGATCGGGCAAGGCTATCAACCCGTGCTTGGCTATAATTACAGCGCGAAACGATACGACCGCGTTCGTTCTGCGTATTTGTTTACCCTCGGATTTTCGTCGGTGCTTATGCTTGCGTTTGCGGTGCTTTGCGCCTCTTGCTCAGGGGCGTTGATGAACGCATTTCTCGATAGCGCACAGGCGAAAGAGGTGGGACAAAAAACGTTGCTTTTTCAATGTCTGGCTATGCCGCTGTTGCCTGTAAATTTTATGGCAGGCGTGACTTATCAGGTGGTGGGGAATAAGCTCTCTGCGGCGCTGCTCTCATGTTCCCGTCAAGGGCTGTTCTATATTCCGTTCGTTTTTATTTTGCCGTCGGCGTTTGGAATATTAGGACTGGAATGTTTGCAGGCAGCCTCCGATTTAGGAGCGTTCCTGTTCGCGTTGCCGTTTACCTTCCTTTTCTTCAAGGAATTGAAACGCTTGGAGGCGGAAGAGGGCGTGCGAGAAAGCGAATAAATGAAAAGAGAAACACCAAGGAAGAAAGACCTCGGTGTTTTTTTATGAAAAAGCCGTGAAAAAAGGCGTAGGGGTATTGATTTTCAGAAAGCTTTGTGGTATAATAGAAATAGAAAAATTCGAGAGGGGAATATGATAGAAACGAAAACGATCGTAACGACGGGAAGATTTCCGCAACCGTCCGCGGAATTTGTTAAGGAGTATCTTCGCCGTAGACCATACTATTCGGGCGCAATGAAAACGGCGTGCGCGAAATTTGAGATTTTGGACGACGAATTCAGTATGCGCGAGGGGCATGACCCGATTCACCGTATCGAAAGCCGCTTAAAAACGGCGGCAAGCGCCTATGAAAAGCTTGCGCGGCGCGGCTATAAACAGACCCCTGAAAACCTCGATCTTTTACATGATATTGCGGGGGTGAGGGTCGTTTGTGGGTATATCGAAGATATTTATAAAATTGCAGCGGTGTTTTTAAGCCAAGAGGGGGTAAAGCTCGTCAATGCCAAGGACTACATAAAATCCCCCAAGGAAAACGGATACAGAAGTCTGCATTTGATTGCCGAGATTCCCGTTTCCCTCTCCCAAGAAACCAAGAGCGTACCCGTGGAGATACAGCTCCGCACTATTTCCATGAATATGTGGGCGAGCCTTGAACACGAGGTTTCCTATAAGGTCAACGACGATTTACAAGAGGCGTACCGTCGGGAATTGAAAACTTGTGCCGACGAATTGTTTGCGGTCGAGGAAAAAATGCAGTCGATTTGTCATAGAATCCGTTCTACGCCGAGCGGAGAAGAATAAACCAAAGCAAGGACGTACGAATGAGTTTCAGCGCAGAAGAGATCAAACAACGAAAAAGGAAAGCGCGGCTAAAACGGCTCGGGCTGTTTTTGCTGATTGTATTGATTGCCGTGCTCGTTGTTGTCAGCTCCATTTGGCCGGCGGCGTCTTGGAAATATTATTTCGCGTTGCCGAGGGTTGAAAGACGGGGCGACGGGGAACTGAAACTGCATTTTCTAAACGTCGGGCGGGGTGAGTGTACGCTGATCGAATTTCCCGACGGTAAAACTATGCTTGTGGACGGCGGCTCGCCTTATGGCGACGACGTCGATAGAGTAATGCGGTATTTAAACGCGTTATCTGTAAAAAAGCTCGATTACGTGGCGATAACGGCGCCGACGGAGGAAAGGACGGGCGCCCTGTCGGAAATTGCGGCTTATAAGCAGATCGGCTACGTTTATTTGCCCAAGGAGGGTGGCGACGAAAGCGACGAATATCTTGCGTTCGTTGCAGCAATTAAGCGTGAAAACGTGCCTTCGATAACTTTCGCGCGGTATCTGGCGGTGGAGGGCGACGCGGCTACGCCGTATAGCGTGCGCTTTTTATTACCGTGCGAGGACGACGAGAAGCAACGCGGTAGTGCTATTTGGATAGAATGGCAGAATAGCGGCGTGCTTTTGTGCGGTGATCTAACGGCTGCCGAGGAACAGAAGCTGCTTGCGGATGAAGCGCTTGGATATTTCTCGCATTTGGGAATAAGAGTAACGGAAAATACCCGTTTGTTGCGTATGCCGAATATGGGCAAGGCTACCGAATACACGGCGAAATTTATCGACCGTCTTTCCCCTGATAAAGTGGTTGTTTCCTGTTTGGAAACGAATTCGTACACGCCCGATATTTGGGCGGTGCCGCTGACGAGCACGGCTTACCGTACCGATTTAAACGGAAATATCGTTGCGACGGTAACGGCGGGTGGGGTAAACGTTCGGACGGAAAAGTAAAAGACCCGACGTTGCGTCGGGCCTCGTTGAGGGCAAATTTCTTAGAATTTATTTTCAAGGAATTTGGAAACATCATAGGTTTGATGATAGATTATGTAGGTATTGATCTTCGGGGCAGAGAAGTTTTTCAATTTTACTTCTTCAAAAACGCCCGCGTCAAGCTTGTCTTTTACAAGTTTGTACGGCAGGAACGCATAACCGATCCCCTGTTCTATGTACGGGAAGAGCTTGGAAGAATTGTCTACCTCTAAGCGGAATACGTGATTTTTGGGGAAGAGGGAACGGATATAAACGCCCGCTTCCGAAAGGGTAAGGTCACACATCAAATAGGGCAGCTTTGCAAGCGCTTCTTTGGTGACCCCCTCGGGGTATTCGTTTTTCCCTTTTGCGCATACGAGAACGGCGCGGTCTGTATCGTATACGTCGCAACAGTAGGCAAGTCGTTTTAAGGGCACAGCCGTAAATACGACGTCAAGAACCTTATCCTGTAACTGCTGAATTAAATCAAGGGAGTGCCCAAGCATTACCTTGATCGCTGTTTCCGAGTTATTTTTCAGGCACTCGTCAATCAGCGGCTTTACGTAGATCTCGTAGGCTGCGTTGATTGCGCCGACGGAGAATTTTCTACGGTGCGAAGAAACGGCGTTCATTTCTTCCACGGAGGAGTGCTGCAATTCCAACATACGTTCCGCATAGGTAAGGAAAATGCGACCTTCCTCGGTGAGGGATACGATCTTCGAGCCACGGGCAAACAAACGCTTGCCTAACTCCTTTTCCAGTTCGCTGATACGGTTGGTGACCGTAGATTGCGCCACGCCAAGCTGTTCGGCGGCAAGAGTGAAGTTCTTAACTTTGCAAAGGAGAGTAAAAGTTTTTAATTCTTCTGTATTCATAGGGAAAATTGATACCTCAATCAGTTTTTTCTATGGATATTATATCACACGTGAACGGGGAAAGCAAGCGAAAAAAGGAAGTTTTTTGATAAAATTCAAAAATTTTTTAAAAAAAAGGGTGATTTTATGCAAACGATCAGAGAAAAAGTAGAGCAATTAAAGGCAGAGCTTTCGTCGGGAAATGCGTTTAGTGAACCCGTACTTCTCGTTGCTGCAACGAAAATGCAGACGGTGGAGGCGATCAACGAAGCGATTGCCGCAGGGGTGGACGCGGTCGCCGAGAACAAGCCGCAAGAATTCCGCGATAAACAGGCTTCGTTGCAGCCATGCCCCCGTCATTTTATCGGTCATTTGCAAACGAATAAGATTAAATATTTGCTTGGAAAAATTGACTTGTATCATTCCGTAGACAGGGACGAGCTGTTAAAAGAGCTGGCAAAACGCTCCCGCGCGGCGGGGATTATTTCCAACGTGCTCTTGCAAATCAATATCGGGGAGGAGGAGAGTAAAAGCGGGTACGCCTTGTCCGAGGCACAGGAGGTATTTTTGCGCGCGGAGGCAACGGAGGGGGTGTGCGTGCAAGGGTTTATGGCAATGCTGCCCGAAGTGGGCGAAAAGGAATATTTGATCGAGCTTATTAAGAAAATGCGCGCAGTATACGAATGGGCAAAGGCGCGTTCGAGCGAGATAAAATACTTGTCAATGGGCATGAGCGGGGATTATAAGCTTTGCGTGGCGCACGGCAGTAACGTGATCCGCGTTGGCTCAACGATTTTCGGGGCAAGAAATTACGGGGGTGGAGCGTGAAAAAACGGCGTAGCGTACGGTTTCGCGTCTTGGCTGTCTTGCTGAGCATCGCGGTGTTCGTCGTGGCATTTTTATCCCTGGCGCAGCTTGGCGTTTTGATTAACGCAAAACGGGTAAGATGGGCGCCCGATTACGAAAAGACGGACATCAGCGCGCTGCTTTTTAAAAACGAGCGGACGGAGGAGGACTATCGAACGCTGTACGAGCAGACGGGTTTGACCCGTTTGGGGATAGACGGATTATTGAAAAGCGGCAACTTCGGCCGTATTTTGAATATACAAACGGCGTTCTTTAAACAGAAAGAGATCCTTTCTAAAAATATTGCGCCGTTTACCTTTTACGAACGTTTTGACGAGGTCATGCCGACGGCAGAGCTGGAAAACGGCGATATTATTCTCACCGCGTCCGTGTACGTGTCCTTTTTTCGTTACGGTCATTCGGCGTTGGTAACGGACGCTTCGCAGGGGGAACTTCTCGAATCGTTTAGCCCCGGCACAACCAGCTCGATCAGCTCCAAAGACGTATTGCTTTCCTATTGCACCTTTTTGATCGTACGGCCGAAAGCGACGAAAGAGGTCAGAACGCAAGTAGCGGCGTACGCGGCGAAAGAGCTTGTCGGTATCCCCTATAAGCTGACGGCGGGGATCTTTGAAAAAAAGTACGACGAACGGGGCTTAAAAACCACGCAATGTACCCATATCGTTTGGTACGCTTATCAAAAATTCGGGATAGATTTGGACGGAAACGGCGGCAAGATCGTCAAGCCGCAGGACGTTTTTTTGTCCGAGCAAGTAGAGCTTGTACAGGCGTACGGCTTTGATTTAGATCGCCTTTGGAGGGAATAAGATGAAAAATATTACGGTTGTGACAGGCGCGACGGGCGGGCTTGGAAATGCATTCGTCCGCGTTCTCGCAAAGGGAGGAGAGAACCTGCTTTTAACGGGTCGTTCCGAAGAAAAGCTGACGGCATTAAAAAACCGCCTGTTGGCGGAATTTCCTATGTTGGACGTGGAAACGGTGGCGGCGGATTTGACGTCGGAGGGGGGCAGGTGCGCGTTGATCGAGAGAATGACGGGGACAGGAGTGCGTGTAAAAAGGCTTGTCAACGTCGCGGGTGCCGACATTCAAAAGGCGTTTACAGAGTACACCCAAGAAAAGCTTGTTTTTCAATGCCGCGCTAACTTTGAGGCGGCGGTCAGTCTTTGTCACGCCGCCCTTAACAATGCGGCGGAGGGCTTGGAAATTATCAATATTTCCAGCGTTTCGGGGATTTATCCTATGCCGTATTTTGCGATTTACAGTGCAACGAAGGGGGCACTTACCTCTTTTTCGGCGGCACTTCGCGAAGAGGTAAAGGGGGCGGGCGTCAAGGTGACGGCCGTGTTGCCGGGCGCAATGCCTACCCGTGAGGACGTCAAGGAACAAATCAAGGGGCAAGGACTTTGGGGCAAACTTGCCGCAAAATCTCCCGAATGGGTAGCCCAAAAGAGCTTGCGCGCGGTGGCAAAAAACAAGCGTAAGTACATTCCCGGCTTTTTCAATAAATTGATGAACGTCGGGACGAAGCTGTTGCCGCTTTCCTTAAAGCTACGCTTTATTGCTAAGCGTTGGAGCAAGATTTCCAAGGACGCCTTTTAAGCCTCTCGTTTCGCTAAAATTTTCCCCGTTTTCGCGTCGAGCAAAAAGGCGGTGGTTTTTCCCGTTCTATCCACGACGCCAATGTAATAATAGGGCGCCTCTTCGTAGATCAGGCGTAAATAAATTTCGCCGAAAAAGTCCTTTCCGTTAGTTAAAGAGGAAAACAATTCGCTCTCTTTTTCCGTGAGCATTTCAAGTGATCGTTCTCCTGTAAGCACCTCCTCGGTGCGGACGGAATGTGCGGTAATTTCGTACACGGTATCCTCGATTTGTACGGATACGGGCAGGGAGGCGGTCGTAGAAAGGTCGGCTGCGCAGGAATAATAATATTCCCGTTTTACGCCGTCGAAAGCGGCATCGCCGCCGTATTTTTCGTTGCCGATATAAAAGGTGACGCTCAGCGCGTATTCCCCCGTACCCGTCGAAAGATAAAATTCCGCGCGTTTTACCCTTTCTCCCGCCATTCCGTCGGCGACGAAAGGGTGTTCTTTTTCTACGGCGTAAACGCGCAAAGAAAAGTTTTCCGTTTCGGCAAGGAGAAGATTATTGCGGTATTCGGAGAGGTAAGAAAAATAGTCCGCGTGCCGTTTACAGGAACAAAGAAAGGGGAATAAACAGCAGACAAGCCCCAAAAACAGAGCAAGAAAAAGCGCGCGTCGGTAGTTGATACGAAGTCTTGAAACAAAAAAATTAACGTTCATGAGATAATATATTAAAAAAATATTACAAAGATACCAAATAATTTTTGTTCATACAGTTGCTTTTTAAAAAAAAATGTGGTAAAATGATAAAAACCTACTATGGAGGAGAAGTTGATGCGCGTTGATAAAGTGATCGCAAAAGCCGCTGTCAGTACGTTTGCAGCCATTGTCGCACTCTGCGCATTTTTGCTTGCGGCGCTTTGTCTTGGCTTCCCCTCTACCATGATGAAGCTTACCTACGATCTCGGCCTTGACGGGCTGAGCGTCAAATTTGCTTCCACCGCATACAGCCGTTCGCAAAAGAGCGTGTATTATATCGCTTATGCAACGGAGGTGGCGATCGGCGCGGACGATTATGAAAACGTCGTAAAGTGCGGAAAAGCCTTTATTGCGGACGAAGAATTTGCGACGTATGCAAAGGAGCGCAACGCGGCGCTAGTCGACGAAGGGGTAGGCACGTACGAGCAGTACGTCTACGGAAAAATTTGCGTTGCGGAATACCTGCTTGGTGAAAAGGAAAGCGCGCTCACGGATGCCGCGGCGTATCTTGGCGCAGGATTTCCGACGGGCAATGCGTTGACGGCGTTGCTAGTGGAAACGATCAAAGCGGACGATAAAGAAACGGCGGCGGCTGTTTTGAGCGTTCTGCAAGAAATCGAAACTCGTATCGAAACGTTGCCCGAGGAGGAGGCGAGAGGCCTTGCCGGGTTGATTTCGGCGGCGAGGGATTGGATAAACGGATAACAGCCCAAAGGGGGAATTATCCGTTTTCATTTATATAAGGCGAAAAAAATTTGATACCCATTATAAGGAGAACTACAAATGAGCAGTAAAATTGTAAAAGAAGGCTTGACTTTCGACGACGTACTTTTGATTCCGCAGGCGTCTAGCGTGCTTCCGAACGAAGTCGATCTCAGAACGGAGCTTACCCCGTCCATTAAGCTAAATCTTCCCTTGATCAGCGCGGCAATGGACACCGTTACGGAAAACCGTATGGCGATTGCTATGGCGAGAGAGGGCGGCCTTGGGATCATTCATAAGAATATGTCGATCGAAGAACAGGCTATGCAGGTGGACAAGGTAAAACGGAGCGAGCACGGCGTTATCACCGATCCGTTCTTTTTAGCCCCCGAGAACCTCGTTCGTGACGCCGTTGCGCTTATGGAAAAATACCGTATCAGCGGCGTGCCCATTACGAAAGAGGGGAAGCTCGTCGGGATCCTCACGAATCGCGACCTGCGTTTTGAAAACAATTTCGATCAGCCCATTTCCAACATCATGACGAAAGACCGTCTTGTCACGGCGCCCGTAGGTACGTCGCTGGAAGAGGCGAAATTCATTCTCGGCAAGCACCGTATCGAAAAGCTTCCGATCGTGGACGAGAAAGGGTACTTAAAGGGCTTGATTACCATTAAAGATATTGAAAAATCCATTCAGTATCCCAACTCTGCAAGAGATGTCAACGGCAGACTTCTCGTGGGGGCGGCGGTAGGCACGGCGGCAAACACGATGGAGCGTATTGCGGCTCTTGTAGACGCACGCGTAGATATTATCGCAATCGACACGGCGCACGGTCATTCGGCGGGCGTTATCAAAAAGGTGGAGGAGATCAGGGCGAAATTCCCTACTCTTCCCATTATCGCGGGCAACGTGGCGACGGCGGGCGCGACGGAGGCTCTTATCAAGGCGGGCGCAGACGTCGTAAAGGTGGGGATCGGCCCCGGTTCGATTTGTACCACCCGTATCGTCGCAGGGATCGGCGTACCGCAGTTGACGGCGATCATGGACTGCGCGGAGGTTGCGGACAAGTACGGTAAGCGAGTGATCGCGGACGGCGGCATCAAGTACAGCGGTGATATCGTCAAGGCGCTTGCGGCGGGCGGTAGCGCGGTCATGATCGGTTCTCTTCTTGCAGGAACGCTTGAAAGCCCGGGCGAAGTAGAATTGTATCAAGGCAGAAGCTATAAGGTATATAGAGGTATGGGTTCTCTCGGCGCCATGGCGGCGGGGAGCAGCGACAGATATTTCCAAGAGGGCACGCGTAAATTCGTACCCGAGGGCGTGGAAGGTCGAGTGCCTTATCGCGGCTCGGTGGCAGAGATCGTTTATCAGATGAAAGGCGGCTTGCGTTCGGGTATGGGTTATTGCGGAAAGGCGACGGTGGAGGATTTGCGTACCAACTCCGAATTCGTTCGCATTACCAACGCAAGCTTGATCGAAAGCCACCCTCACGATATTTCGATCAGCAAAGAGGCACCCAACTATTCTCAGCACTAAATCGTTTTAATTTTTATCTTAGGAGAATACACATATGGAAAACATGAAAAGACCTGAAACCATGCAGCGGATCACGACGCCCGCGCTCGCAGAAGCGTTTATTGCGGAGCAGGTAGCGGAAGTTCGTGCGCAGGTAGGCGACAAAAAAGTTCTTCTCGCGCTTTCGGGCGGGGTGGACAGCTCGGTAGTGGCGGCACTCTTGATCAAAGCGATCGGCAAGCAGCTCGTTTGCGTGCACGTGAACCACGGTTTGATGAGAAAGGGCGAAAGCGAACAGGTAATCGAGATCTTTAAAAACGGGCTGGACGCAAATTTGATTTACATTGACGCGACCGACCGTTTCCTTGATAAGCTCGTCGGCGTGGAAGAGCCTGAAACGAAGAGAAAAATTATCGGCGGGGAATTCGTCCGCGTGTTTGAGGAGGAGGCGAGAAAGCTGGAAGGCATTTCTTTCCTTGCGCAGGGCACGATCTATCCCGACATCATTGAGAGTAAAGGGGTCAAGGCGCATCATAACGTAGGTGGGCTTCCCGACGATATGCATTTCGAGGGGCTGGTAGAGCCTGTCAAATTCCTGTATAAAGACGAGGTGAGAGTGGTAGGAAAAGCGCTTGGCTTGCCGGCGGAAATGGTAGATCGGCAACCCTTCCCCGGTCCCGGGCTTGGGGTACGCTGTACGGGTGCGATCACCCGTGACAGATTGCACGCGCTTCGCGAATCGGACGCTATTTTGCGTGAGGAATTCGATAAAGCGGGGCTTACGGCTAAGGTTTGGCAGTTCTTTACGGTCGTTCCCGATTTCCGTTCTACGGGTGTAAGAGAGGGAAAACGTGTGTTTGACTGGCCCGTAATTATTCGTGCGGTGAATACGGTGGACGCCATGACGGCTACCGTTCCCGAGATCGAATGGGCGGTTTTGAAAAAGATTACCGACCGTATCCTTTCGGAGGTAGACGGGGTATGTAGAGTGTTATATGATTTAAGCCCGAAAGCCCCCGCGACGATTGAATGGGAATAATGTGAAACATAGTATGAAATTACAGGCCGCGCCGTTTGAGATGATCGGGCGCGGCCAAAAAACAATTGAATTGCGTTTATATGACGAAAAGCGTAAAAAAATTTCCGTAAACGACGAAATAGAATTTGTGAGAATGGACGATAATACCGCAACGCTTCGTTGCAGAGTGGTCGCCTTGCACCCGTTTTCTTGCTTTCGGGAATTGTACGAGGCGTTGCCGCTATTAAAATGCGGTTATACCCTGCAAGACGTCGAGTCGGCATCGCCAACGGATATGGAAAGGTATTATTCCAAAGCAGAGCAGGAAAAATACGGCGTAGTCGGGATCGAACTCGTATTACTTTAAATCAAAAACGCTTGCTTTGCGGCAAGCGTTTTTCACATAGGGCGGAAAAGAGCGCATAGAATAAAGTACGGGAAAAAATCCCGACACATTCGGAGGAAATTTTTTATGTGCAATTTTTTTAACTGGTTTGGAAGAAACGGCTCTTGCGGTTGCAGCTGTAACGGTACTTGGAATAACGGCGGTTGCAACACCTGTTCGTCGAACGGAACGTACAGTATTCCCGTGAGCGGCAGAGCGATTGTTCGTACGGGTGGAAATTCTTGTTGCGGCAATCAAATTACGTTTGTGTTGCGCGGCAATGTGAACGGTGTGACTGGCGGCACCACGATCGGTGTGACTGGCGGCACCACGATCGGTACGACGAACGGCAACGGAAACGGCTACGGAAACGGCTACGGAAACGGCTACGGTTACGGCTCTTGCGGTTGTCATTTTGCGACGGGTAACGGCCTTACGGCTACGACCTATCCTTCTTTCCGTAATTACGGTTACGACGACTAAACAAAAAAAGGCGGTGAAAACCGCCTTTTTCTATTGCGTTTCTTTAAATAGCAACGGATGGAGCGTTTATTTATGCGGCCGAAATTTGGCGTAAAGATAACTTAAAAACAAAACGAGAAGTAAAAAAAGGAAAATCCAGTAAAAGGATCCGAGATAAAAAGGACGAATGCGCGAAAAGCCGAAAAAACGGGCGGGGGAACGAAAGTTGAGGAAGAAATAAGGATAGGTTACACCGCGCCCGAAATCGGCGTTTAAGCCCCCTAAAACGCCCGCGAATAATAAATAACAAAGCGGCGGCACGACGGGTAGAAAAATTTCCGCGATTTTCAGTTTGAGCGGATAGCGATCAAGCGAATAGTCGAGAATTGCAAGAAGTGGCGTAACGACGTGGGTTAAGAGGTTGCAAACCGTCCACGGGGTATAGCTCTCGTCGGAAAACGGGGCGAGGAGAAAGCAAAAGATAAGCCCCGTCAGCGTGATGGAAACGGTAAAGACGTATTTCCAAAGATAAACGCGGCGTACGGCGTAGGGGGAGAGCCGAAAACGGGGAAGAAAAAGTAAGAATAAAAAAACGCCGCCGATCCAAAGGTTGGATTGCGCCGTGAAATAAAGAAGTCGTTTCGACCAATGCGAATATCCCTCCGTTACGGCACAAAGTAGGCTGAGCAAAACGCCGAAAATGGCGGTAGCAGGTGTGAGAATACGGACGGTTTTCGCAAAAAATTTTCTTTTCATATATATATATATAGTATGTGTAAGGAGAAAGAAATAATCCGAACCATTCACGGGCGTAAACCCAACGAAAGCGGTATGGAATTAATTCGTGAGAATTGTATGTAATCAAGCCAAAGCGGATAATTACATACACAGCGAGCTGTGATTACATACGCCTACGGCGATTACATACCAAGCCTTCGGCTTGAATAAAAAACCTAAGTTGAGGTTTCAACTTAGGTTTTTTATGGTGGAGATAGAGGGGCTCGAACCCACGACCTCATGCATGTGAAGCATGCGCTCTAACCAACTGAGCTATATCTCCAAATTCAACTATTAGTATTCTACTCTTTTTTTTGGGGAATGTCAATTGTTTTTTAGGTAAAAACGTTACTTTTTTTGCGTTTTCTCGTTTTGTTTTTTCAAACGCTTGCTTTTTGTCCAAATTCATTTTATAATAATGGTAAGAAAAAATCGGAGGCCGTTATGTACGATTTGGAAACTTATTTATCTCCTGTTTGGGAGGGGAACGTTCTCTCTTATGAAACGATCCTATTCGTCGGGGAAGAGGACGAAGCGACGCTCCTTTATCCGATTGACGAAATTGTAGGCGTATACGACTACGGACAAGAAAAAATTTACCGCGCGGGACAAGATTACGAGCTGTTAGAGGGAAAGCTCAAACGAGTTAAAGGCGGCGAAATGCCCTATATTCCCGTGGAGGAATATTATCGGGAAACGCCTGCAAACGTTAGCGTGGCTGTGGTGGAGGAGCGTTGCAAAGAAGCGCCGTACGGACGGGGATTTTTTGCTTTTGGCGAGGAGGATACTTTTACTAAACGGCAGGTCTGTATTACCTATAAACACGCCGCGCCTTGGACGGGGAAAAAGCCCGTCGGCAAATCCAAAGTGTTTGCCGCTGCGTTAAAAAAACTTTCTCAAAAAGAGCCGTTTTCTCTTTTGTTTTACGGCGACAGTATCACGACGGGCTGCAATTCAAGCGGTTTGCCGCAGGGTGGGAACACCCCTCCGCACGCCGAGAGCTTTCCTGTAATGGTATGGAAAAAGCTGCAAAAAACGTTCGATACGGAAATTGCTTATCACAATACCGCGGTGGGCGGTTGGAATACGAACAACGGATTAGAAAATTTTCAAGAAAAAGTCCTTTTTTCTAAGCAGGATATGTTGGTACTCGGCTTTGGTATGAACGATGGCGGGAGTGACGTAGGGCAGTACGCGGCACGGATCGAGGAAATGCTCGTTCGCTTTCACGAGGAAAATCCCTCCTCGCCCGTAGTATTGCTTGCGACCATGCTCCCGAATATCCACAGCAACTGGCTGAGAAACCAGCCCTTGCAAGCGGCGGCTTTGCTTGCTCTTGAAAAGAAATATCCGTTTGTGGCTGTTGCGGATATGACGGAAATGCACGGCGAACTGTTAAAACGTAAGCGTTATCGGGATATGACGGGAAATAACGTCAATCATCCCAACGATTTCCTTGCCCGCGTATATGCGCAAGTTATTTTAAAAACGGTTTTAGGGTAAAAAAAGGAGCATACTAAAAATATGGTAGATTGTTTGATCGTCGGAAGCGGTATTGCGGGAATTTCCGCAGCGCTTACCTTACAAGCGAATGGGAGGTCTTTTGAAATTTTCGGGTCTTCCTCTTTAAGCACGAAAATAGAAAAAGCGGAAATGATCCACAATTATCCCGGTCTTGCGGACGTGAGTGGGAAGCAATTTGTGGCACGATTAAAAGAGCAGTTAAGCGCCGCCGAAATAGCCGTTAGAGAGGAAACGGTAGGGGGCGTGTACGCAATGAAAGATAAATTTATCGTGCAGGCGGGGCAAAATTCCTACGAGGGAAAGACGGTCGTTCTTGCGGCGGGTGTCGAAAATGTGAGGCCCATCAAGGGAGAGGAGGAATTTCTTGGCCGCGGCGTGAGCTATTGCGCGACCTGCGACGGTTTTTTGTACAAGGGAAAAACGCTTGCAATCGTTTGTACGAGCGCCCGTTTTGAGCACGAGATAGAATTTTTGGCGGGGCTTGCCGAAAAGGCGTACGTTTTCCCGCTCTATAAGGGTGCAAAAATCGAAGGAAAAAACGTGGAACTTTTAAAAAGGTTGCCGAGCGAAATCGTCGGTGAAAAACGGGTACGGGCGATCGTCGTTGGGGAAGAGGAAAAAGAGGTGGACGGCGTATTTCTTTTAAAGGAAAGCGTTTCACCCGCGGCGCTTGTCGGCGGTTTGGAGGTGAGCGGCGGGCACGTCGTGGTAGACAGGCATTGTAAAACGAATCTGAAAGGGCTGTTTGCCGCGGGGGATTGCACGGGGCGTCCCTATCAATACGCAAAAGCTGCGGGCGAGGGAAACGTTGCGGCGTTTTCCGTCTTGGAGTTTCTGGCAGGCAGGTAATTAGGTATGCGCGAACGGGTGATTTTACATTCCGATTTGAATAATTTTTTCGCCTCGGTGGAAACCCTTTTAAATCCTGCGTTTCAAGGAAAACCGTTGATTGTTTGCGGTGACCCGAAGGAGCGTAGAGGGGTTGTTCTCGCAAAAAACGAGGAGGCGAAAAAGTATGGGATACGGACGGCGGAAACGGTGTATTCCGCGTTAAAAAAATGTCCGCACGCGCAAATGACGGAAACCCATTTTGGGGAATATAAAAAATACTCCCGTTTGGTCAGGGAGATTTACGAGCGGTTTACGGACGTTGTGGAGGAGTGCAGTATCGACGAGTGCTCTTTGGACGTAACAGCGAGCGTAAAGCTGTTCGGGAACGGGCAGGAGATTGCGGAAAAAATCCGCGCTGCCGTGAAAGAGGAGCTTGGGTTGACGGTTTCGATCGGGGTAAGCTTTAATAAGTCGTTTGCAAAGCTTGCCTCCGAATTCAAAAAGCCCGACGCTGTTTCCGTTTTGCCCAAGGAAAGCTTTCGCCGAATCGTTTGGCCGCGCCCCGTTACCGATCTGTTATTCGTAGGCAAATCGACGGCGGAAACCTTGCATAAGCGCGGGATCCGTACGATTGGAGATTTGGCGACGACGGAGGAGGAAACGATCATTTCTCTTCTTGGGAAACGAGGTAGGCAGTTACGCATTTGCGCGCGCGGTGAGGACGAGGAGCCTGTGAAAGCGCACGCGGGAAAAGAAGACTTAAAGTCTATAGGGAATTCCTCGACGCTGCCTTACGACGTCACCTCGCGGGAGGAGATCAAGCGTTGGTTGTACGTACTTAGCGAGAGCGTTGCGGCGCGGCTTCGCGACGCGGACGTGGGACGGGCGAACACCGTGCATATCGCCGTTCGCGACGGCAATTTTAAAGATTATACCTATCAATGCAAGGTTTCTCCGACGGCACTTTGTAAGGATATTGCCGAAACGGCGTATGCGTTATTTTGTAAAAATTATTCCTTTGTAGCACCCGTTCGTTTGATAGGAGTTACCGTTTCGGGGTTTGATCATCATATCGAGCAGCTTACGATTGAAGAAGGGGTGGACGGCAACGCGGACTATCAAAAGCGGGAACGCGCGGAAAGTGCGGTGGCAAAAATCCGTGAAAAGTACGGCTATGCAACGCTGCAACGCGGGGTGATCGTACAGGATAAGCGGCTCGACGGATTAGATATTCGCGGAAAAAAGGAAGAAAAATGAACCCTCCGTTTTAGAAAACGGAGGGTAGTTTACAAAAAAAACTGCGCGATCCTTTTTTGTCAAACGTTACCGAAGCGGAAACGCCGCAGGTGACTCCTTCAAAGCTACCTTATGGCACACGCAAAGCACCGCTTAGTGCTGCTACGTTCCCGTCCTGACACGGTTCACGGGTTTGCGTTGCATAAGACCTTGCTATCAACGTTCCTTACGACGCGCGGCCTTCCATAACGTTTGCCGAGAAAGGCGTTCGGTTCTGATATAGCGGATTTCAGATACAGGGTGCCGCTAACTCCCCACCTACGCGCAGCCTACTTATTATACAACATTTTCTTTGGCTTTGCAACCGTTTTTAAGTGAAAATTTCGTAAAACTCCCCATTTTAAAAAAAAGCGTTGACAAAAACGTGGAAAAGGGCTATAATAAAAACGTTATAAAAAAAGGAGAAGTAATATGAGTGAAAATTGTTCGCACGATTGTTCTCGTTGCTCTTCGGAGTGTTCGTCGAGAACGTCGGAAAGTATGTTAAAACAGCCGCATAAAGCTTCGTCGGTCAAGAAAGTGATCGGTATTGTCAGCGGCAAAGGCGGGGTGGGGAAATCGCTCACCACCGCGTTGCTTGCCTCTCTTGCGCATAAGCGCGGCAAATCCGTCGGGATTTTAGACGCCGACATTACAGGCCCGTCCATTCCCAAGGCGTTCGGCGTGACCGAACATGCAACGGGTGGGGAAGAGGGGATTGAAACGGTGCTCACCCCATCGGGCATACAGTTAATGTCCATGAATTTATTGCTTGACGACGCGACGACGCCCGTTGTTTGGAGAGGCCCGATTATCGGCGGGGCAGTCATGCAATTTTGGACGGACGTAATTTGGAAAGACGTCGACCTTTTATTTATTGATATGCCACCGGGAACGGGCGACGTGCCGCTTACCGTATTCCAAAGTATCCCTTTGGCGGGGATCGTGATCGTTACCACGCCGCAAGACCTTGTAAAAATGATCGTGGAAAAGGCGGTGAATATGGCAAATATGCTGAAAATTCCCGTTCTGGGGCTAGTAGAGAATATGAGCTATCTTGATTGCCCCGATTGCGGAAAGCGTATCGAGGTATTTGGCGCAAGTAAAGCGAAAGCAATTGCGTCGGAATACGGAATTCCGTCTGTGGCAAGAATGCCGCTCGATCCTAGTATCGCGAAATTTGCTGACGAGGGCAGGATCGAGGACTACGACGCGCAAAATCTACAAGAGATCTTTGAGAGTATCGAAAAAGCAAAACAACCGTAGCCGCTTCATAAAGGCTAACGAAAAAATCCCGTCCACTTAAAAGTGAGCGGGATTTGAATTTTGGCAAGATTTAGCCGACGATCAGGTTGATAAGACGGCCTTTGACGATAATACATTTTTTCACCGTCTTTCCAGCCATGGCTGCCGCAATTTCAGGATTTGCAACGACGAGAGCTTGAATTTCTTCGTTGGTCATTCCCTCGGCGATCATCATTTTTGCCTTGATCTTACTGTTCACCTGTACGGCGTATTCCGTTTCCGCTTTTACAAGGGCTGCCTCGTCTACGAGAGGATAGCTTTCCTCGAACACGGAATTCTTTTGACCGAGCACCTCCCAAAGCTCTTCGGAGAAGTGGGGGGCGAAGGGCGCGAACATACGAACGAGATCTTTGATACAAGCGTTATAGAACGCGTAGTTCTTTTCCGCTACGTCAACGTCGTACTTTTGCAACGCGTTCACGTATTCCATGATCCGTGCGATTGAGGTATTAAAAGAGAAATCCTCTACGTCGCGAGTAATGCTCTTAATTGCATGGTTTTTCACGTAATCAAGATCCTTTTCCGCATTCGTTTTTTCCGTATTTCCGTTTGTGGGATATTCCGCTGCTTTACAAACGAGGCGTTCCACTCTATCAAGGAATTTTGCGATCGACTTAATGCCGTCGTCGTTCCAAGGTCCGCCCTCGGTATAGCTGAACCCAAACATCAAATACAGACGGAATACGTCGGAGCCGTATTCGTCTACGTACTTATCGGGGGAAACGACGTTGCCCTTGGATTTGGACATACGGTTGCCGTCGGGGCCGAGGATTATGCCTTGGTGAACGAGCCGTTTGAACGGTTCGTCAAAGTTCACGTAACCCATATCGCGGAGCGCTTTCGTAATAAAGCGGGCGTACAAAAGGTGCATACAAGCGTGTTCCGAGCCGCCCACGTAGACGTCAACGGGCAACATTTTGTTTGCAATTTCAGGGGTGAACGCCGCTTTGTCGTTTTTCGCCTCGGGATAACGCAGGTAATACCAGCTTGAACAAACGAAGGTGTCGAGGGTGTCGGGATCGCGTTTTGCCTTTCCTCCGCAAGCGGGGCAGGTGCAGTTCATAAACCCTTCGTGAGAAGCGAGCGGGGATTTTCCGTTGGGACGGAATTCCACGTCGTAAGGAAGTTTTACGGGAAGATCCTTTTCAGGGACGGGTACCACGCCGCACTTTTCGCAATGGATCATAGGAATGGGTGCGCCCCAGTAGCGCTGACGGGAAACCGACCAGTCGCGCAAACGGTAGTTGATTTTTTTGCCGCCCTTGCCGATCTTGGTCAAGTGCACGGCGATCGCGTTTCTTGCCTCTTCGCCCGAAAGCCCGTCGAAATCGCCACTATTGACGAGGATTCCGTCGTCGCAGAAAGGCAGCTCCGTTTCGCCGCCAACTTTTTGAATGACTTGGGTAATGGGCAGGTTGTATTTTTTCGCAAACGCGTAGTCGCGCTCGTCGTGCGCCGCAACTGCCATAACTGCGCCCGTACCGTAGGAATAAAGCACGTAATCGGCAAGATAAATGGGTACCTGCTTGCCCGTTAAGGGGTGAGTGGCGTATGCGCCCGTAAAGACGCCCGTTTTCTCACGCGCGGTAGAAAGACGGTCGATATCGTTAGCCTCCGCCGCGTATTTCACGTACGCGTCGATCGCCTCCGCCTGTTCGGGATGCGCCGCTTTTAATTTTTCTACAAGCGGATGCTCGGGGGCGAGGACAACGTAATTGACGCCGAATACGGTGTCGGGGCGGGTGGTAAATACGGTGATACGGTCGCCCGTTTCACAGTCAAAATAAATTTCACAGCCCGTCGATTTGCCGATCCAGTTCTTTTGCATAAGCTTGGTCTTTTCGGGCCAGTCGATCGTATCAAGGCCGTCGAGAAGCTCTTCGGCGTAATCGGTGATTTTGAAGAACCATTGCGTCATGTTCTTACGCAGAACGGTAGAGCCGCAACGTTCGCAAGCGCTGTCGATTACCTGTTCGTTTGCGAGCACCGTTTCACAGTCGGGACACCAGTTGACGAGGGCTTCCTTACGGTAAGCTAGGCCTTTTTTGTAAAGCTGTAAAAAGAGCCATTGCGTCCATTTATAATAATTTTCTTCGCAGGTTTTCATTTCGGCAGTCCAGTCGAACATAGCGCCCATATTGCGAAGCTGCTGTTCCATTGTCGCCACGTTCTTTTCCGTGGAATCCTTGGGGTGGATTCCCGTTTTGATCGCGTAATTTTCCGCGGGCAGCCCGAACGCGTCAAAGCCCATAGGCTGGAATACCTCGTAGCCTTGCATCTTTTTAAAACGCGCGTAGGAATCGGTGGGACCGTAATTGTACCAATGCCCGACGTGAAGATTTGCGCCCGAGGGATAAGAGAACATTTCAAGCACGTACAGCTTCTTGTCCATTTCCTTTTTGTTAAAGACGTTCAGCTTGCTTTTCTCCCATTTTGCTTGCCATTTGCTTTCTACGGATTTCATATCCATCATACGAATTTTACCTCCGAGGGAGCGGTTGCTCCCGCTAATTGATCGTTAAAACGTTTTTTCGTTCCTATTATTATAAAGTATTTTTTATGTTAAGTCAAGCGAATATTATTCCGTTAAAAAATTAAAATTTCAAATAAAGCCGTAAAAAAGAGTTGACAACGGATGGGAAAAAGTATTAAAATAAATGCGTAAAGACAAGTAGCGTTGCTTTTCGGAATTTCAGAGAGCCCGTTCTTAGGCTGTAAAACGGGTATTGCGGGGCAAAGGCGAAACCACTTTTCGTTCGACGAATTTTATAGCGGAAAAGCGGTCGAGGATAGTCCTCGGCAATTAAGGTGGAACCGCGCAAATTATTTGCGTCCTTAAACTCTTTGCGGAGTTTGAGGATTTATTTTTCTTAAAAATTATAACGAACCGCGCCTTGGCGGTTTACAAAGGAGAATACTATGAATATCACTCTTAAAAACGGCGATTTGATGACGTTGGAAGAAAACGCGACCTGTATGCAGGCGGCTTTGGCGATTTCCGAGGGGCTTGCGAGAAACGCGATCTGTGCAAAAGTCAACGGCGAGCTTGTGGATCTTTCCCGCCCTTTAAACGAGGGCGACTCGCTTGAAATCGTCACGTTAAAGGATAAGGAGGGGCTGCAAGTTTACCGCCATACCTGCGCGCACGTTTTGGCACAGGCTTTAAAAACGGTATATCCTACCTGCAAGCTTTCAATCGGCCCCGTGATCGAGAACGGCTTTTATTACGACGTTGATTTCGTTACGCCTATTACTGCCGCAGATCTTGCAAAGATCGAAGTGGAAATGCAAAAGATTATTAAAAGCAATTTGCCGATTGAACGCTTTACGCTGCCGAGAAAAGAGGCGATTGAATTGATGAAAGGGTATAGCGAGGATTACAAAGTAGAGCTGATCGAGGACCTTCCCGAGGATGCGGAAATTTCTTTCTATAAGCAGGGCGGGTTTACCGATCTTTGCAAAGGCCCGCATCTTCCTTCGACGGGAAAAATCAAGGCGTTCAAGCTTATGAATATGGCGGGCGCGTACTGGCGCGGGGACGAGCATAACAAAATGCTCACCCGTATTTACGGCACGGCGTTTGCGAAAAAGGACGAAATGGAGGCGTATTTCACCATGCTCGAAGAGGCGAAAAAACGCGACCATACCAAGCTCGGCAGAGAGTTGAAACTGTTTGCGCTTATGAACGAGGGAAAAGGGCTGCCTTTCTTCCTTCCTAACGGTATGGTGCTTAAAAACGCTCTCGTCGAATACTGGCGCCAAATTCACGCGAGAGAGGGTTACGTGGAGGTGAGCACGCCTATCATGCTCAACCGCTCTCTTTGGGAAACCTCGGGGCATTGGTATCATTATAGAGATAATATGTATACCACCAAAGTAGACGACGAGGATTTTGCAATCAAGCCTATGAACTGCCCGGGCGGGATCCTTGCGTATAAGAATGAACCGCATAGCTATAAAGATCTTCCTATTCGTATGGGCGAACTTGGGATCGTGCACCGCCACGAAAAGTCGGGGCAGCTCCACGGGCTTTTCCGCGTTCGTTGCTTTACGCAAGACGACGCACATATCTTTATGACGCGCGAGCAGATCAAAGACGAGATCAAAGGGATCGTACGGCTTATCAACGAGGTGTATACGCTGTTCGGGTTTAAGTACCACGTAGAGCTTTCCACCCGCCCCGAAAACAGTATGGGGAGCGACGAGGACTGGGCGGCGGCGACGGACGCTTTGCGTAGCGCGCTCGACGATATGAAGTTTGAATACGTGGTCAACGAGGGCGACGGCGCTTTCTACGGCCCGAAGATCGACTTCCATTTGGAGGACAGTATCGGCAGAACGTGGCAATGCGGTACCATTCAGCTTGACTTCCAGCTCCCTCAACGTTTTGAAATGGAGTATATCGGCGAGGACGGCGGCAAACACCGCCCGATCATGGTGCACCGCGTCGTGTTCGGTTCGATCGAACGCTTTATCGGGATTTTGATCGAACATTTTGCAGGGAAATTCCCCGTATGGCTTTCGCCCGTACAGGTCAAGGTTATGCCCATCACCGAGCGTCAGGCAGGGTATGCGAAAGAGGTATACGAAATGCTCAAAGCGCAAGGAATTCGCGTCAAGCTTGACGACAGAAGTGAAAAGATCGGGTATAAAATCCGTGAGGCGCAGATGGAAAAGGTGCCGTATATGCTGATCGTAGGCGAAAAAGAGGCGGAGGCGGGTCTTGTTGCCGTGCGTAGAAGAGATAAGGGCGATACGGGCGCGGTGACGGCGGAAGAGTTCTTGCAAACGATCCAAAAGGATATCGCGGGAAAGATCGCTTTCTAATAAAAAAACATAAAAAAATAAAAAAAATATTGACAAAACGCTTGACAATGCTTTTCTATTGTGATATGATAGGTAAGCTAAGCAGAAGTGATCCTTCTCGCCGTGCGATTTTGTCAGTACGGCTCAATAGATTCCGAAACGAGGGGAAAACCTCGCGGTAATTATTGAAAAAGGGTGGGTCGCTTGCGCAAGGCGACCCATTATTTTTTTGTTGAGGTACACGACTATCAAAGACCAGCATCAAATCAACGGTGAGATCCGTGACAGAGAAGTCAGAGTAATTTCCGCTACCGGCGAACAGCTCGGGATTATGAGCGCGCACGAGGCGCTTCGCCTTGCCGAGGAGGAGGATCTTGACCTTGTAAAGATTTCCCCTAACGCCGTTCCCCCCGTTTGCAAAATCATGAACTACGGTAAGTTCAAGTTCGAGCAAGCGAAAAAGGAAAAGGAAAACCGCAAAAACCAAAAAGTGGTAGAGTTGAAAGAGATCTATCTTTCTATGACGATCGACGTGGGCGATTTGAACGTCAAAGCAAAAAAGACGATTGAAATGCTCGGCGACGGGAATAAGGTAAAGGTTTCTATCAGAATGAGAGGGCGTCAGCAAGCGCACGCGTCAATGGGTGTGGACGTAATGAAACGGTTTTTTGAAATGCTCGGCGGTAAGGCGAACATGGACAAGGCACCCGTGACGGAAGGCAGAAATATTCTGATGATCCTTTCGCCTGCAAAATAAACTGTAAAATAAGCAAAATCGCGCTGTAAAAAGTGCGCAAGAAAAATAGAAAAAAAATCGGAGGATAAAATATATGCCTAAACAGAAAACTCATAGCAGCACTAAGAAACGTTTCTGGCTCACCGGCTCGGGGAAAGTAAACAGATCCCACAGCGGTAAGAACCACAAAGCGGAAACCAAGAACAGAAAGAGAAAAAGACATTTGCGTCAAGGCGCTCTCGTTGCTTCCACGCAGGAAAACACCGTTAAGAGCATGATGCCTTACAAGAAATAAGAAGGAGGAGAGAGAATAATATGCGTATTAAAAGAGCAGTCAACGCGGTAAAGAAGCGTAGAAAGATTTTTAAACTCGCGAAGGGTTATTTCGGCAACAAGAGCAAGTCTTACAGAATCGCTAGACAAGCTGTCATGAAGTCCTTGAACTATGCCTATATCGGCAGAAGAAGAAGAAAGAGAGATTTCAGAAAGCTTTGGATCGCAAGAATCAATGCGGCGGCGAGAATGAACGGTATTTCTTACAGCAAATTCATGCACGGTCTTTCCGTTGCGGGGATCAACCTCAACAGAAAGGTGCTTGCGGATCTTGCGGTAAACGACGCGGCGGCTTTCACGCAGCTCGTTGAAAAAGCGAAAGCAGCTCTCTAAGAGTAGTTAAAAAGCCTTTTTGATTAACTAAAAAGGCTTTTTCGTTATTTTATCAACTCATGATACTCACTTCAAAAAATAATCCACTCGTAAAGGAAACGGCCTCTTTAAAAGAAAAAAAAGGACGGAAAGAGCATGGCGCGTTTTTAGTAGAGGGAAGAAAAATGGCTGAGGAGTGCTTGCGTAGCGGCATGGAGATCGAACGGGTGTTCGTTGCTCAGTCGTACGCTCGTCCTCTTCCCTTTGAGGACGCTTTACTAACAACGGTTAGCGACGACGTTTTTCGTTTTCTTTCCGACGAAAAAACACCGCAGGGCGTTTTATGCCGAGTAAAGCTTCCGCGCCGTCAGCTTTTGTCGCCGCGAGGGAAATGCTTACTTTTGGACGGCGTTTCCGATCCCGGTAATATGGGCGCGATCATTCGTTGTGCCAACGCGGCGGGGTACGAGGAGATTTACTTGACGGAGGATTGCACCGACCCGTACTCTCCTAAGAGTGTTCGGGCAAGCATGAGTGGTGTGTTTTTCACCAAATTGCATTTTGGTAGTCGAGAGGAAATTCTTGAAACGCTGAAAGAAATTCCCTTGTTCGTTGCAGACATGGGTGGGGAAAACCTCTTTTCCTTTCACCCGCCGAAGGTCTTTGCGCTTGCAATCGGCAACGAGGCAAATGGGGTGAGTGAAGAGGTGAGAAAGGCGGCGAATACAACGGTTGCTATCCCGATGAAAAGCACGCAGGAAAGCCTGAACGCGGCGGTTTCTGCGGGGATAGCTATGTATCTTCTTGCCAAAGAAGAATTTTTAGAATAAGAGATAAGGAGCAAAGATATGTCAGGACATAGCAAATGGCACAACATACAGGCAAAGAAAGGAAAAGCGGACGCGGCGAAAGGTAGAATTTTCACCAAGCTCGGCAGAGAGATTGCCGTAGCGGCGCGTATCAACCCTAACCCCGAAACGAACAGCAAGCTTGCGGACGCAATCGCGAAAGCGAAAGCGGCAAATATGCCCAACGATAACATTCAGCGTAGTATCAAGCGTGCTAGTGGTGAGCTTGGCGGGAACGATTATAAGGAGCTTACCTACGAGGGCTACGGCGTAGCAGGTTCGGCGGTCATCATCACGACGCTGACGGACAACACCAACCGTACGGCGGGCGACGTTCGTTCGATTTTGAGCAAGCACGGCGGCTCTATGGGGAACACGGGTTGCGTTTCCTACAATTTCGACAATAAAGGGTATATCGTTATTGAAAGAACGGTAGAGCTTGACGAGGATACTATGACGGAATATGCGCTTGAAGCGGGTGCGGACGACGTAGTAGCGGACGAGGACGTGTACGAGATCTTTACCTCTCCCGAGGCATTCTCCGACGTGCGTAAATACCTCGAAGACAAGAATACGGAGCTTATGGCGGCTGCACCTAAGGGGCGTAGAAACGACGAGGAAGAACCGAAGATCAAATTCATTCAAGCGGAAGTGGCAATGATCGCGCAAAACAAGATTGAATTGCCGCAGGACAAGCTGGAAACGTTTTTGAAAATGGTGGACGCCCTCGAAGATTTGGACGACGTGCAAAACGTTTATCATAACGTAGAACTCCCCGACGAGGACGAGGAATAATTTTCTTGCAATTTAAAAAGGCGACCGTGAAATGGTCGCCTTTTTACTTGCGTTTTCTAAAAAAACATGATAAAATAATATTGTTATGATGAGATTTGAGAAAATGACGAAGAAAGATTTCTTCGTGTTCTGTATCGCGTCCGTCTTTGGCGGTATTATGGTAGGGCTTGGCGGCATAGGTCTATTGCTTTCAATGTCGGCGTTTGAGGGCGGCATGGGAAAACTTGTCGGCGCGCTGATCTTCTCGCTTGCTATGTTCGTAGTCACCACCTTCGGTCTGTATTTGATCACAGGGCTTTCCACCCGTATCCTTACTATGGGCGTCAAGAACTGGTGGTCGTTGCCTGTAAGCCTTGTATTCAACGTGCTTGGCATAGCGTTTACGGCGTTGCTTGCCGAATTTGCGCATACGCACGGCGCCGTTACCGAGGAGGCGAAAACGTTGATGAGCAACAAGCTTTGTGACGAGGGGTGGGCGCTCCATTCTCTTTGTTCGGGGATCCTTTGCGGCATATTTATCGGGCTTTCGGTTTTCCTTTCCAAATATACGGCGAAAAAGCACCTGTCCGCGACGTTTGGGGTAATTTTCCCCGTGTTCGTGTTCGTATTCTGCGGCTTTGATAATTCCCTTGCGAACGTCCTGTACGCCTTTCTTGCAGGGCCGATTACTTGGGAAACGGTGGCGTATTTATTCATTTCACTCGTGGGGAATTTGATCGGCGGCGTGCTCGTTTCCGTGATACCGCTCTTTAAAAAGAAAGACGAGCCGAAGAAATATAAATGCCCGTGCTGCGGTCATTATACCTTTGAAAAGAAAGATCGAACGTATGATATTTGTCCCGTATGCTTTTGGGAGGACGATCCCGAGCAGTACGCGAACCCGCTTTTGGAACGCGGTGCAAATCACGTTTCCTTAACGCAAGCGAGGGTGAATTTTAAGCATTTCGGCGCGTCGGATACGGATATGAAAAAATACGTCCGAGGCCCGAAGAAAGACGAACTGCACGGCTACGACAGAACCTAAAACAATAAAAAACCTGCCAAAACACGGCAGGTTTTTTTCGTATGATCAAGTCCTTATTTTTTCTTTTTTCGTATGCCTATTACGACGATCAGCGCGCCCGCGGCAACGACGATAGCCATTACGATACAGGCGACGAGCGGGGCGATATTCTTTTTGGGCACTCCAGTTTTGGGGAGAAGTTCCGTTTGGGTTGCGCCGCAGCGATAGCACGCTCTCATGCGTTTCCCGTCTACGGTTTCCGTCGCTTCACGCACGGTGCTCCATTCTCCGTACTCGTGACGGCAAACCTCGTTTTTTGCCTCACCCGAGGGAGTGACGGCGTCGTTCGGTACGTTTTCGCCGAATAAAAGCCACGCGTATTCAGGGTAGTCCACGAAAACGTTTCTCGTGCCCGTGATCGCTTGCACGGCGTCGTTTCTACCCATTTCCCAAGTATCAACGGGGTCGGTTTTCATCCAGTCGAGCAAAACGGGTAGGCTTTCGATTACGCCGCTTTCTCCCCAAAGGGCGGTGTTGCCCCAACGCACGTAAACGTAGAGCACGATCCGCGCACAATCCCCTTTTGCGGTGTCCGAGGGTACGTAATAAGGGGAAACCGTGCCAAACGCTTTGTTGCTTCGCGCGCCGTTTTCGCTCTTGGCGGTGGGGCGGAGCATCATTAGGTCGTTTTCGTCGCTTCCGTTCAAGCCCTTACTGTTGGGCCAAACGTGTTCTCGATTCCAAGTTTTTCCGCTGTCCCACGTTCCCGAAAGCTCAACGCCTGAATAGAAAGAGGAGATAACGGAATGGTCGTTTAGCTGACAGTCGGTGTACTGAAAGAGGTAACGCGTTTCGTCGTAATTCGTGATTTTGGTATGCCTATCTTTCATGAGGCTCTGTAAAGCGGAATACAGCTCGCTTTTGTGCGCGTCGCTCGTAGAGGAGCCGCCCGACGTTTTTGAAAGAACGGAATAGCTTTGCTGCTCGGAGTAAAAAGTTTTTGCGTTGGGGGAAAGAAATACGCAGGTTTCGCCGCGTGCGCCCCAGTTGAGGAGATAATTCCCTGATTTTTTGTACTCGACGTCTTCGGCAGCGGTGTAATTCGTTGCTTTCGTTTGGGTGTTCGCGCTCACCGTTTGCCCGCCAAAACAAGGAAAGGCAAGACAGGCGCACGCGCTTATAGATAAAATTGTTTTGAGTAGCTTTTTCATAAGACTATTGTAACACTTTTGAAAAAGTAAGTCAACGCTTTTGAGCCAATCAAAAACGCCGTGAGGACTTCTCACGGCGCAATTTCTTTGTAATGGGCAAGTACCTGCTTGTTTTCTTCGTCGTAGGTGGCGAGAATAACGTTTTTCAAATCCTGTTCCTCTTGAATTCCAAGCGTTTTATATAGCCACGCCTCGTCCTTTGCAATTTCCCTAAGCCCCGAATAGGAAACCTCGCCGTCAGCGATCAGCGTATTCGTAAGCTTGGCGGCTGGCGCGGATTGTCCGTTAAGATCCTCGATTACAACAGGGCGCTTTTCGCCTTTGGGGAGGACGGAGAGCTTTCCGCTCGTTTCAAAAATCGCGTATGCGACGTCGTTGACGTCAAAAAACCCCTTTTCGCGAAGCATGGAAAGTAGGTCGTTGACGTCGATTTTACTTTTCACCAGCCCGCCGTAAACAATCCTACCCTCATAGACGAGGGTGACGGGCTTGCCTTTAAAGAGCTTTTTAAAAAAGCGGGTTTTTCTTCCGATCAATGCAACGGCGAGGGCGAGGAAAAAATAGATCGCCATAGAAATTGCGTAAAAATAGAAGGGGGAATCGAAGTCTGCCGCCCATTCCGCAGCAATCGAGCCTAAGGAGATCCCTACGGCGTAGTCGATAAATTCAAGCTGTGCGATCTGCTTTTTGCCAAGCAGCTTGGAAATAATGAATAGAAAGATGAAAGAGGTGACGGAGTTGATAAATACCCAGTAAATTTTGTCGATACCAAACATACGTACAGTATTCCCAAACCGTGGAAAAAATAAACCGAATAAAAAGAATTTGATAAAAAATCAAGGAGAGGAAAGTTTGCCGAGAAATTGCTTGCTATTCTGTGGAATATATGGTAAAATAATTTATAGATTTAACAAAAGCTCCGTCACTTCACTCGGTTGATTTTTGACGGAAAAACGCTGTAAAATTCCGCGTGTTTTCTCGGTTACAGACCGCAAGGGGGATGCGTCCTCGAAAAACACTTGCCTTTTTTGCGTTTTTCTCGTGAAACCGTGATCAATCACTAATCAACTGATTTCTGTGACGCAGCCTTAAAAAAAAGGAGAGAGGAATGTATTATAGACATACGCTTGATTATCAATATCCCGAACGTAGCGACGAGCATATGATCACCGTCAAGCATTTGCGCGATACGCATTTTGACGAAAATTACGAATACCTTGAAAAGGGGGCTTGGCATAAATTCAAGCGCGGTGTTTTATGGCTTGCGTTAAATCTTTTGGCGTTTCCTATTTGTACCATTCGTCACGGCTTGAAAATTTACGGTAGAGAAAAGCTGAAAAAGAATAAAGAGGCGTTTAAAAAGGGGGCAATCACGATTTCCAACCACGTATTGATGTGGGATTATCTTTGCGTTTTAAAAGCGATACGCCCGCATTTACAGTATCACCCCGGTTGGAAAACGAATTTTGAGGGACCGAACGGACCGCTGATCCGTTGGGTAGGCGGTATTCCCATTCCCACGGGCGATCGAAAGGCAATGGGGAAATTCCAGCAAGCGATCGGCGACGTACTGAAAAACGATTACTGGCTGCATTTCTTTCCCGAGGGCTCTATGTGGTTTTATTATCCCGACATTCGTCCCTTAAAAAAGGCGGTATTTAAATACGCGGTACGGTATAATAAGCCTGTGATACCGATTACCTTGTCTTTCCGTCCAAGAAAAGGGCTTGCAAAGCTGTTTGGGAAAACGCCGCTTGTCGATCTACATATAGGAGATCCCTTGTTTGCAGATCAATCATTGCCTGCGGCGGAGGCAATCGAGAAACTGCATAAAGAGGCATATCACGTTATGCAGGTAATGAACGGGATCAACGTAGGCGACCCGACGTACAACGTCGATCAAAATATCGAAACGTATAAAAAGACTATGTAAAAAAATAGAAACAAAAAAATCGGCAAGCCTAATTGCTTGCCGATTTTTTTAGTGACCCGTACGGGACTCTCGCCTTTAGCGGCGCGCCCCGCTCCGCCATTATCAATGGCGTCCTTTGCCGAAAACTTTATCGTGGATAGGGGATATCGACGGCAAAGCATTTTGCTCTCGCAAAACGGCTCCCACCCTCGAGTCCCGTACGACATTCGGTAGAAGCCAAAAAAAGAGAACAGGAATTTTCCTGTTCTCTTTTTTTGGTGAGCCGAATAGTAATTATCCGAACACGATTTTGCCCATCAGGGACGGCTTTGGATTTGTTGTTGATTTATAGGTGGTCTAACAATTTATAATATATTTATATGGTATATGATCGTACAGTATCATGCGGACGAATACGTGGCGGACGGCGGAGATTTACTTGCTTTGAAACAGCAAGCGAAAGCGGACGCGGACGATAACGGTATTACGCTGATCGCGCCCGGCAACAGAAACGATAACTGGAAAGTGGTGTACAATCAAGTGAAAACTGCGCTTGGAACCGCTTGGAAAACCGATTATGAGGCTTTGAAAGGCTCGGTTAAATTGGTTTGGTATCAATGGGGGCTTATGACCCTCGAAGAGATTATCGCGTAACGCGCGGTAGAAACTGAAACGGGGTAGGAGGTACGGACTCTCTACCGTGCCTCCTCCACACCCCTTGCATTTTATTGCTTGAATTTAGGAGAAAAAACGATGAAAAAAATCACGAAAACATTTCTTGCAAGCGGCTTGCTCTGCTCGTTAATAACGCTCGGGGGAACGGCGATTGCGCTTGCGGAAACGGGTACGCAGAATTCTCAAAATTTGGGGTATGCCCCCGATATAACCGTGGAATGGGGAGAATATTCGGCTGAAAATATTCCTCAAGCTGTAAAGGATACGCCTTATCAGCTTTTTACGGCGAGCGCGAAAACGATTTACGGCGATGAGGTCGCTGTGAGAACCAGAGTGTATCTTCATTATTTGGAGGAGAATAAAACACTCGTAACTTTGAAAAATAACACGATAACTCCCTCGCATTACGGGATTTATACCGTGGAATACAGAGCAACGGACGAATTTGGAAACCTTGCTATTTTTACTTATGATTTTGCGTGCGAAGATACGGAAAAACTTTCTATTTCTCTTTCTGCGCACGAAACGAGGGCGACGGTCGGGGTGGAAACGCCGATTGCCGATTATGCCTATGCAAACGAAATAGGTTTTGTTACGACGAAAGTAACGGCTACGCTGGAAGGCGGAGAAATCGTATACGATTTGACAGATAAAACTTGTTTTACGCCTTTGTACGTGGGGGAATATACCATAGAATACGTTTGCACCGATTATAATGTGACGGTAGAAAATAGTTATCAGTTGACGGTGGAAGATAATCTTAATCCCGTCTTTTTGAGCGTCTGCGATATGCCGAAATATTTTATCGTCGGGCAGGAATACACTTTGCCGAGCGTGGAGAGCTACGTGTTCGTAAACGGTAAACCTTACGCGTCTACGCCTATTATTACCGTAAGCGCGGGGAAAGGCAGGGCAAAGGAATTGAACGGTTATACCTTTATTCCCGACGAGGCGGGTGAACTTACAATCGTCTAGAGCTTACCCCCATTTTGGAGAAAATGAAATGAGAACGGCGATTATAAACGCTAAAATCGTAACGGCGAACGAGATTATTGAAAACGGCGTTTGCGTATACGAGAATGGGATAATCGAATATGTGGGGAAAGAAATGCAAGATATCGATCAAACGATCGATGCGGAGGACCAATATCTAATTCCTGGCTTTATCGATTTGCATTGTCACGGTGGTAACGGTTTGGAGATTATCGACTCGTCGGCAGAGGAAATGGATAAGCTCGCTCGTTTTCATCTTTCGCACGGTACGACAACGATGCTTGCTACTACCCTTGCGGCAAGCGATAAAGAAACGGAAAATGCGCTTTGTACTTTTGCGGAGTACAAAGAAAAGTATCCGAACGGCACGCTGATAGGCGTGCATATGGAAGGACCTTGGCTCAATCCTGCACAATGCGGGGCGCAAAACGTAGAGTATATGAAAACGCCGAGTAAGGAAGAGCTGAAAAAATTAAAGAAAAAATACCCGTTTATTTTACGTGTTGGCGCAGCTCCCGAATTAGAGGGCGGTTTGGAATTCGGAAAAACGAGCGAAGAACTTGGTATCGTAGCCTCGGTGGCGCATACGGACGCCGAGTTTCAAGATATTGTCCAAGCAAAAGAAAACGGGTATACGCTGATGACGCATTTGTATTCGGGAATGAAAGGCGTAACGAGAAAAAATTCTTTCCGAATTGCAGGCGCGGTGGAAGCAGGGCTGCTATTTGACGAGCTATTCGTGGAAGTCATTGCAGACGGCAGACATTTGCCTTTTTCGCTTTTGCAATTCATTTACAAATGCAAAGGCGCGGACAAAATTTGTTTAATCACGGACGCAACGCGCGCAGGCGGATTGCCCAACGGAACGCAAACAGTAATAGGAAGCCTCAAAAACGGTTTACCTGTTATTGTGGAAGACGGCGTGACGAAACTTCTTGACAGACAATCGTTTGCTGGGAGTACGGCGACGACGGACAGGCTGTATCGGACGATGGCGGAAGCGATTGGGAAGGATATGGTCGCGCTTTCAAAAATGGCGTCTTTAACGCCCGCTCGCGTTATGGGTTGGAAAAATCGCGGTGAGATTGCCGAAGGGAAGCGGGCGGATTTGATTATTATGAGCGAAAAATTAGATGTAAAACAAGTCATACTAGGAGGAGAAAAAATATGAAACTTGTAATCAATAACACAAAAGATGACCTCGGTAAAGCAGCGGCGGTACATGCGGCGGAACTTATCAACAGAGCAATCGCACGGCAGGGTTATGCTCGTATTTTGCTTTCGACGGGCGCGTCGCAATTTCCGTTTTTTGACGAATTTGTAAAACAGGATATCGATTGGAGCAAGGTGGAAATGTTTCACCTTGATGAATACGTGGGCATTAGCGAAGAACACCCCGCAAGCTTTAAACGGTATCTCTTGGACAGATTTGTAAATATCGTACGTCCAAAAAATGCCTACCTTATCAATGGCAAAGACGCCCCCGAAGCTACAATCGCAAAATTAACGGTGATCTTAAACGAGAAACCCGTAGACGTAGGACTGATTGGTATCGGTGAAAACGCGCATATTGCCTTCAACGATCCTCCTGCGGATTTCAATGATACGAGAGCGTATAAGGTAGTTACGCTTGACGCACGTTGTTTGCAACAGCAAATTGGTGAAGGTTGGTTTAAGAGCGTAGAAGAAACATATAAACAGGCGATTTCTATGACCTGCTCACAAATCATGAAATGTAAATCCATCATTTCTGTCGTACCTTATAAGGTAAAGGCTGAGGCTATTTATAATACGTTTACAAACGCCGTAACGCCCGAAGTGCCTGCTACGCTATTGAAACAGCACGCGGATTGCACCGTTTATTGCGACGCGGATTCGGCGAGTATGTTGACGGAAGAAATTGTAGCTGAATATGTATAAGCAACGGAGCAAAAATTATAGACAGACTGTGGTTCGTCAAAGTAGCAACAGCATAGATTAAATTGCTTAACAAAGTGTTCTTAGCGCTTTTTAAGATCGGTTAACGGGAAAGAAATTTCCTCCAAGAATAGTATTTATCAATCCCGTTAACCGTTTTATTTAACGCGAGAATTGAGCTATCTTACGTAGCAAATTCTAGGTGCGAAAAGTTGTTGTGATGATAATGTATTATAAAATGTATGAAAGGAGAATACACGATGAAAATATTGTTTTTTGGCGATTCCTTGACAGACGCGAATAGAGAACGCGGATCGTCGGATGCAGGACGGGTGGTTGAGGAATATAGCATCCAACCAAGAGCTTACGGTTCGGGGTTTGTCTTTTTGGCAGCAACACACCTTTTTTATGAAAAACCGAATTATTATCAAATATTAAATCGTGGAATTGGAGGGGATAGGCTGCCACAGCTTTATGCGCGGATACAACTAGACGTTTGGAATGAAAATCCCGACGTGTTGAGCATTCTTATCGGCGTAAATGATGTGAATGCGGGAACAAATCCAAATTTTACGGATTTTGAGCGTTGGAGTAGAATTTATCGTATGATGATTCGCGATACACAAGAAAAATGTCCCAACACCCAAATTATGATTTGTGAACCTTTCACTTTGCGCGAAAATAAAAAAAAGAACGGTATGTTTGAATATGCCGCCGAAGCGAAAAGGATTGCAGAAGAATTCAATTTGCCCTTTGTTGCTTTACAGGATAAGATGGATAAAGCTTTCGGCGTTTATGGTATGGAAACTTGTTGTTACGACGGTACGCATCCAAATCTTGTAGGTAGTAAAGTCATTGCCGATGCATGGCTTGAAGTTTTTAAGAAACAAGTAGATAGGTAAGAGTATGAACAGCCTTGTATTTGAAGATGAAATCACTTTATATTGGGAGAAACAATGGGAACTTCCCGACGACGTTGAATATCGCGCCTTGTTGAACGGTCGGACAGTAGGGAGTACGCTGAAAACCCATTTTTCCTTTAAAAATTTACACCCCACAACTGAGTACAACGTACAAATTGAGCGTTTGGACGAACTTGGGGACGTGGCGGAGGTATTGTATAAAGCTACGCTTCGTACGTTGCCAGCGAAAAGGCGTATTGACGTTACGAAACCGCCTTATAATGCGGTAGGCGACGGAAAGACTTTAAATACAGAGGCACTTCAGCGTGCTCTTAACGATTGTACGGAAAACGATTGCGTTTATTTGCCGCAGGGGATGTTTTTAACGGGTGCGTTGGATATGCATAGCGACAGCGAATTGTATTTAGAACAGGGCGCTATTTTAAAAGGTTCGGAAAACCCCACGGATTATTTGCCAAAAATAAAAAGCCGTTTTGAAGGAATAGAGAGTATGTGTTACCGTTCGCTTATCAATATAGGCGAGATGGATTGGAAAGCGGGATACACGACTCAAAATATAACAATTCGCGGGGGCGGGATTATTTTTGGAGGCGGAGCGCCGTTGGCTAATGCTATTATAGCCGTGGAAAAAATCCGTTTGGCTAAATATTTACAGGATAATCAAGATTACGTAAAGACTTGTGAAAACGCGAACACGATTCCTGGTAGAGCAAGAGGAAGGTTAATTAATATCAATAATTGTGAAAACGCAGTTATCAGCGGACTTACTATGGGTTATGGGGCATCTTGGAATATTCATTTCGTTTATTCGAGAAATATTATTACATATGGTTGTACGATTTTGTCGGATAGCTGGAAAAATGAAGACGATGCTTTGAAAATGGAAGGAGTGCAAAATGGCGACGGTTGGGACCCCGACTCCTCTGAGGATTGTACTATTTTTGACACTACGTTTCATACGCGTGACGACGCTATTGCCATTAAATCGGGTAAAAATCCCGAAGGTAATTTAATAAACCGTCCCACGAAAAACGTGCGTATATTTGATTGTCGCGGTAACCTTCGTGGGGTGGCAATCGGCAGCGAATTATCGGGTGGAATTAGCGATATCAAAGTATGGGATTGTAACTTTTTTGAGGGAAAAACGGGTTTTGTCATTAAATCGACGCGGAAACGCGGAGGATACGTGAGAAACGTTACGGTAAGAAATTGTGATTTTGCTTCCGTACGAATTTATTCTTATTATACTTGTAACGACGACGGGGAAAGCGGAAACGAGATTACCATTATAGAAAATATTTCTTTTGAAAATATAAAAATTAAAGGGGCGTACCCGTACTTAAATAAAAGCGAAATATATTTTTATACCCTTGAATTGTGCGGATTTGATGAAGAAGAGTATTATCTAAACAATCTCTACTTTAAAAACGTTGAAATTTTTCAAAGAGAAGATGCAAACATGCAGCTAAAAATAAAAAACGTAAAAAATTTAACGCTGGAAAACGTTGCTTATAAAGCCGATAAATAATAAGAAAAGAAAATGAAAGAGCAATTTTGAGGAAGGATTTTAATGCTGCGGCTTCAAAACGTTAGAAAAAGCTATAAAACAAAAGCGGGAAACGTCAACGCTTTGGATTGCGTTTCCCTTAACTTCCCGTCTTCTGGGTTGGTATTTATTACGGGCAAAAGCGGTTGCGGTAAAACCACCCTTTTAAACGTGATTGGCGGGCTTGATGGGATTGACGATGGAGAAATTCTTGTGCAGGACAAGAATTTCTCTAACTTTTCCGCTGCGGAATACGATAGTTACCGCAATACTTTTATCGGGTTTATTTTTCAAGAATATAATTTGCTCCCCGAATTTACCGTAAAAAAGAATATCGAGATTGCTATGGAATTACAGGGACGCAAAGCCAACGAGGCGGAATTGGAAGCGCTCCTTAAAGATATGGAAATAGAGGGCTTTAAAACGCGCTATCCTTTCGAGCTTTCGGGCGGACAGCGTCAGCGCGTTGCCATTGCTCGTGCGCTTGTGAAACAGCCTCGTATTATTTTGGCGGACGAACCGACGGGCGCGTTGGATTCGGGAACGGGGATTCAAGTCCTCGATACCTTAAAAAAGCTTTCTAAAGATAAGCTGGTAATCGTCGTTTCACACGATCGGGAGTTTGCGGAGAAATACGCCGACCGTATCATTCATCTAGTTGACGGAAAGGTCGCGCAAGACGTTACCTTCACAAAAAAGGAAATTGCGTCTAACGTCAGCGAACAAGAAGGCGCTCTTATCATTCGCGAAGGGGCGGAGCTTTCCGAAAACGAAAAGGAAACTTTGGCAAACGCCATTAAAGAACGTAAAAAAATAGAGGTTGTGGAAAACCTTTGCTTTAGGGATAAACGGCAAACGGGTGAAATTGTGTGTGCGGCGGGGGACTGTGTTTCTTTGCGTAAAAGCAAAATGAAACTTAAAAGCGCGGCTTATTTGGGGCTCAAATCGCTTGCCGTAAAACCTTTACGATTAGTTCTTACTATTCTTATCTCTGCGCTTGCCTTTGCTGTGTTTGCCTTATTTGACACGATTGCGAATTTCAGCACACCTAACGTGCTTAAAAATCAGCTGAACAACGCTCTTTCTCCTACAATCGTTGCTTATCCCGATTATATAGCGGACTACACAATCGGCGACCGCTATTCTATAAAAGTTTCTGAAAGCGTGATTAAAGAATTGGAAGGCAAAACGGGCGGAAAGATTAAAGGCATTTTTGATCTTCGTGATAATACCGCGGGGAGTGTGCAGGATACCTTGGCAATTACAGAGTTAATTTCTTCCGAAGTGGTCGTTGGAAAACGGTATTACGCTAATGCAGTAAACGGATTTGTTGAATTTGAAAAGGAAAAGGAAATTACGAAGAACGGGAAATTCAAAGATTTTGACTATTCTCTCGTTTACGGCGAATATCCCGAGTTGATTTATGAAAACGGTGTTTTGGTTGAAGATAGTCTGTATAAAATCGCTATTTCAACTTATCTTGCCGATTCTATTATCTACTATTTGAACGACAGTCCTTTAAACGGAAAAATAATTAACACTTATAAGGATTTAATTGGTGCAACTATTACCGTAGGTAGGCAAAAATATACGATTACAGGGTTGATTGACTGCGGAGAAGTGCCGATAAAATACGATATTCTCCGTCAATCTACGCCGTATAACGTAACGACGAATGCGTTACTTGGTGATTTTAATGCGTATATTGATTCGAGTGCAAAAAAGTGTTTATTCGTAGCTAAAGATTTTTTGCGGACGGTCAACGAAAAAACCTCTTCTGCGGAGCTCTTTTATATTGGGAATTCCACTTGGACGATGTCCGCATTAAACGCAGTGAAAAAGCAGGTTTCTACTTACGTTTACAATGCCGAAGAATGTGCGGTCAATAAAATGCTGTTTTTTGACCAAAATAATCCGCGCGATTATAAGGCTGGGATTGCTGATGACGAAATTTTAATCCATTATCTCAATTTGGAAACTTTATTTGCGGCGGAGATAAATGCTCTTGGGTCAAACCCGGAGCGGTTAGAGATCAAAAATTTAATTGCCAGTATGGGAACGGGGACTGCGGAGAATAATCGCGCGGCTTTGGCGGAAATTCTTAATAAATTGCAAGTCAATATTACTAACGAATCGTTCAAAGCAACCATTCACCAACATTTTACCGCAACGGGTACGAAATGCGATAAGGCTGTCAAACTCGTGGGCGTATATTTTGGAATGGATCCCGAAAGCTATACCTCTGCCTCGAATTATAAGGTAATGATGAATGAAAATTTAATGCGGGAGTTGGGTGTATTTTCTCGGCAGGGTGAATACAGTAAGTTGCTTTTTTCTGCAAGGAGCGTACGCTTTGGCGGGGGCGTGATTGTAAATTATTTTACGAGTGAAAGCGGGCTTACGCTGAACTGGTACAACAATTTTACGCTGAATACTATTAAATCTAATGAAATTATCATTCGTCAGGTTGCCAACCTGTTTCTTTACGCAGCCATTGCGCTTGCCTTGTTGTCTGTTTTTATGCTCTATAACTATATGAGTACGAGTATTGCAAATAAGAAACAGAGTGTTGGTGTGTTACGCGGGCTTGGAGCAGGCGGAAAGGATATTTTTCTTACTTTCCTTTGTGAAAGCTTGATTGTGGCTTTTATTAACGGTATTTTAGCCAACCTATTCGCCGTGCTTGCGTGTGCGCTTGTGAATGCTTATATCGTGCAAATTATGCATATTTCCGTACATTTCGCGCTTTTTGGCGGCAGACAAATTTTTATTATTATACTCATTAGTTTACTGACGGCAATTTCCTCCTCCGCATTGCCCATTTTTAAAATTTGCAAAAAGAAACCGGTAGAGCTCATTCGGCGTCTATAAAGAGAAGCAACTTAAAAGAAGAAAAAATTAAAAAATAATCGAAAAGAGAAAATATAATGAACTTGAAGAAACATGAAATAAAGGCAAGCACGTTGCTGATATTGCTTTGCTGGTTGGTATATGCGTGTTCCTATATGGGAAAAGTGAATTATGCTGCAAATATAAATCAAGTAATGATTTTTTATCAAGTAGACCATTCCTCTGCGGGCTTGGTGAGTACGTTTTTCTTTTTTGCGTACGGAGTAGGGCAAGTTATTAACGGTTTATTTTGTAAAAAGTATAATTTAAAATGGATGATATTTTCAAGCTTGCTTTTGTCGGGGCTTGTTAATCTGATCGTTGGTATTACGAATAATTTTGTAGTGATAAAATTCTTGTGGCTTCTTAACGGTTTTGCGATGTCTATTTTATGGCCGTCTTTAATAAGGCTTTTATCTGAAAGCTTAGATAAAAGCACTATGCCGAAAGCAAGTATGATTATGGGCACGACGATTGCGACGGGAACGTTCCTCGTTTATTTATTAAGCGCGTTGTTTGTCAAAATTAATTTTAAGTTATCCTTTTATTTGCCGGCGAGCATTTTCTTTACGGTGGCGCTTGTTTGGCTTTTTACTTATTCCGGTTTGGTTTCTAGGGTAAAAAATGAAAATAAAGAAGAGGATTCGCAGGTATCAAATATAGTAGACAAAAATGATGTGAATTATAATAAAATGCTCATTCTATTGAGTATTTGTACGCTTGCCTTATATGGCATTGCAACAAATCTGATTAAAGATGGGTTAACGACTTGGGTACCGTCGATATTAAAAGAACAATATGCTTTGGATGGCTCTATTTCTATTGTTTTAACGCTTGCTTTGCCTATTGTTTCTATCTTTGCAAATGCTTTTGCAATAAAAGTACATAGTAAAATTTTCGATTTTGTTTTGCAATGTGCGATAATGTTTTTATTAGCGGGGTTGATAATTGGAGGGGTTATTGCAGGCATAGCGCTTAACCAATTTATAATAACGTTAATAGGATTCGCGGCGGTATGTTTTTTGGTATCTTCCTGTAATAGCGTGATAACGAGTATATTTCCCTTATTTATGAAAGGGAGAGTGAATTCGGGGCTGATTGCTGGAATTTTAAACGGATTTTGTTATTTGGGAAGTACAATTAGTTCTTATGGCTTAGGCGCAATTGCAGATCATTTCGGTTGGACGGTTGTATTTTGGGTACTATTAGGCGTATGCGTATTCATTTGTAGTATAGCTGTTATTTATCTGTTTGTTAGAAAAAAAATACGTGTGGAGGTATCAGTATGAACGTGATTGTAGGGCAATCGGGTGGGCCGACGGCGGTTATCAATGCAAGCTTGGCAGGTGTGTATCAAGCGGCAGTTAAGTCAGGCGCAGAAAAAGTATATGGTATGCAAAATGGTATTGCCGGGCTTTTGGAAGAAAAGCTCGTGTGCTTGAATGATATTTTTACGGATGATCTAAAAATCGAACTTTTAAAACGTACGCCGTCATCTTTTCTCGGTAGTTGTCGTTATAAATTAAAAAAAGCAGAAGATAGCAACGTGGAATACGAAAAAGTGTTTGCATTGTTAAAGAAGTACCAAATAGATTGTTTCTTTTATATAGGCGGTAACGACAGCATGGATACGATTTTAAAGCTGTCGGAATACGGCAAAAAGATAGGAAGTTCCATACGCTTTATCGGCGTTCCTAAAACGATTGATAATGATTTGATGATAACGGATCATACTCCGGGATATGGAAGTGCGGCGAAATTCGTTGCTACGGTTATGAAAGAAATTATCCGTGACGCGATGGTGTACGGTACGAATTACGTTACCATAGTGGAAATTATGGGACGAAATGCGGGTTGGTTGACGGCTGCAAGCGCGTTGGCGCGCGGAACGGATTGCGAAGGTGTGGATATGATATGCTTGCCAGAGGTTCCTTTTACCGTAGAAGGCTTTATTCGTAAAGTAGAGGATATGCAAAAGAAAAAAAAGAGCATTGTCATTGCTGTTTCGGAAGGAGTAAAACTTCCCGATGGGCGATATGTGTGCGAGTTGTCCAATACGGTGCAGGATTTAGATTCGTTCGGGCATAAAAAATTGACGGGTACTGCGCACTTTTTGTCAAATGAAGTTGCAAAATTCTTAAATACGAAAACTCGTGCAATCGAGCTGTCTACCTTACAGCGTTGCTCTGGGCATTTGACAAGCCGCACGGATATTACCGAGGCGTATCAAGTAGGCGGTGCGGCTGTTTTAGCGGCAATAAACGGACGTAGTGGTGTTGCGATTACGTTGGATAGAATTTCGGATAAGCCGTATCAATGTAAAACGGGCGTGGTGGAGATTGAGAAGATTGCAAATTATGAGAAAAAAATTCCTCTGGAATGGATTAACGATACGCATACGGATATGTTACAGCCCTTTTTGGATTATGTGCGCCCGTTAATCCAAGCGGAATTGCCACCGTTTTATGTAGACGGATTGCCATATCATATTTCCAATAAGTTCTAAACTCTTTTAAAAAGGTGCTTTAAATAAAATGATAGCAGAATATATCATAATGGAGTAAATACAACTTTGGAAAAGCAAAGCACCTCCACTTTAATCTTGTCAGTAGTAAGTTTATTTTTGAAATTGTAAAAAGATATTGTCAAGGATTACTTATTTTATAGATTGAGAATAAGTTGTTAAAAAAGTTCAAAACAATGGAGAATTGTTAAATCTAAACAATTAAATAGCGCTATAAAAGCCCTTATCAAACGCTGTGAAAAGACGTCGGGCGATAAGGGCTTTTTCTTTGTTAAACAAAAAATAATAAGAAATTAAAGCAATTCGTTAAACTGCTTTTTTATAGTTTCGGCATTTTTAATGTAGAAAAAAATTACGTCGTTGCGATTTGTTCCTTGAAAACGAATTGTACCGTAATTGAAAATTTTGCCCCAAAAGCTATACGACACCGTAATATTTTCAACTTTATTTAAGAGCATTTCATCCGTATGGGTGGAGATCCAACCGTATTTTTCCATAACACGCTTATCGGTAATTAAATATTCTGTGGTTTTATATTTGATAGTTGCGTTAATAGCCTTAATAGTGGGGATTAGTAAAAGCCAAAATCCTAAAATACCCCAAATCCATTTAATCACTAAGAATATAGGATTTTTTTGTGGCTCGATTTTAATGCATTCAGTACTCAATAAAACGTTCTTTTTTAAATAGTTCATTTGTTACCTCCAAAATAAATTTTATACTTATATTATAATATAGAATATTCTATATGTCAAGTAAAAACATAGAAATTTCTATATAATTATATTATGGAAAACAATTTTAGTGAAATTTTAAAGGACTTTTTAGCTGAAAACGACTTAACGCAAGTTGCTTTTGCGGAAATGATAGGGGTGAAACAAAGTCAAGTGAGTGAATGGTTAAAAGGTAAAGCGAAACCGGGCTATGATATGTTAAAGAGAATGGTGCTTGCTTTTAATGTTTCTGCGGATTATTTTTTAGGAATAAAAGAATATTGAGTGACCCGTACGGGGGCTTTCGCTAACGCTCAAAGAAAACGTGGGGGCGTTTTCCGAACCCTATGGGTTCGCCCGACGGAAGAACACAACGAAAAGGACAGGCATTTTGCCTGTCCTTTTCGTTGGTGACCCGTACGGGACTCGAACCCATGTTACCACCGTGAAAGGGTGGTGTCTTAACCGCTTGACCAACGGGCCATAGTCGACAAAATTCCGTTTCTTAAATTGTGGTAGCGGCGATGAGATTCGAACTTATGACCTACCGGGTATGAACCGGTCGCTCTGACCAACTGAGCTACGCCGCCATGTTTGGTTGCGGAGGAAAGATTCGAACTTTCGACCTTCGGGTTATGAGCCCGACGAGCTACCTGGCTGCTCCACTCCGCGATATTTCTTGTCTGTTTTTGCCGTCTTGCGCAAAACAGCTTACTAATAATACTAAAAATAAAATCATTTGTCAACTGTTTTTTTGCCAAAAAAATAAAAAAAGATTAAAAACGTAAAAATTTTTTATAAAGAGCAAGTTGCGCGGGGCGGTATAAGAGAAAATTCAGCGCTTTTCGTTTTTTGTTTTCTTTTTTTGTAAAAAATACTTTACTTTCACCGCGTTTTGGGATATAATATATAGGTAAAAATGGGCGTGTGTACCCAAAAGTGAAGTTTTACAAAGAGGCGCGTATGAAAATTTCCGAAAACTGGAAAGATTATTCGATCATTGCTACGGGTGACGGTTATAAGCTCGAACGTTGGAAAGACGTATATTTGCTTCGTCCCGATCCGCAGGTGATTTGGTCGGCAAGTTTCGATCTTTTTTCCTATCCCAAGCTCAACGCGTATTACAAGCGCAGCGAAAAAGGGGGCGGCGGCTGGAAATATTTAAAGCCCGTGCCCGAGGAATGGTCGATTTCCTACGAACAGCTTGGCCTTGATTTCAAGATCAAGCCCATGGGCTTTAAGCACACGGGGCTTTTTCCCGAACAGGCGGTGAACTGGGAACGCATGACGGAGCTGATCAAAAAAGCAGGGCGGCCGATCAAGGTATTAAATTTGTTTGCGTACACGGGCGGCGCGACGGTCGCGTGCGCGAAAGCGGGCGCGCAGGTCACGCACGTAGACGCGGCAAAGGGCATGGTGGAGCGTGCAGGCGAGAACGCACGGCTGTCGGGTATTGAAACGGGGATACGGTATATCGTAGACGATTGCTTAAAATTTGTTTCGCGGGAGATCCGTCGCGGCAACAAATACGACGCGATCATTATGGACCCGCCCTCGTACGGCCGCGGACCCAACGGAGAAATGTGGAAGATCGAGAACGATCTTTTTAAATTCGTGCAGCTTTGTACCAAAGTTTTGTCGGAAGAGCCTTTATTTGTTTTGATCAATAGTTACACGACGGGGTTGCAACCCATGGTGTTAAAAAATATTCTTACGCTGACCATGCGCGGTTTCCCAGGCAGAGCGGAGGCGTACGAGGTAGGCATAAAAACGGAGGAGGGGATTTCTCTTCCCTGCGGCGCAGGAGGGCTGTTTGTCAATGAGTAACGAAACGGAAACGATCAAAAGTGGGGAATATCGTCCCGAATTTACCATTCTTTACGAGGATAATCATATTATCGTTGTATTAAAGCCGCAAATGACGGCTTGTTGCCCCGACGAAAGCAAGGACGAAAATCTTCTCGATATGGTGAAAAACTATATCAAGATCGCCTATAATAAGCCGGGAAACGTATACGTGGGGCTAGTGCACCGTTTAGATAGACCCACAGGCGGGGTCATGGTTTACGCAAAGACCAGTAAGGCCGCGGCTCGTTTGACGGAGGGCTTGCAAAAAGGGGATTTTGAAAAGAAATATCTCACCGTGCTTTGCGGCTCTTTGGGAGGCGAACGGGGCACGTTGACGAATTACCTTCGGAAAAACACCGTCAACAATATGGTGTATATTTGTACGCCGTCCGAGGAGGGCGCAAAATATGCCGAGCTTGACTATAAAGTGATCGAGGATAAGGGAAAATTTTCGCTTGTCGAGGTGCGCTTGCATACGGGTAGAACGCATCAGATCCGCGTGCAGATGGCTGGGATTTCCCATCCTATATACGGTGATATGCGTTACGGCGGCGCGTTGGCGCAAAAAGGCAAGCTTGCGCTTTGGGCATATTCGCTTTCCTTTTCTCACCCGATCACCAAAGAACGCATGAAATTTATCGTCGCTCCACCTGAAACGGAAACGCCTTGGAAGGCTTTTGACCTTGTCGGCGCGCTGCAAATTAAGTGAAATTTAAAAAAACGCGTAAATTCTATCGAATACCCCTTGAAATGCGTTTGACAAAAAGTTTGATAAGGTGTAAAATAGAAAAAGCGTAATAAATTTATATAGCAAAGTTTACGAAAAAACCGAGAGGCATTTTTTGATGAAAAACCAAAAGACTAAAAACTTAACTCTTATGCTTGCCTCCGCGCTTGGCGCGGCGGCTTTAACGGGTGCGGTGTATTCCGCTCTTCCTGCGTCGGCGGACGAGGCGTCCGCTACCACCTATTCGGTGAGCACGATTTTCGGGACGAGCAACGCTTCCAGCGTCGGCACGACGAACGTAGCGTTCGCACTCAAAGATAACGCCAGAGTCACGCTTAAACAGCGCGACCTTGCCCTGAAATGGTATGAGGGCAAAGACGACGTAAAATATTTCAGTACCGAATTCTCTTTTTCGGATACCGATTTTGAAACGGTGACGCTTGTGATTGAAACGGCGTCCGCTGTTGCAAATAAAGAAGGGAAAACGGTGAATAAGCTCGTATTCTCTACGAACGACGGAAAGGTGTATGCGGCGGTCAATCCCGAGGATGACGCGACTGTCACCGACGGGGTAGAGGTCGCGGCAACGCAAAATATCGTTGTACGCTTGGGAGAAGAGAGCGTTGGCTACGACGAATACAGCGTTTCCGTCAACGACGTACGCGTTGGGACGTTTGAAAACGTCGGCGCGACGTTCGGCGAATACGCTTCCAGCTCGGCAACGACGCCCTTGATGCCCTTTGCTATCGAGGCTACCTTTGCGGAGGAAGCAAAAGACGATGCGGCGGTAACCAACCTCAACCTCTATTCCATCAACGGTCAGAGCTTTGCGCTCAATGAAAACGGCGAAATTGAAGATACGGCTGTGCCTGTGCTCGTTGTCAACGACAAGCTTACTTCGTTCACGATCGGTACGGCGTTCGCGCTCGATTACGAGGTAGTGGACGTTCTTGACAGAACGGTGACCAAATCGTTGAAATATTACGCCTACGATCCTACGGTTGAGGCAGGGGAAGAGGAATACGAGGCGTTGACAACCTCCACCTATTTTACTGAAACCAACTACACCGAGGGCGACGTAGAAACCTCCGTGTTTGCAAAATACGGGTACGAGCTTGTTTCCATTCGATTCACTCTTTCGGACGAAAACCACAAAGAGGACGGAAACGGCGAGGCGGTAGGTAAGGGCGCGACGACCTATTATCTTGCTTGGTATACGGAAAGCCAGAAAGCTCCTAACGCGGCGGCGACGGATGAAACCTATTATATCCTCGTAGACGACAATAAAGACGGTGCGTACTACACCTTCCTTTCGACGGAAAACGGCGAAAACGAGGTGACGGGGCAATCGCTGATCGACGATTATCAGGCGCTTGTTACGGAAAAAGCGAAAGATTTAAAGGCGGGTAGCTCTGCAAGCTTTACGCTTCCCTCCTTGCGCGGTTTGATTGCGGATAACGGCGGTTACGAGAACTTGAAATTCACGATCGTGTACAAGTCCTCCAACGCAACCTCCGAATCGACGAAGAGTTCGCTTTCTTCCTCCTCGCTCAAATTTAACGTAACGAAGTCGGGGCTTTACGAATTTAAGGTGTTCGCAAACGATAAAGCGGGCAACACCATGCAATATTATTTGGATGGGGAGCTTGTAAGCGTTACCTCCTCCAACGTTTGGAAGATTGACGAAATTCCCTATTTCAGCTTTAACGTAGCAAAAACGCCTTTGTCGATTGACGAAGAGGACGACGAAAGCGATAGAAGACAATCGGTGACGATCGGTTCTACGTACGACGATTTTGAACTGGATCTTTCGGGGGATTCCTCTGCAACGGCAACCGTAACGTACAAGCTGTATCGCATTGATTTCGACGCTTATAACCTTGCGGCTTCGACGCTTGCGTCTTCGGCGGATCTCTCCAAGATCAGCTACGCGGCGATCGCAGAGGAGGCGAAAGGCAAGCTTTCCCAAGCGAACGGCGACTACGACGAATTCTTCAAAAATATTTATGCGGAGCTTTTGGCGTCGCGTATCGGCGGTGACGCAACGGCGGAAATGCTGCTTGAAAAGAACGTATTTGTAGAGATCGACCCGTATAACGACGCAATCAATGAAGAAGATCATCCCGACGAATGGGCTGCGCACAATCAGTACGAATGGAATGAAACGGAGGCGCGTTTCACGGCGACGCACGAGGGCACCTTCCTTATCCTCGCCGTATATTCCGATCCTTTGATCGGTTCGGCAAAGGCTTGCGGATATAAGGTGGTCAGCGTTGCGTCCGAGGACGACGTAATCCCCGGGGAAACGGAATGGCTGAAAAACAATATCGTATCCGTAGTACTTTTCGGGATTGCTGCGTTGATGCTTGTAGCGATTATTGTAATTGCGTTTATCAAGCCTACCGACGAAACGTTGGAAGACGTTGACGTTGCGGCGAAGAAAGCGCCTAAGGCAAAGAAAGATAAGAAGTAAGTAATTTGTTCGACCGTCGCAAATAAGCGGCGGTCGAAATTTTTGGAGAAAGGCAATTGATCAAACTTACCGTAACCGAAAAGCAATCGTTGAAAAAATTTACCGACGACAATTACGCGCAAGGCTCCTTTTTTTGGGAGCAGCTAATGAAAAATAAGGACGTCAAGGTCAACGGCGTGAAGATAGGCGAGGACGTAATAGTAAACGTCGGCGACGTCGTTTGTTATTATTTGTCGCCTAAGCAGGAAGAAAAACCAGCCTTTCACCTCGTTTACGAGGATGAGAATATTCTCGTTGCCGACAAGGAAAGCGGGGTGAATTCCGAGGCGGTATTTGCCGAGCTTAGCCGTAAAGGAGAATATTATTTCATTCACCGCTTGGACAGAAACACCCAAGGCTTGCTCGTATTCGCAAAAACGAAAGCATCGTCCGAGGCTTTGCTTGCCGCTTTCAAGGAGCGTAAAGTAACTAAGCTTTATCACGCGCTTTGTTTCGGGCGATTTTTTCAAAAAGAAGCGACGCTCACAGCCTATTTAAAAAAGGAAGAGGCGCGCCCCCTCGTTCGCGTTTACGCCGCGCCCGTAAAAGGTGCGGAAACGATCGTCACGGCATACCGTGTCCTTGACGAACGCGAAGAAACGACACTTGTCGAAGTCACGCTGCATACAGGGAAAACCCATCAAATCCGCGCCCATTTGGCGCACGTGGGAACCCCGATCGTTGGGGATATGAAATATGGAAACGCGCAAAAAAACCGTGCGTATAAGCGTACCCGTCAATGCCTTGTCGCTAAATTTTTGTCCTTTGAATGTGCGGGGGCGCTTTCCTATCTAAACGGAAAAATCTTTACCTCCCGTTTCGACCCTATGTAAATTCTATATGCACCCCGCCGCGGAAAATTTTTCGCGGCGGGGTGCTTTTTTGCCTCAAACGCTTGACAATTATGAAATACTATATTATAATATGAATACTTATTCATATATTAATGAAAGGAGAAGAATATGACGATTTGTGAAAAAAAGGAACACGAGCAAGCAGTTGGCTCGGCTAAGCGCGAGGCGCTCAGCGAAGAGCAGCTTGGGCGGGTATGCAACGTTTTTCGGGTACTTGGCGAGCCGTCGAGAATGAAAATCGTGCTTGCGCTTACGGGCGGGGAAATGTGCGTTTATCATATTTTGCAAGCGGTAGGCGGCACGCAAAGCGGGGTCAGTCATCAATTGCGGGTATTGAAGGATAACCGTATCGTACGTTCGAGGAGAGAGGGGCAAAATATTTTATATTCGCTCGCTGACGATCATATCGTCGAGATCGTGGCAATGGGGCGCGCGCATATGGATTGCGCGGAGGAATAGAATGAAAGCGGTATTGAAATTAGAGGGGCTTGATTGCGCGGTTTGTGCGGGAGAGCTGGAAGAGCTTATCAAAGAGCTTGACGGCGTAATGGCGGCTACGGTCGCATTTGCAGCCGCGACGCTTACGGTAGAATACGAGGACGAGGAAACGCTGAAAAAAGTCAAGGCGACGGCGAATGCATTTGAAGAGGTGCGCGTTGTGGAGGAAGAGGCGGAGGAAACGAAAGGGTCGAAGAAAAAGGAATGGCTGCGTATTCTTTTTTCCGCTTGCTTACTTGTGGGTGGAGTTCTTAGCGAAAGGCTTGGGAATTCCATTGCTTGGACGGTGCTTGGATACGTGTTGTACGTTGGAGGGTATCTGCTTGTCGGCTACGACGTAATTCTTTCCGTTTTCAAGAAAAAGAATATTTTCGACGAAAACTTTTTGATGACGGTGGCGTCCGTCGGTGCGTTTGCGCTTGGGGAGGCGTTGGAGGGCGTCGCTGTGATGCTTTTGTATCAGCTTGGCGAATTACTGCAAGGGATTGCCGTCGGTGCGTCGAGAAAGTCGGTTACCAAACTCATGGATTTGAAAACGACGACTGCCACGCGCATTGCGGCGGGGGGCGAATCTGAAACGGTTGCGCCCGAGGCGCTGCATATCGGCGACGTCGTTTTGGTAAAAGCAGGGGAAAAGATACCTTGCGACGGCGTACTTTTAGACGAACTTGCCGTTCTTGATACAAAATCCTTGACGGGGGAGGCAGAGCCGAAAAACGTAAAAAGGGAAGAGGAACTTCTCTCGGGCTTTATTAACGTCGGCGGTGTGTTCACTATGCGGATCACGAGGGCTTACGAAGATAGCGCGGTGAAGAAGATTCTCGATCTAATGGAAAATTCCGCGGCAAAAAAAGCTGCGCCTGAGAAATTTATTACGAAATTTGCAAGGTATTATACGCCCGCCGTATGTATTTTTGCGTTACTTTTCGCGGGGATTGCGCCGCTCGTTTCCTATTTTGCTACGGGCAATGCGGAAATGATTCGATACGTGCGTTCGGCGCTTACTTTCCTAGTCGTTTCTTGTCCGTGCGCGCTCGTTATTTCCGTGCCGCTCACCTATTTTTCGGCGCTTGGCACTTGCGCGCGGAAAGGGGTGCTTGTGAAAGGCGCGACCTGTTTGGAAGCGGCTGCGGCGGTCAAAACGCTTGCGTTCGATAAGACGGGCACGCTGACAGAGGGGAATTTCGAGATTTGCGAAACGGTTGAGGTAAACGCGTCTAAGGAAGAACTGCTCGCCATTGCGGCGGCATTAGAAGAAAATTCCGCGCATCCCTTGGCTAAGGCGTTTAGCGGCGTACCCTTTAAAAGCAAAGCGAAAGGCGTTGTGGAAACCATGGGAAAAGGCGTTTGCGGGGAGCTTGGCGGGGAAGTCGTACGGATCGGTAGCGCGGTGTATTTGAAAGAAAACGGCGTTTCGGTGCAAGAGATAGACTCTGTCTATACCGTATTATATATAGCGCGCGGGCGCGAGTACTTGGGAGCGACGCTGGTTGGCGATAAGCTCCGCACCGATTGCAAAGCCACGTTAAAGGGGTTGAAAGAAATGGGGTACTTTCGCACGGTCATGCTAACGGGCGACTCGGAAAAACGGGCGAAATTCGTGGCTGAGGAGGTAGGCATTGAAGAGGTGCGCTTCGGTCTTTTACCTGACGAAAAATTGCGTTGCGCCGAGGAACTGAAAACGGAGGGAAAACTCCTTTACGTGGGGGACGGTATCAACGACGCGCCCGTCATGGCGGCTGCCGACCTCGCTGTTTCTATGGGGAAACTTGGTAGTGCGGCGGCTGTGGAGGCATCTGACTTCGTTCTCGTTTCCGATAACCTTTCTGCCCTGCCGCAACTTTTCAAGGTTGCGAAAAAGACCCGTTCGATCGTTCGACAAAACGTCGTATTTTCTATTGTGATGAAAGCCGTATTTATGCTTCTTGGCGGGATGGGAGTATTGCCGCTTGCGCTTGCGGTATTTGCCGACGTGGGCGTTATGCTGTTGGCGGTATTGAATTCTTTGCGGGTGAACGCTTGACAGAAAATCGAAAGGCGAGTATAATGAATACTATAAGAGGTGAATTATATGCAAAAACCGATCGTAGTAGTAGCGTCGAATAACGTAAATAAATTGCGGGAGTTTTCTCAAATTCTTGCAGGGTACGAGGTGGTATCGCAAAAGCAAATGGGTTTTGACGAGGACGTAGAGGAAACGGGCGAAACGTTTGCAGAGAACGCGCTTATCAAGGCACGCGCGGCGGCAAATGCGCTTGGAAAGCCTGCTCTTGCAGATGATAGCGGACTTTGCGTGGTGGCGTTGAACGGTGAACCGGGAGTGTATAGCGCGCGGTATGCGGGCGATCACAACGACGCAAATAACCGAAAGAAACTGCTTGCCAAGTTAAAGGGCGTGAAAGAGAGAACGGCGTATTTTCAATGCGCAATCGCATTCGTTTTCCCGCAAGGCAAGGAGATCGTGGTGGAGGGGCGCACCTACGGAAAGATTTTAGAGGAAGAAAGGGGCGAGGGTGGCTTTGGCTACGACTGTTTATTTTTAAGCGACGATCTTCATAAATCGTTTGGAGAGGCGACGGCGGAGGAGAAAAACGGCGTTTCGCACCGTAGCCGCGCGCTTGCCGCGCTACTTGCGAGGTTGAAAGAGGAATGAAAACGCTCGTCGTAATTTCCGACACGCACGGAAATAAAAAGGGCGTGGAGCAGTTAAAGCCGCTGTTTTTGGAAAACGATTACGCGGTATATCTTGGCGATGGCTTTTCCGATTTTAAAGAAATTTTTTCCGAGCAGCCGGAAAAATGTTATTTTTGCAAAGGCAATTGTGATTTTTTTGCGCCGCTTCCCGAGGAGGGGATATTAGAAGTCGAAAAGTTGCGTATTTTCTATTGCCACGGCCACCGTTACGGCGTTAAAGGAACGCTCGTCGCCTTGGCAAAACGCGCGAAAGAGCTTGATTGCAGCGTCGCGTTGTACGGTCACAGCCACCGTCCGTCGATTGAGGAGCTGGGCGGCGTCACGCTGATCAATCCCGGGTCGCTTCGTTTTCCCGCCACGCAGGGCGGGAGTTACGCTTATCTTGTTGTGCACGGCGAAAAATTGACGGCGACCATCGTCGGGGAAAATCCAAATTAAAAAGGAAATAAAACGAAAAAACGCTTCGAGGCTTTTAAGCTATCGAGGCGTTTTTCGTATATGAAAAAGCGGTTTTGCAAACGCTAATTGTAGTGAAAGTTACCTTTTTATTACAAAATCGGAGGATTTGTTACCGTTTCGTTACAAAATCAGGAAAAGTTTGTTACAACTTTCCTTTATAATAAAGGCACGATAAAAAAAGGAGAAAAAATTATGAAAGGAGAAAAAATTATAAAAAAAGAAAAAGTAACGGCCGTTATTTTAACGGCGACCACTCTTTGCGGGGCGTTTTCGTTTGCGTCGTGCGGCGGCGAGAAAAGAGAGGTGAGGCTTGCAGGCTCTACTTCGGTTGCGCCGCTCATGGGCGACCTTGCCGAGGCGTATATGGCTCTTCACGGCGAAGTGGAAATTGTCATCAGCGAGGGTGGCAGTGCGGTGGGAATCGCGAACGCAAAAGAGGGAAAAGGGGATTTCGGCATGGCCTCCAAGGCAGTAAGCGAAGAGGGGGTTACGTCGGTAAAAATTTGTGACGACGGGATCGTTGTTGTCACGAATAAGGACAACGAGCTTACCGACGTTACGGGCGTGCAGCTTTACGACTTTTTTGCCTACGGCACGGCAATCGGGAATATCACCCTTCCTATTGCGAGAAACGAAAGCTCGGGTACTCGCGACGCCTTTGAGGAGCTTGTGAAAAACGCGGCGGGAAAAAAGCTGAAAGAGGAAACGTCGCGCGCAAGCAATACTAAGGTGTTCGACGGTACGGGCGCAGTCCTTGTAGAGGTGCAAACAAATAAGGCGGGGCTTGGCTATATTTCCCTCGGCTCCTATGACGGCTCGGTGAAAAAGCTCAGCTTTAACGGCGTAGAGGCAACGGCGGAAAATATTAAAAACGGCGACTATCAGCTCTCTCGTCCGTTTGTGCTCTTGTATAATAGTCAAAACGGGCTTTCCGAGGAGGCACAGGCGTTTCTTGATTTCGTCCTTTCCGACGAGGGACAGGCGATTATAGAAGAGAGCGGTTATATTACGTTATGAGAGGAAGAGCGGTGACGAAATCGGAAAGTAAAAGCGAAAGAGGGGCAAAGACGCTGTTTGCGATTTCCGCGACCTTTTCCGTCGTGGCGGTGGCGGCAATTTTTTTGTTCATTTTCTTCTCGTCTGTGCCTGCGCTGAAAGAGGTGGGCATATTTGAATTTCTCTTTGGTGATGTTTGGGATCCCAACCGTGGCGAATACGGTTTGCTTCCTATGCTCACGGCGACGCTACTCACAACCCTTGGCGCGCTTTTGATCGGTGGCAGCGTGGGCGTTTTCTCGGCGATCTTTCTCGTCTATTTTTGCCCTAAACGTTTCAAAGGTGTTTTTGATCAAGTGATCGTTTTGCTCGCGGGAATCCCCTCGATCATATACGGGTTTTTCGGTATGGTGGTACTACTGCCCTTTTTGCGGAAGACGTTTGGGGTTGAGAGTGGGAGTGGGCTTTTGGCAAGCTCTTTAATTCTCGGGCTGATGATTCTTCCCACGGTCGCTTCGCTGAGCAAAAACGCGCTTGAAAGCGTACCTGCCTCCTACAAAGAAGGCAGTCTTGCCCTTGGTGCCACGAAAGAGCAAACGGTATTCGGTGTTTTGTTCCCTGCGGCGAAAAAGGGAATTTTGTCCGCGCTGACCCTTGGGGCGGGCAGGGCGATCGGGGAAACTATGGCTGTACAGCTCGTTTGCGGCAATTCTCCCTTTTTTCCTAAGGGCCTTTTCAGCTCCATTCGTCCGCTTACCGTCAATATCGTTACGGATATGGGCTATGCGCTCGGAACTCGCCGTTCGGCGTTGTTTGTGACGGGGTTGGTGCTGCTCGTGTTCGTATTGCTTTTAAACGTATTGCTTGCGTGGATTAAACGCGAGGGCAAGCCGCAAGCGGGCAAGGAACGGATTTTAACGCCGTCTGCGGGGCAAGATGGGCGCGTTTATTGTAAAAAAGGCGGGCTTTCAACGGCTCTTGCTGTGGTGTGTAGAGTAGTGGCGGGGCTTGCGTCGGCGACGCTTGTCTTTTTGATCGGCTATATTCTTGTGCGAGGACTGCCCAACCTGTCCTTAGAGTTTTTGTTTGATCGCCCCACCTATAACCGTCCAACGCTACGCGGCGCGTTTGTTTCCACCTTTTACGTGATTTTGATTTCTCTTGCAGTCGCCGTGCCCATAGGCGTCGCAACGGCGATCTTTCTCGTGGAGTACGCCAAGGTTGGCTCGAAATTCGTCAAAGGGCTTAGGGTGTTTATCGACACCCTTTCGGGAATCCCGTCGATAGTCTTTGGGCTATTTGGCATGGTCGCTTTTTGTGGACAGGGGGAAAGCTTGCTTGCAGGGGCGCTCACCCTTTCGCTAATGCTACTCCCGACGGTTATTCGTTCGGTGGAGGAAAGCCTTCTTGCCGTGCCCGTCAGTATGCGTGAGGGAAGCCTTGCGCTCGGGGCGTCCAAGGTGCGGACGATTTTTAAAGTCGTGCTGCCGTCGGCGGCGTCGGGGATTTTTACGGCGGTGATTCTCTCGATCGGGCGTATTGTCAGCGAGAGCGCGGCACTTATTTTTACGGCGGGTTCTGTACCCATGTTGCCTGATTCACCGCTGGATAGCGGCGCGACGTTTGCCGTACTGATGTACCGATTTACGGCAGAGCGACCTGATTTTGCGGCGGCGTATGCGACGGCGGCAGTCTTGCTTATTCTCGTTGCAATCGTCAATTTATTTGTGTTCGTCACCGAGAGGAAATTAAAAAAAGGGAAGAAATAATATGAAAGAAATACAAAAATTCAATTTTTCGGACGGCGTAGCGGTCGAAGCGAAGAACGTTGATTTATATTACGGAAAATTCCAAGCCTTAAAGAAAGTAAATATGCGTATTCAAGAGAAACGGATTACGGCTATGATCGGCCCTTCGGGGTGCGGTAAATCCACCCTTTTGAAATCGCTCAATCGCATGAACGATCTTGTAGAGGGGTGTAAAGTAGAGGGGGAGATTTTTATAGGCGGGGAAAACGTCTACGAAAAAACCGCCGACCTTTCCCGCTTGCGTAAGAACGTGGGCATGGTCTTTCAGCGTCCAAACCCGTTTGCTATGAGCGTATACGACAACGTTGCGTACGGACCAAGGACGTTCGGGATCCGTAAAAAAACAGAGCTGGACGAAATTGTAGAGCGTTCTTTACGCGGTGCGGCGATTTGGAACGAGCTGAAAGATAGGCTTAATAAATCGGCGCTCGGGTTGTCAGGGGGACAGCAGCAGCGGCTTTGTATCGCTAGGTCGCTTGCCGTGGAGCCGCAAATCCTTTTAATGGACGAGCCGACGAGCGCGCTCGACCCCATTTCTACGGGGAAGATAGAGGAGCTTTGTATGCAGCTTAAAAAGGACGTGACGATCGTCATAGTGACGCACAATATGCAACAGGCGCTCCGAATTTCCGATCAAACGGCGTTTTTCCTGCTTGGGGAAATGGTGGAGATCGGGGACACGCAAACGGTGTTTTCCATGCCGAAAGAAAAGCGTACGGAAGAGTATATCACAGGGAGGTTCGGTTAAGATGAGAACGGCTTATAGAGGAAAATTAAAAACGTTAAATGAAGAACTAATTTGTATGGGGGAGGAAATTACACAAGCTATTCGCAATACTTTAAAGGCGTTAAAGACGCACGACCCGATTTTAGCGCAGGAAATCGTCAATAAGGATCAGGCGATCGACGATAGCGAAAAGCGGATAGAAACGCTCTGTTTGCATTTACTTCTCACCGAACAGCCCGTCGCGTCCGATCTTCGCATCATTTCCTCCGCGCTTAAACTGATTACGGATATGGAACGTATCGGCGACTTTGCGGCGGACGTTGCCGAAATTATTTTACACGGTGGGAGGAGCAAAACAGGGTATTGCATTTCCTTTATTTCCGAGATGGGAGAGGCTGTTGTAGAAATGGTGGAGGGGGCGGTACGCTCTTTTGTGGAGGAGGACGCGATACTGGCAAGACGGGTGTGCGACGCGGACGATCGTGTGGACGATTTGTTCTCGGGTGCAAGGGAAGTGCTCGTTGGAAAAATCAGAGAGGACGAGGAATTTGCCGAACGCGCGCTCGATCTAATGATGGTTTCTAAATATTTAGAACGTATCGGCGATCACGCCACCAACGTTGCGGAATGGACGATTTACGCCGTTACGGGGGTACATGAAAATACGGAAAAATAAAAAAAACCAAAATTAAGCAAGATTTTTAATTTTTTTTTACAAATTTTTTACTTCTAACGAATGACTTTCTTGGGGAAATATTATATAATAGAAAAGTACAAAGGAAAAAGGAGTAAAAAAATGTCGTTGGCGGATTTGGGATTTTCAACCATTTTTACCAGTATTGCGCTCGTGCTTGCGGGTTGCGGTGCATTTTTGATCGGCTTTAAGTTTTTGAGCGAGAGCATGGAGAAGCTGTTCGGCAACGGCTTGAAAAAGCTTTTCAATAAGACCTCGGATAAAAAGCTTGTCGGCGTAGCAATGGGTGCGGCGACGACCGCCGTTATACAAAGCTCGGGTGTGACGACGGTTATGGTTGTCGGGTTCGTAAATACGGGGATCATGTCGCTGTATCAAGCGGCATGTATTATCATGGGTGCGAATATCGGTACGACGATCACGGCGCAGATTGCAGCACTCAACTCCTTGCCTATCAACGAAGTATTTATTTTGCTTTTGGGGATCGGCGTATTTATGGAGATGTTCTCCAAAAACGATAAGGTAAAAAGCACGGGGCTTGCGCTTGCGGGGCTGGGTATGGTATTCCTCGGCTTGCACGTTATGTCAGGCACTATGAAACAGTATTCCGAAGTGGTGGAAATCAAGAATTTCCTTTCGACAATGACCAACCCGTTCGTATTATTGTTGTTTGGGATCGTATTCACGACGTTGATGCAGTCCTCCTCGGCAGTTACGACGATTATTATCGCTATGGCAAGCTCGGGGCTTGTGATCGGTATGGGTGCGAATGGGGAAATGACGAACGCCGTTTTGTACATAATCCTCGGCTCGAATATCGGTTCGACGACGACGGCGCTTTTATCCTCGGCGGGTACGAGCGCAAACGCTCGTCGGGCGAGTATCATTCACTTGCTGTTTAATACAATCGGCTCGTTGCTTTTTATGGCGGTCTTGCTGATTTGGAAAGATTTTTACGCCGATACTTTCTGTAAATGGTTTGCGGTACCAAGCACGCAGATCGCTATGTTCCACACCTTTTTTAACGTGATTTGTACGATTTTGTTCTTACCGTTTGCAAATCTTCTCGTAAAGGCGTCCGTGCTGCTTGTGCCCGAGAAAAAAGACGCTGCGGTCAAGCCCGACGTTATGTTTATGGATAAGCGTATTTTAAGCACGCCCACGGTTGCAATCGGTCAGCTTACGAAAGAAACTTTCCGTATGGCGGATATGTCTATGAACAGCTTGCAGACGGCGTTCGACGGATTTATTGCCCGCGATATTGACGCTTGCGATAAGGTTGCGGCGGAAAACGATAAAATTGCAGAGCTTGGCGCGGCGATCAGCGATTATCTTGTGCAGGTTTCGGCGAGCGGTATTTCGTTGGACGACGAAAAGCTGGTCAGCGCATTGCATAACAACGTCGGCGACGTTGCCCGTATTGCGGAGCTTGCCGACAATTTGACCAAATATACCCATCGTGAGGTAAAGGAAAACCTTGTCTTCTCCGAAGGGATCAATGAAAAACTGATCGGTATGTACGAAATCATTAAAAAACAGTACGCCGTCGTGAAACGGATCGTGCTTGAAAAGGAATACGCGCTTATGAGCGAGGCAGACGCTTTGGAGGAGGAGATCGACAATACCCGTCGCGACCTTGTGAACGAGCATATCCAACGCCTTAGCCAAGGTAAATGCCGTCCTGAGAACAATACCGTATTCATCAACCTCGTTTCCAACCTCGAACGTATCGGGGATCATATCGACTTTATTGCGCATAGCGTCAAGGGTGTTTAATCGAACATGAAAGGTTGCGTTTACGTTTTAGAGGACGACGTCAGTATCGGCGGGCTTGTGAAATTCTCTCTTGAAAGGGAGGGGATCGAATGTTTTGCTTTCCCAAGCGTTAAGGAATTTAAAAACGCCTTGGGGGAAAAGACGCCCGATTTGGCACTTCTTGACGTCATGTTGCCCGACGGGAACGGCTTGGACGTTTTAAAAGAGATTAAAAGCCGTTATCCGACGGTGAGTTGTATTATGCTCAGCGCGCTCGGACAAGAAGCGGATAAGGTGCGTGGATTAGACCTTGGTGCCGACGATTACGTAGCCAAGCCTTTCGGGGTTATGGAGCTTGTAGCGAGGGTAAAGGCCGCTCTTCGTAGAGTGGCTGGCAATAACGTGCTTTCCGTGGGCGACTTGGAATTAAACGTTTCGACCATGAGCGTTACGCTGAAAGGCAAACCGTTAGAGCTTAACCGTAAGGAATTCGAGCTGCTTGCGTACTGCATGAAAAACGAGGGGATTGTGCTTTCCAGAAACACGCTTTTGACGGAGATTTGGGGGTACGTAGACGCGGAAACGCGGACTCTTGACAATCATATTGCAAGGTTAAGAAAGCTGGGGATTGAAAATATTGAAACGGTTTTTGGCGTCGGCTACCGCTTCAAAAAATAAGGAAAGAAAAACGGACGTCGTCCGTTTTTTTGTTAGGTAGTGTATGAGGATTAAAATTTTACTGATATCGCAACTTGTCATAACGCTTATTCTCGCCGCTTTTTCCGTCTTGTCCTCGTGGCTGTTTTATCAAACGCTGACAAAGGAAAAAACGAGCGAATTGAAAGTGCAGGCCGCTTTTTTTGACGAGAGCTATACGCTTGACGAAATGGGTGTGAAGTCATTTTCCGAAAAGCTTGGCGGGGCGAGGGTGACGCTGATTGCTTTGGACGGTACGGTGGTGGCGGATAGCTCTTCCAAGAGCAAGGAAAACCATTTGGGGCGCGAAGAAGTCAAAGAGGCGCTTTCCTCGGGTGAGGGGATTGCGGTGAGAAAAAGCTCCACGCTGGATAAGGAATACTTATATTATTGCGTAAAAGCGGCGGTGAACGGCGAAGAGCTACTCGTGCGGTTGTCGGTAACGACGGACACGCTTGCTGCCTTGCTGCTTTCTACGCTGCCCACGCTTTTTTGGTTTTTAGTTGTCGGATTTTTTATTTGTTTTTTGCTTGCGTATATACAGACGGAATACGTACTTCGGCCGGTAAAACGGATCGCGAAAAACGCCGCCTTGAATTTAAAGGTAGAGGCGCCGTATAAGGAATTAAAGCCCGTCGTGGATATTTTGAATATGCGTAATAAGCAGGTGAGCGAAAAAATGGCGGAGCTTTTGGATAAAAAAGAGATTGCGGAAAAGGCGAAACGATCCAAGGACGATTTTATCGCCAACGTGACCCATGAAATGAACACGCCGCTTACCTCAATTCGCGGATATTCCGAGCTGCTTTTAAACGGTGCGCTCGACGAGGCGCAAACCAAGCAAGCGGCGGAAATTTTACTTGCACAAAGCGGGAGGTTGAGCAAGCTGATCGCGCGAATTATCAATTATAGCGAGCTTGACAACGACGATCTTCCCTCTTACGAGGTGAACGCAAGCGCGCTGCTTAAAGAAATTTTAGAGAATTTGTCGCCGTCGTTTGCGAGGAAAAATATTGCCCTGCAAACGAATATCGAGGAGGGGCTTACGGTGCGCTCTCGACAGGAGCGGGTAAACGAGGTGATGGGAAATTTGATCCGTAATGCAATCCGCTACAATAAGGAGAACGGAAAGCTGAGTGTTTCGCTTGTCAAGACGGAAAAAGGGGTACGTTTTACCGTTGCTGACACGGGAATCGGGATTGAAGAAGAGAACCTTGAACGGATCTTTGATCGGTTTTTTACCGTAGACAAATCGCATAACGGCGAGAACGGCGGGTTTGGATTAGGGCTTGCCATGGTGAAAAAAATTTGCAACAAATCGGACTGGATCATCAACGTAAAAAGTGTTTTCGGCGAAGGCGCTACCTTTACGGTGGATATGAAAGTGTAACTTTAAAAAGAAAAAAGCAAGTCGTTTGACTTGCTTTTTGTTTCGAGTTGCAAATTCAATATAAATTTAGTCTGTTAGACCTAATAAATAGTCGGTAGTAACCTCAAAGAATTTCGCCAAAGCGACAACAGCATTAATATTCGGGGTTCTTTTTTCGTTTTCCCATTGCGCGATTGCATTTTGGCTTAATCCCGTAGCGTTGGCAAGTTCAGTTTGCGTTAAATTTTTTTCTAATCTTAAATCTTTTATTCTCTGTGAAATCTTTATCATATATAAAATTATAACACAAATGAGATAAAAATACTTGACTTATCTCAAACGAGATATTATAATATTATAAATGAAAGAAAAGGAGCTGTTTATGAATAAAAAGTCGGCGATTATGCAAATGTTTACAGGCGTACGCGGTAACTGTTACTCGGTGCCGTGCAGTTCAAAATATTTTGAGCTTTTGGAGGAAGTTGCAAAAAATGATACGGAAATAAGAAAGGAACTCGCTAAATTTCCAAATATGTTGGCACTATATGAAAAAACCAACAATTCTATCGAGGCAATGTATTTGGAATCGTTGGAGAATTATTATTTAGAGGGGTTTAGATTTGGGGCGTTAATGGGATTGGATATATCGAGCGACAATAAAACAGAGTAGCGCAAATTAAATTTTTCAAATATAAAAAAATTCTGAATCTTGATAGATTCAGAATTTTTTTTGGCGACCCAAAACGGGCTCGAACCGTCGACCTCCAGCGTGACAGGCTGGCGCTCTAACCAACTGAGCTATTGGGCCGTTTGATTGTAATTTTTGGTGGGCCTTCACGGATTCGAACCGCGGACCAATCGGTTATGAGCCGACAGCTCTGACCACTGAGCTAAAGGCCCATACCAGCCATAAGCGTCAATGAAACAACGCTTGTATATAATAAACCATTTCGGCCGCAATGTCAAGTATTTTTTACCAAAAAGAAGAAAAAAATTTTTTCGACGGGAAATTCTTTTATTCGACGAAATCCCTTAAAATTTTTCTATTCCGTTTTTGTATAATGTTTGCATAACGCATGGGAGGAAGAAAATGAACTTTACGGCAGTAGAAAAAAGCGGCGTTTTATTCCTGATCGTAGAAGGAGAGGTAGACGAACACGGCGCAGGCGAATTGCGGCTTGCGGCCGATCGGAAGATCGACGAGCACGCCGGGGCGGATAAAGCGGTTTTTGACCTTGGTAAAGTCAGCTTTATGGACTCGACGGGAATAGGATTTTTGATCGGCCGATATAAAAAATTGCGTCGCTACGGCATACCGTCTTACGTGAGCAGAGTGAACGCGGAAACGGATAAGATCTTATCGCTCAGCGGCGTCTATTCGCTGATACCCAAAATGTAAAGGAGAAAGGTATGGAAAATTATATGAAACTCGAAATTGCGGCGATCGGAGAAAACGAGAGCTTTGCCCGTAGCGCCGTGGCGGCGTTTGCGCTTGCGCTCAATCCGTCCTTGTCCGAGCTTTCCGACGTCAAGACCGCCGTATCCGAAGCGGTGACGAACTGTATCGTACACGCCTACGAGGGCGAGGACGCGCAAAAAAGCATCTTGATCGAATGTCGAATAGAAAAAAGGACGGTCGGCGGCGCGTTACATATCGCGATCACCGACTACGGCAAGGGGATTCAAGACGTAGAGCAGGCGCTTGCGCCTTTTTTTACGACGCTTGAAGACGAGGAGCGCTCGGGCATGGGGTTTACGATCATGCAGACGTTCATGACGGAATTTTCCGTGGCGAGCGAACCGGGAAAGGGCACGAAAATCGTTATGATGAAAGAAATCGCGGCGTAAAAGGACACGAGTATGCTTGGAAACGAAGAAACAATCGAATACCTGCGTAAGGCGAAAGCGGGCGACGAGGCGGCGAAAGAAACTCTTCTTGCCGAAAACGTTTCCTTGCTTAAATGTATCGTAAAACGCTATCTTGGGAAAGGGGTGGAATACGACGATTTGTTTCAGCTTGCGGGGCTTGGATTTTTAAAGGCGATCGCGGGGTTTGACGAAAGCTTCGGCGTAAAATTTTCCACGTACGCCGTGCCTATGATCGCAGGGGAGATCAAGCGCTTTATGCGCGACGACGGCTCGGTGAAAGTATCGCGTACCATGAAACAAACGGCGAAAGAAATGAACGCGTTCGTGGAGGAATTCGTTTTTAAAAACGGCTTTCAGCCGCCCGTATCCGTCGTGGCTAAAAAGTTCGGCTTGGAGGAAAGCGAGGCGGTATTCGTAATGGGCTCTTCCAAAATGCCCGTTTCCCTGCACGTGAGCGCGGATGGTCAAGACGGTAACGGGCGGGAGCTAATCGAAACCCTGCCTGCCTCGGATACGCAAGAGGAGCTGATTGAAAGCTTGCTTTTAAAAGGGGCGATTGAGGAGCTTCCCGAGCGGGAGAAGAAGATAATCGTTCTTCGCTATTTTCGGGATATGACGCAGAGCGAGGTAGCCGAGCAAATCGGGGTAAGTCAAGTACAGGTGTCGCGGCTGGAAAATAAGATCATTAAAAGGTTTCGGGAAAAACTCGGGGGATAAATACGTTATTCCCCGCTTTTTTATTTGGCAAATCAAAAAAAATTTGTTATAATAGATGCATGAAACCTCAGGAAGAAAAAAGTAAAAACTTACTCGCCTCGCTTTTGGGGGAGAAAACGCTTGAAAAAACGTCGGGAATATCCTTTTCCGCGGCGGTGATACTGCCTGTGCTGCTTGTGCTCGTATTCTTCTTCGTGGGCAGTCTTTTTGGCTTGTTTGCGGATGGGTATGCGGAAAAGGACTGGTATAAATATTTCAATTTTCTTCTTCCTCAGCTTGCCTACGCCCTCGTTGCGGTTTTCTTTTTGAAATATTTGTCCGTTGGGGTTAAAGAGTTTACGGGGAAACCGTCGGTTAAATACTTCTTCCTTGCCGCTCTTTTGCAATTCGGGCTGTTTTCTCTGTCCGAGTTGAACGGTCTTTTCTTGCGATTTTTGGAGGGCTTTGGGTACGGCGGTTTAAAAATCGAGCTTCCCTCGCTCGACGGATTTGGCTTAGTCGGCGTTTTATTCGTGGTGGCGGTGCTTCCCGCCGTCTTTGAAGAGGTACTTTTTCGAGGGATTATTTTAAAGGGACTTCGCGGCTTTTCCGCGGGCGCGGCGGTGCTGCTTTGCGGCGGGCTTTTTTCCCTTTTTCATCAAAATCCCGCGCAGACAGCCTATCAGTTTTGTTGTGGGGTCTGTTTTGCTTTGCTTGCCTTGCGCGCGGAGAGCGTATTGCCTACCGTGCTTGCGCATTTTCTCAATAACGCGGTCGTTATTTTGCTTGCGAAATTCCCTTTGCCTGCATTGTCGGGCGTTTGGCTTATCGTTGCCTACGTCCTTTCCGCATTCGCTCTGTTAGGAAGCCTCGTATATTTAATTTTCTTTGATAAAAAGGAGAGAATAAAAGCGGAAAAGAAAGGGAAAGCGGAATTTTTCCTTTGTGCGGCGGCTGGGATCCTCATTTGCTTGATTTCTTGGGCGATCAATCTTGTTGGCGGTGTATGATGCAAAAGATCAATTTCGTGGTGGTGGGCAAAATCAAAGAAAGCTTTTATCGGGAGGCTGTGGCAGAGTACGTCAAACGGCTTTCCCGCTTTGCAAAGGTGGAGATCAGAGAGATCGCGGAAAGCGTTTCTCTCGATACGGAAGCGGAGGATATTTTACGTGCACTGAGAGGCTACGTCGTCGCGCTTTGCGTAGAGGGGGAAAAGCTATCGAGCGAAAAGCTTGCTAAAAAGCTAAAAGGCTTGGAGGATACGGGTAAGGAGGTCACGTTTGTGATCGGCTCTTCCTGTGGGCTTTCGGACCGAGTAAAGGCGGCTGCCGATTTCCGTTTGTCTTTTTCGGATATGACCTTTCCGCATCAGCTTATGCGGGTGATTTTGGCTGAGCAGGTCTATCGCGCATATATGATCAATGCGGGGGCGACGTATCATAAATAACCTTGCTGTGCATATATTGATTGCATGGATATTTATCAAAAAACGACGGCGTTTTACCGCCGAGTAAAGACGGAGAAAAAAATTTTTGGAAAAAGTCGCTTAGGGCGCAACCTGTACGCGGTAAAAGTAGGAGAGGGCAGCCCTGTGGGGATCGCCGTATACGCCGTTCACGGGCGGGAATTTATCACTGCCGAGCTTGCCTTTCGGCACTATGAAAAAGGCGCCGTCGGTGCGCTTTGGCTTATTCCCCTTTTAAATCCAGACGGCGCGCTTATTTCCGAGGTGGGGCTTTCCTCCGTGCGAACGGGGAGATATAGAAAATTTCTTTCCTCGTTTTCGGCTGAACAATTACGGCTTTGGAAAGCGAACGCTTACGGGGTGGATTTGAACGTGAACTTTGACGCCGACTTCGGCCAAGGCGTGAAAAACGTTAGAACGCGCGGCGTGGAAAACTGCGTCGGTCCTTATCCGTTTAGCGAAAGAGAAACGCGGGCAATTCGCGCATTTACCCTTTCGCTTTCCCCTGATTATACGGTGAGCTATCATACGAAAGGAGAGGAGATTTACTGGTATTACGGTCAGCCGCTTTTTAATGTGGCTCGCGACCTTGCTCTTGCGGAAACGCTGGCAAGCTCCTGCGGGTATCCGTTAAAGGCGGTCAAGGGTAGCGTTGGGGGATATAAAGACTGGTGTATTAAAGCGCTAGGGATCCCCTCTTTTACCGTCGAGGTGGGGAATGACAGTCTGCCGCATCCGCTTTGCGGAGAAGAGGCGCTTTCCGACGTGCTTACCAAAAATGAAAACGCGCTTTGCGCCCTGTCTAAGGCGGTGAAAGAGCTAAAAGGGATACAATGAAAAGATTGACGAGAGAAGAAAAATTTATGAAAGCGGCGATCCGCGCGGCAAAACGTGGATTAAGGCAGGGAGAAGTACCGATCGGCGCCGTCGTTGTGTATGAGGAAAAGGTGGTCGCAAGCGGCTATAACCGTCGTGCGAAATTGCAGCTTGCCTCCGCGCACGCGGAAATGATGGCGATCGACAGAGCGTGTAAAAAATTTCGCTCCTGGCGGCTTCCCGAGGGGTGCGAGCTATACGTTACCTTAGAGCCTTGTCCTATGTGTATGGGCGCCTCCTTGAATGCACGAGTGGACAAGCTATATTTTGGCGCGTACGAGCAAAAGGGGCGTTCGTTGACGGAGGAGCTTGCGGCTGCCAACCTGCTCAATCATAAGACGGAGGTCACAGGCGGGGTTTTAAAAGAGGAATGCTCTTCGTTGCTCACCGACTTTTTTGTGGAGATGAGAAAGAAAACGAAAGAAGAAAAGGAACGAAAAAAAGAAGAGAATACAGACGAGTAAAAAAAGGTAAAAGTTTTTTTAAAAAAACTTCGTTCATTTGGTTGACTTAAAACGTTAAAAAAGTTATTATAGTAGTGTGCTTTTTTATGGGGAAAATCGAGAGTTGAAAATTCAAAAGAAAAAAGCTGTATGGTCTTTGCGCGGAAAAGCGTAAAGCCGCGGTAAAAATAAAAGGATGGTTACAGATGATCACTCACGGTAATGAAATCAAGTTGTTTAGCGGTAACTCCAACCGTGCCCTGGCAGAAAGTATTGCCAAGAAGCTCAATACCGAGCTTGGTAATATTGAGGTCGCGACTTTCTCCGACGGAGAAATCAACGTACATATCGCGGAAACTGTCCGCGGTAGGGATTTGTTTATTATTCAATCCACGTGTTCGCCCGTCAACGATAATTTAATGGAACTTCTCATTATGATCGACGCGGCAAAACGTGCTTCGGCAGGTCGTATCACGGCGGTTATTCCCTATTTCGGGTATGCGCGTCAAGACAGAAAAGCTCGCTCGCGCGATCCTATTACGGCGAAGCTTGTGGCAAACCTGATCACGTCCGCAGGCGCGGACAGAGTCCTTACCATGGACTTGCACGCCGATCAGATTCAAGGATTTTTTGATATTCCCGTGGATAACCTGCTTGGCGGTCCCACCCTTTGTAACTATTTTGCAAACGAAGAAAAGATCGACGTTGTTGTCGCGCCCGATCTCGGTTCTGTAAAGCGCGCGAGAAAGGTTGCTGAAAAATTCGGCGTGCCTATCGCGATTATTGATAAACGTCGCCCCAAGGCAAACGTAATGGAAGTCATGAATATTATCGGTGACGTAAACGGCAAAAGATGCCTGATGCTTGACGATATGATAGACACGGCAGGTACGATTTGTCAAGGTGCGCAAGCGCTGAAAGACGCGGGTGCGGTCGAAATTTATGCGGGCTGTACGCACGCCGTTCTCAGCGGCCCTGCGATCGAGCGTTTGGAAAAATCGGTTATCAATAAGCTCGTTATGCTTGATACCATTGATTTGCCCCAAGAAAAGATGCTTGGTAAATTCAAGATTCTTTCCGTTGCCGACATTTTTGCGGCGGCAATAGAAAATGTATATCTTGACAAACCCATGTCCAAGCTTTACGACTAACGACACAAGAAAAATTTACTGCCGCCGCGTTCAGCGGCGGCGGTTTTTCCGTAAGAGGTAGACTATGTATTTAATCGTAGGTCTCGGTAACCCCGAGAAAAAATACGAAAAAACCTTTCATAATATGGGCTATATTGCGGCGGGTGACGTCGCGGAGCTTTTGGGTGCTAAATTCAAGAAAAAGGAATGTGAAGCGTCTATTGCAGAAGTCTTTGTCGGCGGCGAAAAAGTGATTATAGCCCGTCCGCTTACCTACATGAACAATTCGGGTAGTGCGGTGAAACAGCTAATGGCGAAATATAAAATTGCGGAAGAAAATCTTCTCGTGATCTATGACGATTACGATTTACCTAAGGGGAAGATACGAATCCGCGCCTCTGGCTCGGCGGGTACCCATAACGGTATGCGGAGCATTATCGGCGAAACGGGCTTAAAGGATTTTCCCCGTATCCGTATCGGCATACGGGACGAAGAGGTGGATATTCCCATTATCAACTACGTTTTGTCAGAGGTCAGAAAAGAGGATTACGAGCTGTTTGCTTCCGCTTGTCACAAGGCGGGGGAGGCGGCCGCGTCGTTTGCTTCGGGAACGCGGCTGGAACTCGTAATGGGAAAATATAACGGCTAATGAAAGAGAACTTTTTTACGTTTTCACAACTTGGCGGGGATTACCCCGAGTTTGAAGAGAGCGTCCGCGGCGGTTTGCCGACGGCGGTTTTTGGCGTTTCCGACAGCCATAAATATTTGTTGGCGTCGCTGCTACCTTATCCTGTCGTATACGTGACGGCAGATTCTGCGGCGGCTAGAAAGGCGGCGGAGAACTTAAAAACGCTCTCGGGGAAACGTGTGGAAACGCTTGCGGCAAAAGACGAGGTTTTGTTGTATAGAAAAGCGCTTTCCAAAGATTCTCTATTTCGCCGTCTTAACGGCTTACACGCGCTTGGTACGGGGGCGCAAATCGTCGTTGCGGAGATTGACGCGCTTACGCAGCTTTTTCCTAAGGACTTGCCCGTGCTCACTTTTCGCGAGGGGGAGGAGCTTGATTTTCTTTCCTTGCCCGTAAAGCTTGTCAAAATGGGGTACGCGCGAAGCTTTGAGGTGGAAACGAAAGGCACGTTCGCTTTGCGTGGAGATATTCTCGATATTTATCCGATCAACGAGGAAAATCCCGTCCGTATTGATTTTTTCGGCGATCAGGTGGAAAAAATAAAACCGTACGACCTTGTCACGGGCAATCGTCTTGCGCCTGTAAAAGGGATAGACGTTCTCGCGGCAACTGATGTTTTTATGTCCGCGGACGAAAGACCTGAGGTAGAGAAATTGCTCGATAAAGAGGTCAAGTCTTTTATGAAAAGCGAAAGCTATTCGAGGGCAAATGAGATACGCGGCGGGTTGATTGACGAGTTGGAAACGGGGAACTGTTCTTCGTTCCTGTTGCCGCTTTTGAAAAATTCCGTAGATTTTTTCAGCGTTCTTCCCGAGAATGCCGTTTTGATTTTCGACGAGGGGAAAACCCTTTGGGATAAGTGGAACGCGCTCTATAAAGAACACGAGGAGCGTTTTCACCGTTTACGCGAGGGGGGAGAGGCGTTTTCTTTTACCGTCCGTCAGCTCGTGGATAAGGAGGTTTTTTTAAACCTACTCAGTACGCGCCGTAGGGTAGCATTGCAGACGTTTACGGGTAATCCCTTTTTCCTTTCGCCGTTAAAAATTTTTAACTTTTCTTCGACGCCTACGTCGAAATACCTCAACGGCTTTCCCGCGCTTTTGACCGACCTTAAAAACTGGCGACGAGGCGGGTACCGCGTACTTTTATACTGTGGCGACGCCGCCCGTGCGGTGAAAATGCAGGAGCTGCTTCGCGACGAGTATCTTTCCCCGTCTGAAATTCCCGACTCTTTGGACTTGTTTACGGGGATCGGCGTTACGGGGGAATATCTTGATAAAGGGCTTGTTCTGCATGAAAGTAAAGTAGCGCTAATCGGCACGGGCGATTTGTACACCAAAGCGCACGACGCCCGTCGAATACGGCGCAAACGCGGGGATATGTTTTCCGCGCCCGAGATCGGTGATTACGCCGTGCACGAAACGCACGGGATCGGCAAAGTGGTCGGCACGAAAAAGATTGAAACGACGGACGGTACTAAGGAATACGTCGCGCTTTCCTATCGCGACGGCGACGTTTTATACGTACCCGTAGAGCGTATGGACGTTCTTTCCAAATATGTCGGCGACGCAAATCCCTCCCTTTCCAAGATCGGAGGGGCGGATTTCGAGCGGGTAAAAGCGCGTGTTCGCGCCTCTTTAAAAACGCTCGCGTTCGATTTAAAGCAGCTCTATGCCGAACGCTCGGAGTCAAAAGGCTTTGCGTTTCCTGAAAATAAAGCGTTCATGGAGGAATTTGAAGACGCCTTTGCGTATGCGCTTACGCCCGATCAAGCAAGCTCCGTGGAAGAGATCAAAGCGGACATGGTATCGGAGAAAGTAATGGATCGTTTGCTTTGCGGCGACGTCGGTTTTGGGAAGACGGAAGTAGCGCTTCGCGCTGTTTACCTTTGCGTACTTGCGGGAAAACAGGCGGCGCTCATGTGTCCGAGCACCATTCTTTGTAATCAGCATTTCAATACTGCGCTCGAACGTTTTTCCTCGTTTGGGGTACGCGTGGCTTCGCTCAGTCGATTTTTAACAGCAAAGCAACAGGAGAAGGTATTAAAAGAACTGGAAGAGGGAAAAATTGACTTTATCGTCGGTACGCACCGTCTTCTTTCTTCGGACGTAAAATTCAAAGACCTTGGCTTGCTTGTTTTGGACGAGGAGCAACGCTTTGGGGTGGAGCATAAAGAAAAGCTGAAAAATATGCGTAAAGCGGTCGATTGCTTGACCATGACGGCAACGCCTATTCCCCGTACGCTGCATATGTCACTTTCGGGAATTCGCGATATTTCCACGATTCAGACCCCTCCGGGCGAACGGCTTCCTGTACAGACTTACGTGGTGGAGGAAACGGAAACGCTCATTCGCGACGCTTGTATACGTGAGCTTTCGCGCGGCGGCCAAGTGTTCATTCTTTACAATAAAGTGGAGAGTATTTTTACGTTTGCGGCAAAGATTAAGGCGATTTTGCCTGAGGCGAATATCACCGTTGCGCACGGAAGAATGGATAAATCTGTTTTGGAACGTTCGGTGTACGATTTTTACAGCGGAGAAAGCAACGTTTTAATCACGACGACGATCATTGAAAACGGGATCGACCTCCCCAACGCAAACACCATTCTCGTGATCGACAGCGATAAGCTGGGGATTTCGCAGCTTTATCAGCTTCGTGGGCGGGTGGGGCGCGGAACCCGTTTGGCGCACGCCTATTTCACTTATAAGGCAGAGCGCGTCATGACAGAAAATGCCGCCGAGCGTTTAAAGGCGATCATGCAATTTACCGAGCTTGGTTCAGGGTATAAGCTTGCCATGCGCGATTTGGAAATTCGCGGCGCGGGAAACGTTCTTGGAGCCGAGCAGCACGGGCATATGGATAAAGTGGGTTACGAGCTGTACGCGAAATTGTTAAAAGAGGAGCTTTCAGGCGAGCGGGAAACGATGGCGGAGCTTGATATTCACGCCAACGCCTATATTTCCGAACGGTATATCGAATCGAGTGCGGGACGGCTTGATACGTACAAGCAAATAGCGGAAATTTCCACGACGGCCGATTACAAACGGGTATACGAATCCTTGCGCGATACCTACGGAGAATTGCCCGTGGCTGTAGTCAATCTGCTAGTCATTGCGGTTTTGAAAAGCTACGCCGCAAAATTTGGGGTAAAGAAGATCGGGGTGATCAAGGGAGTAGGGTCGCTTGAATTTCCTTCGATAGATTCTCTCGGGGATAAGCGAATACAGGCAGCAATGGATAAATATCAAGAAAAGATACGCTTGAATATGCGCGGTGCGCCGACGATAGAGTTCTTTGGACGGCGTGATTCGGCAGAGTTGATGGCGGAAATGACAAAATTTTTAAAATTTGCGCTAACTTTCACAAACTAAGGGCAAAAAACGGTTGCGCATTTTGTTAAAATAGAGTATAATATAGTTTGTGGTATGCTTTATTTAGAGTATGCTGACGGATATTATACGAAACAATAGTTGTTTGGAGCAGAATATGAACACGAAGAAAACAGTTAAAAAGACGGCGGCGTTATGTTTGGGGTTGGCGCTCACGGTAGGGGCGACGGCTTGTGACTTTATCACGACGGATAATTTTGCGGATATGGCGCAGACGATCGCAGACGTGAATATCACCTCTCTTCTTTCGGAGAAAGACGCAAAGACGGCGCAGGCGTTACAGACGCTGATCGACGGCGGCGCGATCGACACGGAGATCCCCAAGCGCGACCTCGTCATGTACTACCTTAGTTACGGTCATCAGTACGTAGAGAACTACGGCTATTCTTATGCGGATACCTTTAAGATGCTTGTTGATACGCTGGTTGATCGGAAGATCGTTGCGCAATACGCAATGGTATATTATTTGAATAATAACGAGGCTCTTTCGGCGCAAGGCTGTTTGGATTATATCGCGTCGGAAAAGAGCGCGACTACGTTGACGGACAAGGAAAAGGAATTACTTGGCAAACATCCCGAAGCGCTTGCGCTCAAATATTTCCTCACCGAAAACGGTACGGTTTGGACGGAATACGATAAGGCGATCTATACGCTGAAATCCTCCGTCAACTCCTCCCTTGATTCGACGGAGGCGCAGTACGTGGAGGCTTCGGACGAGGTGCACGATCACGGAACGATCCGTACGACGCCTACGGGGGTAAATACGGAAACGGAAGATTACTACGTGGCACCTGAAACGGACGAGCTTGGCGAAACCAAGCAGTACGAGGTGTATACGGGTCGTAACGACCTTGACGAATGTTATGGCTACGAGGCGATCGAGGGATCTACAAAAACGACGAGAAAGAAAGCGTACGGCGTATTCCTTGCAAACCTTGACGGTAACGGTTTCCTTTTGGAAACGGACAACACCTCCAAGCTTACGGAAATGGATTATTATTACGTAGAGCTTGGCAGCCAGCTTGAACAGGCGCTCATCACCAAATATACCGACGCGCTCATTGCCGAAGGTGAAAAAGAATTGACGATGAACAACCCCACCGATTATCTTACCAAGCGTTACGCCGAAACCTATGCGGCGCAGAAGAACGCGTATGATAAAGATCATTCGGCGTTTGAAACGGCGATTGACGCTTTGGCTGACGATTCGTTTGTAATGTATAGCCCGAAAGCTGATTACGGTTTTGTATATAATATTCTTCTTCCTTTCTCGGAAACGCAAAATCAGTTGTATGCGGCGGCGGAAGCTCGTTCGACGAGCGATAGCGAGCTGTATAAATACCGTGCAAATCTTTTGCGGAACGTCGTAGGGAAAGATCTTCGTAATTCTTGGTTTAACGAACACGAAGACGAGAACTATGCTTATCAAGCGGAAGCGGGCAGTTATTTCGGGGAAGCAAGCAACTATTTGTTCTTCGAGAACAATTTCTCAGGCGAAGAGAAATACGAAACGCTTGGCCAGTATTATGGAAAGTACGCCTATAACGGTACGGTAACGAAAAACGACGACGGCGAATATACGGTAAAGCCCAATAAGCTTACGATTGACGAATTTATTGCGGAGATGGAAGCTTATATCGGCTATGCGATCGGCGATACGAGCAAGGTTTCCGGCTCTAAATATTCTAAGTATGTGGATGCGGAGAACGAAAGCTATACCCTTGAAAACGGCGACTTTGCGGACTACGGCGAATTCATGTATTATACGGGTAAAGTAGAAGTGGATACGACGGCGGCGAAAGATTATTTCGTTTCCTCGACGACGGCGAATAAAGCGCTCTCTGCGTTTAACGAGCTTATGTTCGCGTATAGCACGGATACGGGTTGCTTGAATACCTATATGGGTTACATGGTTTCCCCGTACAAGACGAGCTTTGTTCCCGAATTTGAATACGCAGCACAGTACGTGATTAGAGAGCTTGGCGTAGGCGGCTATGTCGTATGTCCTTCGACGTACGGTTGGCATATCATCTATTGCACGTACGCGTATGACACGGGCGACGTATACGGTGGGTTTGCGATTGACGAAATGGAAACGGAGGGTTCTTTCTCCAACCTGTATGCAGAGGCAATGAAGGCAGAATATAGCTCTCAGTACGCGAATTCCGTACAGGAAGATTTGATCGACGTTTACCATAACGACGATTGCGTCACGCTCTATACCAAGACCTATCAAGATTTGCTTGATTTAGAGGCTTAAAAACTAAACGCTACTATGAGAAAAAGTCGATTTTGGTCGGCTTTTTCTTTTTTGTAAAATATAGGAAAAAATATTTTTGTACTATTGACAAAATTTTTGTTTTTTGGTATAATAATATTTGTAGAAATATTACGATTTTTAACGGGTGGTAAGGTATATGACGGAAGAAATTATTCGCGCAATAAAAGCGGCGGAGGAGCAAGCGTTGGAAGAAAAAAAGAACGCCTCTTTTGCTGCGTCTAAAATCGTAGAAGAAGCGGAAAAAGAATGTGCAAATCTTGAAAAATCAACGGCGGAAGTTTGTAAAGCCTACCGCATTAGTCAACGGAAAGCCGCAGAAGAATCCGCAATAAAGACTTACCAAGAAACGCTTGAAAAACAAGAAGAGGCGGCTCGGAAAATGGGAGAAAGAATTCTTGCAAATTCTGAGGTACTTGTGTCGGACGTCGTAGGGAGGATCATTCGTGGCGATTGCTGAAATGCAAAAACTCAATCTCGTCGCAATGTCGTACGATAAAAACAGCGTTTTAAACGCTTTACAGCGTACGGGTGCAGCCGAGGTGAAATTCCATGGGGAAACGGAAAATACTCTTCCGTTTTCGGTGGATGCAGAAGAGTTGACTTCCCGCCTTACTCGTGTGGAAGCGGCGCTTGCCGCTCTTTGCAGCGAAGTGGAGAAATACGATAAGGAACATAAGACGAACTCTGCTGCGCTAAAAGACGGATTCTCCGTCGACTACTCTGATTTTATTTCGGCTATGGATCGGCGTGAAGAAATCGAAAGTACGATTGAGAAAATTAACGCGTTGATCGACGAACGCAACGGCTATAAAAACGAGCTTGTCAAGCTTCGTAGGGAGTTAAAAGGCGCGGAGATTTATCAAAGCGTACAGACGCCGTTTTCGTCTTTTTCCGATACGGCGCACACGCACGGCAGATTAGGCAGCGTTTTGGCTACGCAAAGGGATCGTTTTTTAGAGGAACTTTCTAAACTGCCGCTTTGTGAAACGCAGCACCTTGCAAACGTGGGCGAGTTTGCGGTATTTTTCATTCTTTCACATAAAAGCGTAGCCGCGGAAACGGACGCGATCCTTTCTTCGTTTGCGTTTTCGGATTGTCCCTATCAAGGCGAAAAATCGGGACGGGAGAATTATTTTGCACTTCGAGAAAGTGAGAATTCTCTTTTGGAAAAAATTGAAGAGAATGAACGGGGCGTGTACGCGTTGAAAGAAGAAATACGTCCGTTAAAAATTTATTCCGACGCTCTTTCGTTTGAGATCGAAAAAGAAACGGTTGGAGAAAAAATCCGTTCGACGGCGACCACTTTTTTGTTGGAGGCGTACGTACCCACGCATATGAAAGAACGGGTAGAGGAAGAGCTTCGCTCCGTTTCAAGCGCCGTTTATCTTGAATTTAGCGAACCGACGGAGGAGGACACCCCGCCGACGCTCTTGCAAAATAATAGTCTTGTGGGGAATTTTGAGGGGATCACGAATATGTATTCGCCCCCGCATTATCATGAATTCGACCCGAATACCGTCATGGGCTTTTTTTACAGCCTGTTTATGGGATTTATTATCGGCGATATGGGCTACGGCTTATTGATGGCGATCGTCGGCGGGTATCTTTGGTGGAAGAATAAAAAAGCGCCTACGGGTATGTCAAGACTTGCGGGTGCGTTTGCGTGCGGTGGCGTTTTTGCACTTCTTTTTGGCGCGTTGTTTAATTCATTCTTTGGGATTGCGATTTTCGGCGCGGAAAATACGATCATGCCGGACCCGCAAAAAGGAATGTGTTCGTTCGCTTCCATTGAAGTGCCGAGCGTACTTGTGGTGGCGCTCGTGATCGGGATCGTGCATTTGCTTGTCGGATATTTGTGTAAGGCGTATCAAGAATTTCGGCGGGGGAATCGTATCGACGCGATTTTCGACGGGATCGTTTGGGCGGTTTTCTCCCTTGGCGTCGCGCTTGCGATCGTTGGGCTTGTCGAATTCCGTAAATATCCAAACGTAGACCTTTCGTTTTTGGCACCCATCGGCGGCGTGACGGCAGGCGTTTCCCTGCTTACGGCGGTTGTCGCGGCGGCAAGAAAAGGCAAAGGCTTTACCCGTTTTACTAAAAGTTTCGGCGCGGCTTACGGCGTGATTAATTACGCTTCGGATATTCTTAGCTATGCTCGGTTATACGGCTTGATGCTCTCGGGGGCGGTCGTCGCGCAGATCATTTCTTCCGCGTCGCTTGGTTTTTTTGCGAGTGGAAATATTCTTTTGATCGCGCTTGCCGTAGTTTTGATGCTCGTAGGGCACGCTTTCAATCTTGTAATGAACCTACTTGGCGCATACATTCACGACGCGCGCTTACAGTACGTGGAATTTTACGGCCGTTTCTTTGAGGGAGAGGGGGAACTCTTTTCGCCTATCGGCTCTAAACAAAAATATATCAATATTCAGTAAAAAACCGCACCTGCGGCATAATAATAAAAAAGAAAAATCGGAGGATTTTAAATTATGGGTTACACAATTGCTATGATCGGTATTGCGCTTTGCGTTCTGCTTTGTGGTATCGGCTCCTGTATCGGTCTGTATCAGACGAGCGCGGCAGCTTCGGGCGTTTTGAGCGAGGATCCGAAAAAGTTTGGTAAAGTCATGGTACTCGTGCTTCTTCCTGCAACGCAGGGTATTTACGGGTTTATTATTGGCATTATCGCTTCGGGTGCGGTAAATCCCGCATGGACGGAAGCAAGTATCGGTTGGGCGTTTTTCGCGACGCTCGTGCCTATGATGGTTTCCGGGTTTGTTTCCGCTTGGTTGCAGGGCAAGGCTGCCGTCAACTGTATTTATGCGGTCGGCAAGCAAGAGAGTCTTTCGGGGAAACTTATTGTTTATCCCGGTATGATCGAATTCTACGCCATTCTCGGCCTTATTATTTCGATTATGCTCGTCGGTGCGTTTTAAGGACTTAGTATGAGTAAGCAGGAAATCGTGGAAAGAATTCTTTCCGACGCCCGCGAAGAGGCAAAGACTACTATTCTTGCCGCGGAAAATAAAGCGGCGGCGTTAAAAGCCGAGGCTTTTGCGCGCTCGGAAAGAGTGAAACGTGAAACGGAGGAGGAAGCGAAAGCCTACTCCCTTTCCGTGCACGAAAAAAAAGCCGCCGAGGCAAGGTTGGAAAGCGCAAAGATTGCTTTGCGCGAAAAACGTAAGGTCCTCGACGGGGTGTATGGAGAAGCGCTCGAAAAATTGATTGCTTTGGAAAAGGAAGATATGCTGCGTTTAAGCGAAAGACTGTTGACGGCTTATGCCGAAGAGGGGGACGAGCTTGTTTTTGCGGAAAATTTCAAGTACGCAGAAGAGGTTTCCGTTTTACCTGTTGCGCTTGAACGGAAATTGTCTGTTTCGCGCGACGGGAAAAAACCTAAAAACGGTTTTTTCTTGATCGGTAAACGCGCGGATAAAGATCTTTCCTTCGACGCGCTTTTGCAGTCGGATAGAGAAAGTAACGAAGCGGCGCTTGCCGCAAAGATCTTTTAAGGCGTCTTGAATAGGCGCGCGGGGAGTAGACATGGCGTTGAATTGCGTTTATACGACGGGAGTAATTGCGGTGAAAGAAAAGAGCCTTTTGAAAGAAAGGATTTTTCGTCTTGCCGAAATGACGGTGGACGAGGTATTCCGCACCCTCCTTGAACACGGCTACGGTGGCGGTGCGGAAACGGCGGGTTCTTTGCATGAATACGAGGCGTTGATTGCCTACGAGGAAAAAGAGCTTGACGCTTTTATTCGCGAATATGCGCCAACGAAATCGGACGCTGCGTATTTTCTTGCTCCGCGTGATTTTCATAACGCAAAAGCACTTTTTAAAGCAAACTATCTTTCGGTAGACGCCGAAAAAATGCTTGCGGGCGAGGGGTTAATTCCTCTTACAACCTTAAAAAAGTGCATGGAAACCGCTGATTACTCAGAGATAGAACAAGTAAATCCCGAGCTTGCAAGTGCTTGTAAAGAGGCTTTGAAACTTTTGGAGGAAGAAAGCGTTTCAGGAGCGGCGATAGGATTGATTTTTGATCGGGCTGCCTATCTTCACCTTGCTAAAATCACGAAATTTTCCCCTGTTTTAAAGTCGTTTGTACGGGCAAAAGCGGATATGATCAATATAGTAACGGCATTCCGTATGGGCGGGCGTGAAAGTGCGTTCGATCAATACCTGCCCCTTGGCTTTTTAAAAAAGGAACAGCTTTCTAAAATCGTTTTGGGGGACGGGGAGAAAATTGTTTCCACCTTTTCTTCAACGCCGTACGCGCTTTTTGTAAAAGCCTGTTTGGAAGCGGCGGAAAAAAATCTGCCGCCGTCGGAGGCGGAGAAGATGCTCGCAAGCTATGAAACGGAATATTTTTCCGCGAGGAAATACGAGCTGCAACGGGATAAACCCTTTTTATATTACGTATTGCGTAGAAGAGCAGAAAACTCGAACGTTCGTATAATTTTTGCGGGAAAGCTTGCGGGGCTTGACGAGCAAGGGATCAAAAAGCGCTTGCGTGCGCTTTGAACGTTTAGTGGAGGAGTATCGTGAAAGGCAAAATGGCGATCGTCGGCGACGGCGACAGTATCATGGTGTTCAAGGCGGCGGGGGTAAGCACTTTCGCGGCGGAAGACGAAAAAAAGGCGCGCGAAATTTTAAGAAAAATTGCCAAAGAATATAAGATTGTTTTTTTGACGGAAAATCTTGCGCGTCCGCTCGGTGAATTTTTAAAGCGGTTTGACGAGGAGCCATATCCTGTAATCGTTAGCGTACCCGCTGCGGGTGGCTCGGAGGGGTATGGCTATGACGTATTGAAAAACGCAATGGAACGCGCGCTTGGCGTAGATATTTTATTTCGTAAAGATTAAGGCAAAAGGAGAACTGCAATGGCAGGAAAGACGGTAAAAATTTCAGGACCTTTAATTATCGCGGAGGGCATGGCGGACGTTAAGCTTTACGACGTCGTACGAGTTTCCGAGAAAGGTTTGATCGGCGAGGTAATCGAGCTTCGCGGCGATAAGGCTTCCATTCAGGTCTACGAGGAAACCTCGGGACTTGGCCCGGGAGAAGAAGTATATTCAACAGGCGAGCCTCTTTCGGCAGAGCTTGCCCCGGGTCTGATTACGGGGATTTTCGACGGAATTCAACGTCCGCTTACGACGCTTTATTTTAAATATGGCGACCGTATTTCACGCGGGGTTTCCGTCAATAACCTTGATCGGACGGATAAATGGCATTTTATACCGAGAGTAAAAGTCGGCGACGAAGTGGTTGAGGGCGACGTTCTTGGGATCGTCAATGAAACGGAGATCGTCGAGCATCGAATCATGGTTCCGCATGGCGTTAAAGGGAAAGTCCGCTCAATAGAAGAGGGGGATTTTACCATCGTGGAAACGATTGCCATAATCGCGACGGAAAGCGGGGAAGTACCCGTACAAATGCTTAGAAAATGGCCGGTCCGTAAAGGTCGTCCTTATAGAGAAAAGCTGTCGCCCGATAAGCCTATGGTGACGGGGCAGCGAGTAATCGACACCCTTTTCCCGATCGCAAAAGGTGGCGTAGCGGCGGTACCAGGTCCGTTCGGGAGTGGAAAAACGGTGGTGCAGCATCAGCTTGCAAAATGGGCGGACGCGGATATTATCGTGTACGTGGGGTGCGGCGAGCGCGGCAACGAAATGACGGACGTGCTCAACGAATTCCCTGAATTAAAGGATCCGAAAACAGGCGAACCGCTCATGAAGCGTACCGTTTTGATTGCGAATACCTCGGATATGCCCGTGGCGGCGCGTGAAGCGTCTATTTATACGGGGATCACGATTGCCGAATATTTCCGTGATATGGGATATAGCGTGGCGATCATGGCGGATTCGACTTCCCGTTGGGCAGAAGCGCTTCGTGAAATGAGCGGCCGTTTAGAGGAAATGCCCGGCGACGAGGGCTATCCTGCTTATCTTTCCAGTCGTTTGGCAGAATTTTACGAGCGTGCGGGGATTGTAAAATTGCTCGGCAAGGAAGATAGAACGGGCGCAGTAACGGCGATAGGCGCAGTTTCTCCCCCCGGCGGGGATCTTAGCGAACCTGTTTCGCAAGCGACGCTTCGTATCGTCAAAGTATTCTGGGGGCTTTCCTCCGCGCTTGCGTATAAGCGTCATTTTCCCGCAATCGACTGGTTGATCAGCTATTCGCTGTATGCCGATAAAATGAAAGGCTGGTATGACGAAAGCGTAGGCAAGGAGTTTTTCAAGTACCGTCAATTCGTGATGACGGTGTTGCAAGAAGAAGCGGCGCTTGACGAGATCGTTCGTTTGGTCGGTATGGACGCGCTTTCTTCTAAGGACCGTTTAACCATGGAAACGGCGAAAATTATTCGAGAGGACTATTTGCATCAAAACGCTTTCCACGAAATCGACACGTATACCTCTATGCAAAAGCAATTTTTAATGCTGAAAACCGTGTACGAGTTTAACCGCTTGGCGGGGGAGGCGATCGCCTCTTACGCTGACCTTGACGATATTTTAAAATGCTCGGCAAAGGAAATGATCGGTCGTGCCAAATATATCACGGAAGAGGAGCTTTCCAAGTTTGACGAGATTTTCTCCACAATGGAGAAGGAGCTGAAAGCTCTTGCAGAAGGAGGGGAAGCTGATGTTTAAAGAATATAAGACCATTCGTGAGGTTGTCGGACCTTTGATGCTCGTTGAGGGCGTCGAAGGGGTAAAATATAACGAGCTTGTCGATATTGTCAACGCTAACGGTGAAATTCGACAAGGAAAGGTTCTTGAAATCAACCGTGATAAAGCGGTGGTTCAGCTTTTTGAAAACTCACAAGGTCTGCAAATTGCAGGTGCAAAGGCGCGGTTTTTAGGGCATAGCCAAGAGCTTGCGGTTTCGGAAGATATGCTTGGGCGAGTATTCGACGGTACGGGGAAACCGCGTGACGGCGGCGCGCCCATTATTCCCGAAAAGAAAATGGACATCAACGGCGAGCCGATCAATCCCGCGGCGCGCGATTATCCCAACGAATTTATTCAGACGGGGATTTCAGCGATCGACGGCTTAAATACGCTCGTTAGAGGTCAAAAGCTGCCCGTGTTTTCCATGAGCGGTCTTCCGCATGCCGAGCTTGCCGCACAAATTGCCCGTCAAGCGAAAGTTAGAAGCGGGGATTGCAAATTTGCCGTTGTGTTCGCCGCAATTGGGATCACCTTTGAAGAGGCGCAATATTTTGTGGACGATTTTAAGCGTACGGGCGCAATCGAAAGAACGGTACTATTTACAAATTTGGCGAACGACCCTGCGGTAGAACGTATAGCAACGCCGCGTATGGCGCTCACCTGTGCAGAATATTTAGCTTTTGAAAAGGGTATGCACGTGCTTGTTATCATGACGGACATCACCAACTACGCCGAGGCGCTCCGAGAGGTTTCAGCGGCGCGTAGAGAGGTGCCCGGTCGCCGCGGCTACCCCGGGTATTTGTATACCGACCTTGCAAGCCTTTACGAGCGCGCGGGGCGTATTAGAGGTAAGGAGGGGTCGATCACGCAGATCCCTATTCTCACCATGCCCGAGGACGATAAGACGCACCCCATTCCCGACCTTACAGGTTATATCACGGAGGGGCAAATTATTCTTTCGAGAGATCTATATAAAAAGGGCGTCAACCCGCCCGTAGACGTTTTGCCCTCTCTTTCTCGTTTGAAAGATAAAGGGATAGGCAGGGGCAAGACGAGAGAGGATCACGCGGATACTATGAACCAGCTTTTCGCGGCGTATGCGCGAGGGAAAGAATGTAAGGAGCTTTCGGCAATTTTAGGGGATTCGGCACTTTCCGACGTCGATAAGCTGTATGCGAAATTTGCCGAGGAATTTGAGGCGAAATACGTCAATCAGGGGTTTGACCGCGATCGGACGATTGAAGAAACGCTCGATTTAGGTTGGGAGCTGCTGCGTGTATTGCCCAGAAGCGAATTGAAGCGTATCCGTATGGAATATATCGAAAAATATTTTATCGAGAAATAAGGAAGAAGAATGGCAAGGTTAAACGTAAACCCAACCCGTATGGAGCTAAAAAAATTAAAAGCTCGTCTTTCTACGGCTGTTCGAGGGCATAAATTGCTCAAAGATAAGTCGGATGAAATGGTGCGTCGATTTTCTGCAATTTTGAAAAAGACGAAAGCTCTTCGGGAAGAAGTAGAACAGGAACTTTCCTCTACGCTTCGGCAATTTGCCGTGGCGCGGTCGGTCACGCCTGCACACGAAGCGGAGGCGGCGTTTTCTATGCCGTCGGTCGCCGTGGCGGCGGAGTGTGATACGGAAAGTATTATGGGGGTGGACGTACCAAGCGTAACTCTTTCAAGCGAGAAACGCTCTGACGGACTTCCTTACGCCTATTCCGAAATCACGGGAGAGGCGGACTATTCGGTTGGAAAAGCTGCCGCGCTTCTTCCGCGAATGGTGGAGCTTGCCTGCTCTGAAAAATCCGTTCGTATGCTTGCGGAAGAGATCGAGCGTAATAAGCGTCGCGTCAACGCCCTTGAATACGTCATGATTCCGCAGTTGGAAGAAACGATTAAGTATATTAAGGATAAGCTGGACGAGAACGAGCGCGCAGCCGTCGTGCGTTTGATGAAAGTAAAAAGTAAAGCGTAAAGCGAAAAACGTCCTTTTTGGACGTTTTTTCGTGTGAGGAAATCATGAAACAGAGTTGGTTGTACGAAAAATACGTAGTCGTTACGGGTGCGTCGTCGGGAATCGGCAGGGCGGTTTGCAAATTGCTCGTGGAAAAGTATGCCGTAAAAGTAATCGGCGTAGGCAGAAACGAGGCGAATATGCGTTCTTTACAAGCCGAGCTTTCCGAGGCAAATAAGAAGAATTTTTGTTATTTCCTTTTTGACGTAGGGGAAAAGGAAAACTGGCTTGCTTTTTACGAAAGCTTGAAAGAAAAACAAATCACACCTACGATGATTGTCAATAATGCAGGGGCTTTTCCTCCTTTTTCAAGATTTGAAAAGCAAGGAAGCGAAAAGATAAAAGACCTCTTAAAAGTGAATTTTGAGGGGGCCGTGTACGCGTCGGAGGTGTTTTTACCTGTGTTTCGTAGCATGGGGGAACGCGGCGGGATCCTCAACGTTTCCTCTTCGGCGGCGCTTTGTCCGATCGTCGGAACGACGGCGTATTCCGCAAGTAAAGGGGCGTTAAAGGGTTTTACGGAGGCGCTTTCTTTGGAGTATGGAAAAGAAACGTACGTAGGGATCGTTTTTCCGGGCACGACGGCAACGCCGCTGTTTGAAAAAAACGAAACGCTTTTTAAGAGCGGGCTTTTGCAAAAGCTTGCCTGTTCGCCCAAGAAAATGGCGAAAAAGATCGTGCGCGTTCTTATTAAACGAAAAAGAAGAGCAACGCTTGGGGTAGACGCGAAACTAATGGAGTTTCTTTACAAGATTGCGCCCATAAAAGGACCGCGGTTAATTCGTTGGGTAATGAAAAGATTTGGCGGAAAATATTTTAACGGCGTTTTCGAGGAAAAAAATTAAAAAGAAAATTTGAAAAAAATCCTTTACATAAATTTCGTTTTATTGTATACTATTAACAGAGGCAAAATATGAAATATACGTTACATTCCATAAAATATTCGGCGAAAAATTTCATTTATTTGTTTCCGCTTTGCGTTATTCCCGCGTTTTTTTTGGCGTTTACGGTTGCGCGGACGGAAATGTTTTCCGTTTGGGAGGCTTTTTGGGCGAAAGACCTTTCTTCACTTTCTTTCGTGGAGATATTTCAGGTGGTTTCCATTTTCAATTTCTCTTCGTGGGAGGCGGTGCTCGGCGGGTTGATCGGTTTTATCGCGCTCGTACTTTGCGTCGCCTTGTTAATGGCGTTTACGGACAAACATATGCGGATAGGAAAGCGTACCTTTAACGGTCTGTTTTCCAAGCTTAACGACAATTTGCTTTCGACGTTCGGGTTTGCAGCTCTTCTGTTTTTTATTTACGAGGTATGGTCGCTGCTGACGGCCGCCTTGTTCTATTTGTTGGCGCAGCTCCCGTTTGTGGCAGCCTTGGCGACAAGCACACTCCTGTATTTTGGGGCGCACGTCATATTGCTTTTCGTTGTTTCGTGTATTTATTTGTGGCTACCGTGTATGCAAATAACGGGTTTTAAACCGTTTGAGGCCCTTCGTTATTCCAACATCTTGTGCGAGGCGATCAAATGGCGAATTGTGTTCAATCAGTTTGTGATTTTGTTTGTTGCGGAAATTTGTGTCGTAGTCAGCGTGCTTTGCTTGCCGCATATGCAAGCCGCCTCTTTCTTTGTTACGACGATAGTCTACGCCTTACTGATCATGCTTTTTTGCGTTCGTATGCAGGTGGCTTATTTGGATCGGACAAAAACAGAAAGGGCAGATCTTGTACCATATTATACGGTCTAAGAAAAGGAGAAGAGTATGCGTTTTAGAAATGCCGTTTTGGTGCTTCTTGAAAATTTTAAAAACACCTATAAAATTTTGCTTTATAAGCTCGTTGTTTCCGTCGTTTGTACGGCTCTGTATTTCGCGCTTATTCTACCCGAATTGCACGCGATTTTTTCAAGCGCGGAATGGTTGACCTTGAAAACGGATTTTTGGGAATTTTTGGCTGCTTTTCTTCCAACGGGTTCGGCGGAAAATTTTGAGGCGATCCAAAATAAGATTATGCAAGAGTCCGCTCCTGCATTTTTTCAAATGCTTGTCGGGCAAGCGGGCGGGATCGCGCTGCGCCTTACAGCTTGTGCCGCCGTGTATCTCGTTCAACGATTTGTGGATACCATGTGCTATTTTGCGGTGGGAAGTATTATAAACGACCGAATGAGCGCCTATTCGGATACGCCTTTCCCTCGCGCCTATCTTTCCAACCTGTCCAAATCGGCAAAATACAGCCTTGTATACGTACCGATCGGATTTTTGTTCGATCTTCTCTCTATCGTAGTATGCGTGCTCGCGTTGGAATTTGTGCCGTTTTTATACTCGCTCTTTGCCTGCGTGGCGACGATCACGCTTTGTCAAACGGTCAAGCTTTCTTGCACCTATTGTTGGATGCCGTCGATCGTAGCGGACGGGAAAAACCTTCGCGGGGCTATGAGCGCGTTGAAAACTATGGATAAAAAACAACACTCCAAAGTATTTGCTACGAATTTCGCGGCGGTGCTTGGGATTATTGCCGTCAACGTTTTGGGCGGGCTTTGTACGGCAGGGGTCGCGCTTTTGCTTACTGTTCCCGCGTCCTATTTATTTTTGCTTTGTTTGCAATTCGTCAACTACTATACGGTGACGGGCAAAAAATATTTTATTACGTACGATACGATTGTAAAAAATTCCAGTTTTGGTGACGCGGAAGAATTTTTCAAGGTCATAGAACGGGAAGAAAATAACGAAGAGTAAGGAGGAGTTATGGACTATCGTAATACTTATCAAACATGGTTAAACGATCCTCGGCTTTGCGAAGAGGGCAAACGGGAGCTTGCCTCGATTGTAAACGACGAGAAAGAAAAAGAGTACCGCTTTGGCGCATTGCCCGAATTCGGTACGGCAGGTATGCGCGGAATTATCGGGTACGGAACGAATATGATGAATATCTACACGGTAATGCGAGCGACACAAGGGCTTGCCTCGTTTGTAAAAAGCCTCGGGCAAGAGGCTATGGAACGCGGCGTTGTAATTTCCTACGACACCCGTCGTAAATCGGAGGAATTTGCGCGTGTTTCGGCGGGCGTGCTTGCTAAGAACGGTGTCAAGGCCTATCTTTTTGACGACGTACATCCCGTGCCTATGCTCTCTTATGCCGTAAGATATTTAAAAACGGTGGCGGGGATTATGATCACCGCAAGTCATAACCCCAAGGAATATAACGGTTATAAGGTGTACGGGGCGGACGGGGCGCAGATGTCGCCCGAGGATACGGCGCAGGTCGTTTCCTATATCGACGAGATTGAAGATTTCCTTTCCGTGGAAAGCGACGTGGAAAGTCCGTTAATTTTGCCTGTTCCTACGCAGCTTGACGAAGATTACATTGACGAGCTTTCTTCGCTCACGCTATCCCCCGAAGCGGTAAAAAAGTGCGGGGCGGATTTAAAACTCGTGTATACGCCCGTTCACGGCAGCGGTTATAAGCCCGTCATGAAAATCCTTGAAAAGCTCGGTATTAACGTAACCGTCGTAGAAGAGCAGACGAAAAAGGATACGGAATTCTCGACGGTAAAGGTACCTAACCCCGAATTTAAAGAAACACTTTCTATGGGCATTGCGCTTGCGGAAAAGGTGGGGGCTACCGTTGTCTTCGGTACCGACCCTGACTCTGACCGTTTAGGCGTAGCCTTAAAGGACGAGAGTGGTGATTTCGTTGCGCTTTCGGGCAATCAGGTGGGGATTTTACTGCTTGATTATATTTTAGGCCGTTTGCAGGAATCGGGAAAAATGCCGAAAAATGCAGCCGTTGTGAAATCGTTTGTAACGACGGGTATGGCGAAGGCACTTTGCGACGACTACGGCGTGACGTTATACGAAACCCCCGTCGGCTTTAAATTTATCGGCGAAAAAATCAAGCAATGGGAAGCGGACGGCAAGCATACGTACGTATTCGGTTTTGAAGAATCCTGCGGCTATCTTCGCGGCACCCATGCCCGCGATAAAGACGCCGTCGTTGCGTCTATGCTTTGCGCGGAAATGGTGTGCTATTATACTTATCTTGGAAAAACGGTTTACGGCAGATTGCAGGAAATTTATCAAAAATACGGCTACGTTCTCGATAAAAACGTTTCTTTGCAGTATTCGGGCTTGAACGCCATGAAAGAGATGAACGGCGTTGTTGATGCATTGAAAAAGATGCCCGTGACCTCGCTTGGCGATTTTAAGGTGGCGGCGTTCCGCGATTACAGCGCGGCAAAGCGTACCGATTATAAGCGGAGCAAAACGGAGGAAATGGATATTCCTAAATGCAACTGTGTGTATTACGAGATCGAGGGCGGTTCGTTCGTTTGCGTTCGTCCGTCGGGCACCGAACCGAAATTAAAGATTTACTATTCCTTGAAGTCGAAAGACGAGGCGACGGCAAACGCCGAGCTTGAAAAGCTTACCGTCGCGGTAAACGAGCTTTTGCAAAAAGCAAAACAGGCTTAATTTTTCATGGATATAAAAGAAGAAGTACCTCTCGGGGTACTTCTTTTTACTTACTGCTGATGCTTTCTTTATATTCGCCCGGGGTCATGCCCGTATGCCGTTTAAAGACGTAATTAAAATGGGAAACGGAATCAAAGTACAGCTTTCCCGCGATCGAGGAAAAGGAAACGCCGCGCCTGATTAGTTTTTTCGCCTCGTCCGTTTTGAGTTTTAGATAGGTTTGATAAATGCTCATGCCCGTCTTTTCCTTGAAAAAGGTGCAAAGATAGGTTTTTCCGTAGTGTAGCTGCGCGCAAATGTCGTCAAGCGTCAACCGATCGTAAAGCTTAGAGGAAAGGAAATAAACGATCTCGTCTTGTAGCGCGCTGGAAGAAGAGATTTTTGAGATAAAAAATTCCTGTGGGGAATTTTGATTGTACTCCTTTCGCAATAGATAAATGAGTAGCAATTCCAAAGAATTTTTAAGCACTTGCTCGCCGCCGAGGTTGGGATTTTCTTTTAATTCCAGCTTGGTAAGATCGGGGTCGAAATCGGGGATCACGAAGGTTTCCGTCGCCTCGGACATAACGTTTTGCAACAAATAACGGTATTCGTCGGGAACGCGGTATTTTTTATCACAGAAAAAAGCCATACCCTCCGAACGGCAATCAAAAGAAATGATAAAAATATTTGCTTCTTCTCCTTTACATTCGAGGCGGTGGGGTTGGTCGGGTTTGATAAAAATAATTTCCCCTTGCTTTAATAGGTGCTTTTGTTCGCCTAAATAAACGTAAACGTCCTTTTTGTCCGCGTAATTAATTTCCCAGAAATTATGCGTTTCCTCCTTGGAAACATAGTTTTTTTCCGGCTCCTGATAATGTACGGTTACGATTTTTTGCACGTTGAGAAAGTTAGAGATCTTGTGCTTATAAAATTGTTTGCTAGGCTGTTTTTTACTCATATTCGTATTATAACAGATTTTTTGAGATTTGTAAAATATTTCATGGGAATTTTTGCGAAAGAATTTATAAAAATAGAGAAATAATTTCGCTTGAAAAAAAATGGCGTTCGTGTATAATAATGATAGAAAATACAGGAGAAGATATAGAATTTATGAAAATGCCCGTACTTGATAAAAATTTTTATCCTATGATAAAAGCGCTTTCCGATTTTGAAAAGACGGTAAAAGCGAGCGGAAGCTCGGTCAAAGTAACGCTCGTTGCCGAGCGTAGCGGCGGCTATAATTACGTTTATACGTACGACGCTTTGGAGGACGGGGTGAACGACGCCCTCAATTTCCGAGTGGCGGAGCGTTTGGCTAAGACCATTCTTTGGGTGGTCGGCGGCTTTAAGATTTCCGTTGCGGGCAGCAAGTCCGTTTACGAGTATTTGAAAAAAGCATATACGCCGAGCGGATTGCGGGCGTTCGACGTCGAGTTTATGAGCGGCGTTTACGAACGGCCTTTTGAAGTGACTTGGCTTAAAGAGAACGAAATTCCTGAAACGAAAGGGGCTTCCATGCGCGTCGGCGGCTATTTAAAGGGTTGCCGTATCGGTTTTGACGCGGGCGGTTCGGACAGAAAGGTGAGCGCTGTGATCGACGGCGAGGTGGTATATAGTGAAGAGGTCGTTTGGAATCCGAAGATCACGGAGGATCCCACCTATCACTATAACGAAATTCTTACGGCTATGAGAACGGCGGCGTCCAAGATGCCTACGGTGGACGCGATCGGCGTTTCGTCGGCGGGGGTGTACGTAGATAATAAAATCATGGTAGCGTCCCTCTTCTTGAAAGTGGACAAGTCGGTGCACGGCGACTACGTGAAGAATATGTATATCAACGTAGCCAAACAGCTTGGGGAAGAAATGGGCAAGGAAATCCCGCTTGAAGTTGCTAACGATGGCGACGTTACCGCGCTTGCGGGGGCGATCGACTTGAACGACAACGGCGTGTTGGGGATTGCGATGGGTACCAGCGAAGCGGTTGGGTATATCAATACGCAAGGCGGCATCAACGGTTGGCTTTCGGAGCTTGCGTTTGCGCCAGTCGATTTCAACGAGGGGGCAATGGTGGACGAATGGAGCGGCGACGTTGGCGTAGGTTGTAAATATTTTTCGCAAGACGCCGTTATTAAACTTGCCGAAGCGGGCGGCCACGTTTTTGCAACCGAGCTTACCCCTGCGCAAAAATTGAAAGAGGTGCAGGCAATGATGGACGCGGGCGATCCGCTTGCGGCGCAAATTTATGAAGATATCGGCGTATATTTGGCGCACACCATTCCTTTCTATGCGAAATTTTACGATATTAAGCATATGCTTTTGCTTGGTCGTGTTATGGGCGGTAAAGGCGGGGACATTATTCTCGCTACTTGTAAGAAGGTGCTCGGCGAAGAATATCCCGAATTCGCGGCGCTCGATATCGGGCTGCCTGATGAAAAGAGCAGGCGCGTAGGACAGAGTATTGCCGCAGCCTCTCTTCCTGCAACCAAAGAGTAACGGAGGCGTAGTATGAAATGTTTCAAAAACGCCGTTGTGTACGTAGAGGGGAGCGGTCTTGTTCGCTGCACGGTGGAATTTGACGAAAAAATCCGTTTTATCGGCGACACCTCCTCGGCGGAGGAGATAGAACTTCCCGTTGGAGCAGTCGTTTTGCCCGGGTTTGTCGATCAGCATATTCACGGCGCGGGCGGTTCGGACGGTATGGACGGCACGCAGAACGATCTTTCCATTATTTCGCAGACGGTGGCGAAAGAGGGTACTACCTCTTTTCTCGTTACGACAATGACGCAAAGCAAGGAAAATATTTTGAATGCGCTTTCCGCGGTAAAGACCTTTCGCGCGGGCGAAAACGACGGTGCAAGAGCGGTCGGCGTGCATTTGGAGGGGCCGTTTATCGCGCCTGCTCATAAAGGAGCACAACCGCTTGAATATGTGGTAGAGCCTGATATTGCAACCTTTGACGAGTATAACGAGGCGAGCGGCAACTCTATCAAGATCGTAACCCTTGCCCCTGAGAGAGAGGGCGCGAGGGAACTGATTGCGCATTTAAAAGAAAAGGGTGTCGTTGCGTCGATCGGTCATACGGGCGCAAAATACGCGGAGATACAAACGGCGGTGGAAAACGGGGCGTCGAACGTAACGCATACCTATAACGCGCAAAGCCCTCTGCATCATAGAGAGATTGGCGTCGTGGGGAGCGCTATGCTTTTTGACGAGCTGAATTGCGAGATGATTGCGGATACCATTCACGTTTCCGTGCCCGCTATGAAATTGCTTGTAAAAAACAAGCCCAAAGATAAGCTTACCTTAATCACCGACGCTATGCGCGCCAAGGGAATTCCCGACGGCGTTAGCGAGCTTGGCGGGCAGACGGTATACGTGAAAAACGGCGAGGCAAGACTTGCAGATGGCACACTTGCGGGGAGCGTATTGAAGATGAATCGTGCCGTACAGAACGTGGTTGAAAAGGTGGGCGTACCTTTTACCCAAGCCGTTGACTACGCGACGATCAATCCTGCGAAAAATCTTGGCTTGGACGGCGAGATCGGTTCTGTCAAGGTTGGAAAGCGTGCGGATTTCACCGTACTTAATAAAAATTACGACGTCCTGTATACGGTCGTCGGCGGCAAGATTGTGTATCGCGCCGAAAATTAAATAGCTCATACTTATTTCCTCTTATTAAGGCGCGTCGGCTTCGGTCGGCGCGTCTTTTCGTTGGTCTATGAACGCAAAAAACGGCATACCTATAAATATGTCGAAAAGTTACTTATTAAAAAAAGCGTTTTGGTGGCTGCTCACCTGTTTGATATGCGCGGTTGCAATCTTTTGGATTGTGCCTCGTAATGACTTTTCTGCCCCGAAAAAAACCACCGTGCTAAGTCTTTGGAACGTAGATACCTTTGAAGGAGGAAAAGGATCGCGGCCTAGCTTTTTGGGAAAGATTGCCGCACGTTTTGAAAAAGAAAACGACGGGGTGCTGATTATGGTATCTGCCAAAACGCCGTCGGGCGCAAAAGCCGCAATGGAAAAAGGAGAGGTGCCGGACCTGCTTTCGTTTGGCAGTTATTTTTCGTGCGGCACTCCTTTGGTTGAACCCTCCGTTTGGTGCCAAGGCGGATACGCGCTGTATTCGTTTTCGGAGGATTTTTCAAAAGCGAACGCGTCCAACACCGTCCTTTCCTTGGGTGGAAACAATCAACCCCTGGTGGCGGCGGCGCTGTACGGTTTTTCAGGAGTGCTTTTCGTTGAGGATTCCACGACGGCGTACGTGAAATTTTTAAACGGAGAATACGAGTATTTGTTAGGAACGCAACGTGATGCCTGTCGCTTTGTATCCCGCGGCGTGGCGGTCAAAATGCGTGCGCTCGGCGAATTTTCCGATTTGAAACAATATATTGCACCGTTAAAAGAGGAAAATAAAAAGCTTGCTAACGCTTTTATTGAGTATTTATTAGCCGAAACCAGTCAAAAATTAGTGGTGGAGATCGGTATGCTTAGCGCAAAATACGATATTTACGGCGACGACGCGCCCTTGCAGAACGCGTTGGAGGCGGAAAAGCGCTTGTATACGACGTCGCCCTTTATGGACGAGAGTGCAAGCGAGGAAATGAAAAACGCGGCGCTCTCTGTTCTGCACGGCTCAAACAAGGAACTTTTGAAAAATTTCCTGAAAAGGAGCTGAAACACTTTCAAAAATAAAAAAAATATGTTACAATATAGGAGATTAAACTTGGAGGAGTTCGCTCTTTTTTTCAAACGGCAGTTTCCCGATCTGCTTTCGGAATGTCCGTACAATGCGGCAAAATGCTGCACGGTCGGATGCGGAGGGCGGTATGCGGGGGCGGTATATCCCAGAAGCTTTACGGAAATGATCGCCGTTGTGGATTTTTGTCAGGAGAACGGAATTCGTTATTACGTTCTCGGCTGTGGCAGTAACGTACTGCCCTTGGACGGAGAAAATCAAACGCTACTTATTTTTACTCGATATTTGGTGGGCGGCTCGTTTGGAAAGGATCCGCTCGTGTATGCGGGGGTCACCGTAGGTGCGTTTTTAAAGGATTGCGAAAAACACGGCAGAAGCGGCGGCGAGTTTCTTGCGGGGATTCCCGCGACGATCGGCGGTGCGGCGTTCATGAACGCAGGGGTGCGCGATCGCCGTTTCGACGAGATCGTAAAAAACGTGATTGTATATGATAAAGGGGAGTTGCGCTCTTACCCGAAAGCCGATTGCGGGTATTCGTATAAACGCAGCCGCTTTATGGAAGAGGGCGGCGTTATCTTTGCGGTAATTTTTGATTTGGAGGAAACCACCTCGGAAATCGTGGCTGATAGAAAGCGCGAATATCTGCAAAAAAGAGAATGGCTGCCTAAGGGTAGAAGCATGGGTTGCGTGTTTAAAAACCCCGACGGCGACTCGGCGGGTAGGCTGATCGAGGGAGCGGGACTGAAAGGACTTCGCAATGGCGGTGCGGTCGTTTCGGAAACGCACGCAAACTTTATTATAAACGACAACAACGCGACGGCGAAAGATATTATAGCGCTGATCGGACTTATCAAAAACGCCGTGTACGCGCAGTATGGGATCGCACTTGAAGAGGAGATACGGCGACTGGAATAATTGCAAAGGAGAAAAGATGATACTTACAGCCGATTATCATACGCATACCCCATTTTCCCACGGAAAAAACACGGTGGCGGAAAACGCGTTTGCCGCGAAAGAAAAAGGCTTAAAAGAGCTGGGAATTGCAGACCACGGTTTTGCCCATATGGCGTTTGGAATACGCCGCAAAGACCTTGCGAAACTCAAAGAAGAAGCGGCGGTCGCAGAAAAGGAATACGGGGTAAGAGTACTTGTGGGCGTGGAGGCGAATTTGCTTGGCTTAAACGGTAAGACCGATTTAAAAGAAAGCGATTATCCGAATTTTGATTTTTTCCTTTGCGGGTATCATCTGCTTGTCAAAACGGCTACGGCGTCGGACTTTTTCTCCATGCTCGTCCGCAACAGTCTTAAAATGAAACCGAACGATAGCGTCGTTAAGCGAAACACCAAGACGTATATCAACGCTATCAAAAACAATCCGATAGACGCGATTACACACCTGTCTTATCGGTTTCCTTGTGATGCGATTGAGGTGGCGAAATGTGCGGCTGATTACGGAACGTATATCGAGCTTAATTCCAAAAAAACGCATTTGACGGACGAGGAGCTTATGGAGATGACTGCAAAAACCTCCGTTCGCTTTTTAATCAATTCCGACGCACACGCGGCGTCAAGAGTGGGGGATAAACGGATCGTGGAAGAGCAGCTTGCGCGGCTCTCTTTTCCGACGGAAAGGATAGACAACGTCGAGGGTAGATTGCCTGCCTTTCGGTTTCAGGCGTATAAATTGCGCCAAGGATTGTAACGAGAGATGAATTTTACTTCCGATTTAAAGAAAGAGCTGATCACGAAAAGCTTTTCGCATATTGTTGGAGAGCGGGAAAGGACTGCGGCGACAAAAGCGGCGTTGTCCGCTTTTGTGCGTACAAGCGGTGAGGTGGGCTTTACGGACGGTATCCCTACCTTTTTTATCGTAAGCGAATCGGAGAAGATCGCCGAGTTTTTCACCGCTTTATTTTACGAGGCGTTTGGAATAGAGCTTTCCGTTGCTCACGCCGCAAAAGACCGTTTGAGCGGCAGGGACAAGCTGCTTTTGCATTGTCCCGTTTCAGAGGGCGCGAGGGTGTTGAAAGAGCTTGGCTTTTTGCGAAAAAAAGCGGACGGGTTTAAAAGCTGGATCGAACATTCTCTCGTAGAGGACGAAAGTGCCAGAATTGCTTTTATCAAGGGCGCCTTTCTCGGCGGCGGGAGTTGCAGCGTTCCAAGAGAGGGAGCCTCGACGGGTTATCATTTGGAGTTTGCTTTTTCGGAAGAGGGGATCGCGGACGATTTTTGCGCGCTACTCGGCGATTTTGAATTGCTGGCGAAAACGGCGCAAAGAAAGGAACGATTTGTCGTTTACATCAAGAGCAAGGAGGCGATTTCCGACTTCTTGTCCGTTGTTTCGGCGGAGAATGCTTTGAGAAAATTCACGGCGTTTTTAGAAAAGCGCGACGAGTCCAACCGCAGTAACCGTGCGGCAAACTGCTATGCGGGAAATATGGATAAAACGGTACAAGCGGCTGTAAAACAGGTCATGGCGATCGAGCGTATGAAAAAGCTTGGGGCGTTAAACGAACTTTCGGAGGAGCTGAAAGAGATTGCCGATCTGAGAGTAAAAAACCCGTCAATGAGCTTAAAGGAGCTTGCTCAGCGGTTAAAGATCAGTAAGAGTTGTTTAAATCACCGTATGCGGAAACTGATGAGTTACGCAGAGAAATTTACAAAAGAAGAGGAATAAGAGAATGACGGATTTTGTGCATTTACATTTGCATACGGAGTATAGCTTGCTTGACGGGGCGGCAAAGGTGGATGATTTAGTTTCCTACTTGGTGGAAAATAAGATCGACGCTTGTGCCGTAACCGATCACGGGAATATGTACGCCACCTTATATTTCGCGGAAGAGTGCGTTAAAAAGGGGATCAAATACATTATCGGTTGCGAGCTGTACGCAACAGACGATCATCACGATAAGCGTCCCGGAACAAAAACGGAGCATATCGTTCTTTTGGCGAAAAATAAAGTGGGCTATAAAAATATCGTCAAGCTTGATTCTCTTTCCTTTATCGAGGGCTTTTACGGAAAACCGCGTATCAGCTACGATTTGATCAAGCAATATTCGGAGGGGATCATTTGCCTGTCTGCCTGTCTTGCGGGCAGAATGCCTCAGCTTCTCATGAACGGGGATTACGAGGGTGCCAAGCAATGGGCAAAAGAGATGAAAGACGTCTTTGGCGACGATTTCTATATCGAGCTTCAAGACCACGGTATCATGGAGGAGCGACAGGTCATTCCCGATTTGATCAAAATCGCGCGGGAGCTGGATATCGGACTCGTTGCGACCAACGACGTTCATTACATTAAAAAAGAGGACTGGGAGGCGCACGACGTTCTCCTTTGTATTCAGACGAAAAAGACGCTTGCCGACCCCAAACGAATGAAATTCGATACGCAAGAATTTTATATGAAATCGGGCGACGAGATGTTGGAGCTTTTTCAGTACGTGCCCGAGGCGATCAGCAATACCCGCGTGATCGCGGATAAGATCGAGGAGCCTGCGTTTGATTTAAAACCCGACGGCGAGCCTATCCGCGACACCTCGCTCATTCCGCTTTACAAGCCCGAGGACGGTTCGAGTTCGCCCGACTATCTTACCCGCCTTGCGTGGGAGGGGATCCCTAAACGGTATAAAGAAATTACGGATACCATTAAACAGCGGGTCGAGTACGAGCTGGGTATTATTATCAAAATGGGCTTTGCCGACTATTTCCTAATCGTTTGGGATTATATCAACTGGTCGAGATTGCACGGGATCGCGGTAGGTCCCGGACGTGGTTCGGGGGTAGGCAGTATTGTTGCCTATGCCATCGGGATCACCGACGTTGATCCGCTTAAATACGACCTTATTTTCGAGCGTTTCTTAAATCCCGACCGTGTTTCCATGCCCGACTTTGACGTAGACTTTTGCACCAAGCGTAGGGCGGAAACGATTGAATACGTGCGCAATAAGTATCATCCTGAGAACGTTGCGCAGATTGTCACGTTCGGTACGCTTGCTTCGCGCGCCGTCATCAAGGACGTCGGGCGCGTTATGGGAGTGCCGTATTCGGAAACGGATAAGGTTGCAAAGCTCATGGACGGAAAGTCCACGATTAGCGAATTGTTGGGCTTGAAGATTCCGAAACTTGAAAAACAGCTTAAAGACGATACGCTGAGCGAAGAGAAACGGCAGGATATCGAAAAGAAGCTAGACGAACAGAAGAGGAAGAAGAACCCTGAATTTATCGAGGTTTATGAAAATAACGAAGATTTGCACCGCGTTATCGACATGGGGTTAAAGCTTGAAGGTATGCCTAAAAACACCTCCGAGCACGCGGCGGGGGTCGTTATATGCAATAAAGTGCTCGCCGATAACGTTCCACTTGCAAGAAACGGCGGTGCTGACGGGGATATCGTCACGCAATTCGACATGAAAGAGGCGGAGTCCGTAGGAATGTTGAAAATGGACTTCTTGGCGCTCACCACCTTGACGGATATTGAAAATACCCTCTCTTATATTAAGGAGGGCAAGGGGATCACGATAGATTTCAACGAGATCGGCGTGGACGTGCCCGAGGCATATCAGCTTATTTCGTCGGGGGATACCGACGCGGTATTCCAGCTTGAACAAGGCGGCATGAAAAAGTTCATGAAAGATCTGCAACCAAACTGTTTGGAAGATTTGATTGCGGGGATTTCGCTTTACCGTCCCGGCCCTATGGATTTCATTCCGAAATATATTGAGAATAAGCACAATCCGCATAAAATTGTTTACGATACGCCCTATTTGGAACCGATTTTGAAAAATTCTTACGGCGTTATCATTTATCAAGAACAGGTTATGCAGATTTTCCAACAGCTTGCGGGATATTCCCTCGGGCAAGCAGACCTCGTTCGTCGCGCCATGGCAAAAAAGAAAAAGAAAGAGCTGATGGCGCAAAAGGACAAATTTATCTACGGCGATCCGGCAAGCGGTATTACGGGCTGCGCTGCGCTCGGGATCCCTGCGGAGGTGGCGGCAAAAATCTTTGCGGATATGGAAAGCTTTGCTTCCTACGCTTTCAATAAATCGCACGCCGCGGCTTATGCCGTCGTGGCTTACCGTACGGCGTATTTGAAATATTTCTACCCTAAGGAATTCTTGGCGGGTATCTTAAACGACCGTATTGACAAAATCGAGGAAATTTCTAAGTACATTATGTACATGAAAGAAAAGAATATCGAAGTTCTTCCTCCCGACGTCAATAAATCGAGGACGATTTTCTGGGTGGAGGGAAACGGTCTTCGGATCGGCCTTGGCGCTCTTCGCGGCGTAGGGCAGGACGCGATCGACGCGGTCATAAAAGAGCGTGAAGAGAACGGACTTTTTAAAGATTTTTCCGATTTTATTTCCCGTTGCACTAAATACGTCAATAAACGGATTGTAGAAAGCTTGATTTATTCGGGCGCGTTCGATTGCTTTGGGCATAGCCGTTCACAATATGCCGCCGTATACGAAGAGGTAATGGGGCGCGTTGCGGGTAGAGATAAACAAAAGTCGGGTAAGCAGCTCTCTTTGTTTGGGGAGATTTTGGAGGAGCAGTCGATCGAGATTACTTATCCCGATATTCCCGAATACGACACAATGGAAAAGCTCTCTAAAGAGAAATCGGTGCTCGGCGTTTACGTCAGCGGACACCCGTTTGAAAAATACGCTTCATACTTTGCCGACTGTACGTTTAACTGTTCTATGCTCAACGCCTATACGGAGGACGAGGAAACTGGCGAAAAGACGTATACGGAAATCGCGCACGAGCAACCTATTACTATGGGTGCGCTTGTTTCTGCGTATAAAAAAATTCCTACCCGTTCGGGACAATTTATGGCGTTCGTCACCGTTGAAGATATGTACGGTACGATCGAGTGCGTTTGTTTCCCGAAAGTGTACGATCGCGTCAGGAACTTTCTTGACGCGGACGTGGTCGTAAAAATAAGCGGGAAGATCAGTATCAACGACGAAAAGGCCCCGTCAATTATTGTGGAAAGAATGACGGAGTTCAATGCGGACGAAAAAGAGGAAAAAACGGTAGCGACGGAGCAAAAGGTTGCCTTGCCCGAAGAAAAACAGCCGGCAAAAACAAACGCTCCCCCGTCGCAAACGGCAAAAAGTGACGCGGAAAAAACACTTTGGCTGAATATCAGCGGTATGGAGGACGCGGACGTTGAGGAGCTGATGGAAACCCTTTGCTTTTATGCGGGGGAAACAACGGTCATCTTTGTTAGGGACGGCAAAAAGCTCGTCTGCTCGCAAAAAGTGAAGCCCGATCGCGCGCTGATGGCGGAGCTTAGCTACTTTTTGAACGAAAGTTGCATCAAGTTGTTATAAACTAACATTTTCCTGTAAAAAAATTTCTGTTAAATATAAAAAAGATCTTTAAAATGCTTGATTTTCTCTTAAATTTTGCTATAATAATATAGATAGGCAATACTATAAGGAGAAAAATTATGAAGAGAATCGGATTATTGACGAGCGGCGGCGACGCGCCGGGCATGAATGCGGCAATCCGCGCAGTCGTTCGTACGGCGATTTATTTTGGAATGGAAGTGTATGGGATCGAGCGTGGCTACGCAGGTCTTATGGACGATATTGTTATCAAGCAAGAAATGCGAAGCGTATCGAATATCGTGCAATGCGGCGGTACGAAGCTTCGTACGGCGAGATGCTTGGAAATGCTGACGAAAGAAGGGCAGGAAAAGGCGGTAAAAACGCTGGAAAAGCATGGGATTGAGGGTTTAGTCGTGATCGGTGGCGACGGCTCGTTCCGCGGCGCAAAAGTGCTTTCGGAGCAATACGGGGTGCCGACGATCGGGATCCCTGGTACGATCGACAACGACTTGCAGTACACCGACTATACGCTTGGTTTTGATACGGCAGTCAATACGTGTCTTGACATTATCAATAAATTGCGTGATACTATGACGTCGCACGAGCGTGTTTCCGTCGTTGAGGTCATGGGTAGACATTGCGGCGATATCGCTTTGTATAGCGGGATTGCGTCGGGTGCGGAGATTATCGTTGTACCCGAGATTTCCTTTGATTTGGAGAATATCGTTGCGCGCATTAACCGTTCGAGGGCGAACGGGAAACACTCAAATATTATTGTAATTGCAGAGGGTGTTATGAGCGCGGAACAATTTGCGAAGAAATTACAATCCATTACGACGCACGCCGTTCGTCCTACCTGTATCGGTCACGTACAGCGCGGCGGTTCTCCGTCCATGGCAGACAGAATGCTTGCGGCGCAATTTGGGAACAAGGCGGTTCGTTTACTTCGCGACGGTATCGGAAACCGTGCGGTTGGGATCCACGATAATAAGATTATTGATATGGATATTATCGAGGCTGTTTCCATGAAAAAGAAGTTTAACTATCAACTCTACGAAACGTTGCAGATGATTTCCATGTAAATTAGGAAACTTTTTGTTTGTGTTTGCATAGAATATAGTATACTATAAGCAAAACCGAGCCGAAAGGCATCGGGGAAAACCGACCCTGTCGGCGTCAATGTCCGTCGGGAAAGACGGAGCGGTGAGATACGATCGGAAAAAGCGGCTTGGGCGTTTGCAACTTTTCGTTGCAACGCGCGGGGCTGGCGGGTATAAATACAAACAATTGAGGCCGTGGCGAAATTTCGCTGCGGTCTTTATGAAAAAATAGGGATATTTTCACAAAAGAAAAAATAGAATATTACGGAGGAAGAAAAATATGAAGTTAAAAGAAGAACAAACGAGATTTGATGAAGTAAAATGGTTTGCAAGCGTAGCGGCGGGAGCGGATCAATGCGGCAGCTATTCCTTTTGCGGCTGCTGCAATAAGGAGAATTCCTATCCTTGCGCTCGCGCTGCGCGTCGTTATGCTCGCGGGGGGATTCGCGTTGCGACTGTAACGGTTAAAAAAATAATGAGGAGTTATAGTGAATAGGACGGAAAAAATCGTTGCTGCCGTTGTTGCTTTGGCGCTCGGCGTTCTCTTGATTATTTTGAAAGGCGAGATACTCAACGTTGCGTGTATCGTCGTAGGGCTGGCGTTATTAGTAATCGGGGCGCTGGATCTCGTTCGGAAAAATTTTGCGCGCGGAGCAGTGGAATGCGCAATTGGCGCGCTCGTCTTAGCGTTCGGGTGGTTGCTTGTTTCGGCAATCTTGTACGTCTTTGCAGCGCTCCTGCTTGTATTTGGCGTTTGTTGGATTTACGAACTGATGCGTTCTTGCATACCCTTTGGAAAAAACTGGCGCGCTATTTTGGAATACTTAAAACCCGTCGTTTGTATGCTGATCGGTTTGTTTCTACTGTTCAATCAAGGCGGCACGGTGGAATGGGTTTTTATCGTTAGCGGCGTGTTGACCGTTGGGGAGGGCACGCTCGTACTGTTTACGACGCTCCTTGGCGATTAAAGAAAAAGTGAAAAGGTTCTCTGCGAGCGCAGAGGACTTTTTTGTTGTAAAAATTTTCCTGTATTTCATTTTTTTATCGATAATGATAAAAATTTATCGATTTAAAGAAGAAAAAGTTGAAAACTTGCGCCGCAAGTTCTTGTGATAATTGTACGTTTGTGATATAATTATAGTCGTGAAAAAGTGTAATTTCATTCTTTTTCGTTTTAAATTAGGAAAAAATCATTTACGGAGAATACAGATATGAATGGTAAAATTACAATTATCGGCGCAGGTTGGGTAGGGGCGTCAATCGCCTACACCATGGTTACGCAAGGAATTGCGGCTGATATCGTTTTGATCGACATCAACAACGATAAAGCGGTAGCAGAGGCTGTCGATATTAAACAAGCGGCGCCTTTCCTTGTTCCGGCAAGGGTTAAAGAGGGTACTTACGAAGACGCCGTAGGTTCGGATATCGTCGTGATTGCCTCAGGGGTGGGGAGAAAGCCCGGTCAGTCCCGTATTGACCTTGCGCAGACCAACGTCAATATTCTCAAATCTATTGCACCGGAGATCGTTAAATACGCGCCCGACGCTATTTATATGTTCGTGGCAAATCCCGTAGACGTGCTGACGTACGTATTTTGCAAGCTTACGGGGATTCCGCATACTCGCGTAATCGGTTCGGGGACGAGCCTTGACACGACGCGTTTACGCACCAAGCTTGCCGAATTGTATTCGGTCAATCCCACGCAAATTCACGGCTATGTTTACGGTGAGCACGGCGATACTTCTTTCGTGCCTTGGTCGCTCGTCAACATTTCGGGAATTCCTCTTGCAGATTATGAAAATGCAATCACGAATAAATCTGCCGTGAGCGTGCCTGACTATACGCACGAAGAGGTGGAGGAATACGTGAGAAAATCAGGCGGCAAGATTATTGCGGGCAAGGGCGCCACTTTCTATGGGATCGCCGCTTCCGTTTGCTACGCGGTGAAAGCAATCTATTCGGGTACCGATACCATTCTTCCCGTTTCGGTGATGCTTACGGGTGAATACGGTGTGGAGGACGTCGTGATCAGTCTGCCTTGCGTGCTTTGCAAAGAGGGGATCAAAACAACGCTCGCGCCTAAGCTTACGGACGAAGAAACGGAAAAATTCCGTAGAAGCGCAGAGGCAATGAAAGCAGTTATTGCTCAGCTTGAAATTTAAACCACGGAGAAATGAATATGGAATACCGTATTGAAAAAGACACAATGGGGGAAATGCAGGTCCCCGCAGACAGATACTGGGCGGCGCAAACGCAGCGGAGCTATCAAAATTTCAGAATCGGCGACGAGGTAATGCCTCGTGAAATTACGCACGCTTTTGGGATCTTAAAAAAGGCGGCGGCACTTGCCAACTATAAGCTCGGCAAGCTTTCCGAGGCGAAGGTCAAAGCGATCGGCGCGGCGTGTGACGAGGTGATTTCAGGGAAACTCAATTCCCATTTTCCGCTTGTGGTTTGGCAGACGGGCAGCGGTACGCAGTCGAATATGAATGCGAACGAGGTAATCGCAAACCGTGGCAACGAGATTGCGGGAGAAAAACTGCTGCACCCCAACGACGATATCAATAAAAGCCAAAGCTCAAACGACACTTTCCCGACGGCAATGCACATTGCTGCCGTGCTGTCGATTGAAGACAAGCTCTTCCCTGCAATGGATCAATTGATCCAAACGTTAAAACGTTTAGAAACGGAAAACGAGGGGATTGTAAAAAGCGGTAGAACGCATTTGCAGGACGCTGTTCCCATTGCTTTCTCGCAGGAGATTAGCGGTTGGAGAAACATGGTGGAAAAGACCAAGGCGCAATTAACGCTTGCGCTTGACGGCTTAAAAGAACTTGCGCTTGGCGGTACGGCTGTTGGTACGGGCTTGAACGCACCTAAGGGCTTTGCGGAAGAGGTCGCGGCGCAGGTTAGCGCCTTGACGGGGAAAACGTTTGTCACGGCTGAAAATAAGTACCACGCTCTCACCGCGAAAGACGAGCTTGTATTTGCGCACGGTGCGTTGAAAGCGCTTGCTTGTAACCTGATGAAGATTGCAAACGACGTTCGTTGGCTTGCAAGCGGTCCTCGTGACGGACTTGGGGAGATTTTCATTCCTGAAAACGAACCCGGCTCGTCCATTATGCCGGGAAAGGTAAATCCCACGCAATGCGAGTCTATGACCATGGTGGCAGTACAAGTCATGGCAAACGATGTGGCGGTAGGCGTTGGAGCGTCGCAGGGCAATTTTGAATTGAACGTATTCATGCCCGTCATTATTTATAATTTCCTGCAATCGGTGCGTTTGCTTTCCGACGGAATTATTTCCTTTGAGAAAAATTGCGTGACGGGGATCAAAGCAAATAAGGAAAAAATGAAACATAATCTTTATAATTCGCTTATGCTCGTAACGGCGTTAAATCCGTATATCGGCTATGAGAACGCTGCAAAGACGGCGAAGAAAGCGTATAAAGAAAATATTTCTTTGAAAGAGGCTTGCGTAGCGCTCGGCTTCTTGACGGCGGAAAAATTCGACGAAGTATTCCGTCCCGAAGAAATGGCTTATCCACAGAAATAAAGAAAAAAGGTAGTAACGATATGAAACTTTGTTATTATCCCGGCTGTACGCTGAAAACCAAAGCGCAAGCGTTGGACAAAACGGCGCGAAAATGCGCGGCGGCTTTGGGCGTAGAGATGGAGGAAATTGAAAACTGGCAATGCTGCGGCGCCGTCTATCCCATGGGAACGGACGAGATCGCAACAAAATTGTCGGCGGTACGCGCGCTGGAATACGCGAAACGCAACGGCGGGAAACTGCTTACTCTTTGTTCGGCGTGTCATAATGTGATCAAGCGTACCAACGAGGACATGAAAGCGGGCGGCGACATTGCTATCCGCGCGAATAATTATTCAAAATTCGACGAGCCGTATAAAGGCGAAACGGAGGTTTTGCATTATTTAGAAATGCTGAAAAACGTCGTTGGTTTTGACAATATCCGCAAGGCAGTAAAAAATCCGTTGAACAGAAAAATCGGGGCGTATTACGGTTGTTTGCTGTTGCGTCCGAGCGGTGTAATGGCGTTTGATAATCCCGAGAACCCGACGATTATTGAAGACTTTATCCGTTCGATCGGCGGCACTCCCGTCGTTTATCCTTTCCGAAACGAATGTTGCGGGGCTTACGTCGGCTTGAAAAACAAAGAATTGCCGAAAAAGAAAAGCGAAAAGGTTCTTTCGAGCGCCAAAGAAAAGGGCGCGGAAGAGGTGATTACGGCGTGTCCTTTGTGTCTGTATAACTTACAGGCGAACGGTGGTGGGATCCTGCCCGTAAGATATTTTACGGAGCTTCTTGCCGAAGCGTTGGGGGTGGAAGAATGACGAGAGAAGAACGCTTGGAAAATATTTCGACCCTCAGCGGTACGGACGTAAAAAAATGTATGAAATGCGGAAAATGCTCGGGCAGATGCCCCGCATTTAAAGAGATGGATATCAAACCCCATCAGTTCGTTAGCCTACTCGCCCAAGGCAAGCTTGAAAAGCTGTTAGAATGTGAAGCGATTTGGAGCTGTCTTTCCTGTATGGCTTGCGTAGAGCGTTGCCCTAGAGGGGTGGCACCGGCGGCGGTAGTAGAGGCGGTGCGCGATACGGTTGTTCGTATGCAGGGCAAAAACGGTATTAAGGCGGAAGACATTCCTCCTATCGTAGACGAGTTGATCCCTCAACAGCTTCTTGTCAGCGCGTACAGAAAGTATAATAAATAAACGGAAAAATCAAAAGAAAGAGAGTAAATAAAATGCAAAGAATAGGTGTTTTTATTTGTTGGTGCGGCAGTAATATTGCAGCGACTGTTGACGTAAAAAAGGTAGCGGAAACGATCAAAGCCGAACCGGGCGTCGTATTTAGCGATAATTATCAGTATATGTGCTCGGAGAACGGTCAACAGCTTATTAAGAACGCGATCAAAGAACACAACCTGACGGGGATTGTTGTCGGGGCGTGTTCTCCCCGTATGCACGAAGCTACTTTCCGTAAAGCAGCGGAGGCGGCGGGACTTAATCCGTATATGGTAGAGATCGCAAACATTCGCGAACATTGCTCTTGGATCCATAAGGATATGGACGAAGCCACGGAAAAGGCAATCGTTCTCGTACGTACAGCGATCGCGAAAGTCAAGCTCAACGCGCCGTTGACGGCGGGCGAAAGCCCTGTGGAAAAGCGTGCGCTTGTGATCGGCGGCGGGATCGCGGGGATCCAAGCGGCTCTTGATATTGCGGACGCAGGGTTCCAAGTAGATATCGTGGAAAAGAACGCGACGATCGGCGGTCGTATGGCGCAGCTGGATAAGACCTTCCCTACGCTTGACTGCTCGGCTTGTATTCTTACCCCGAAAATGGTGGACTGTGCGCAGCACGAAAATATCGACATTCTTTCCTATTCGGAGGTCGAAGAGGTAAAGGGCTTTGTCGGGAATTTTAACGTCAAAATCCGTAGAAAGGCGCGCTTTGTTGACGAAACAAAGTGCACGGGCTGTAAGATTTGTATGGAGAAGTGTCCGTCGAAGAAAGGGCTGAACGAGTTCAATATGAATTTGGACACCCGTCCTGCTATTCACATTCCGTTTGCACAGGCAATTCCTAACGTCGCTGTGATCGACTCGACGCAATGTATTAAGTTTAAGACGGGAAAATGCGGAATTTGCCAAAAATTCTGTGAGGCGGGAGCAATTGACTACGAACAAAAGGATACGTTTATCGAGCGTAAATACGGCGCAATCGTTGTTGCGACGGGCTTTAAACCGATTGCTCTTGACAATTTTAACGAATTCGGTTATGCGGACAATAAAGACGTTATCACTTCTTTGGAGTTAGAGCGTTTAATGAACGCGGCTGGCCCTACGAACGGCGTTTTGCTCCGTCCTTCCGACGGAGAGCATCCGAAAGTAGTTACCTTTATTCAATGCGTCGGCTCTCGTGATACGAGCGGTTGCGGAAAGCCTTATTGCTCGAAGATTTGCTGTATGTATACGGCAAAGCACGCAATGATGATCCGTGAAAAATATCCCGATACCGAGGTGCACGTATTCTATATAGACATTCGTACGCCCGGTAAAAACTACGACGAATTCTATCGCCGCGCGGTAGAACAGTACGACGTGGATTATATCAAAGGTATGGTCGGGAAAGTCTATAATGAAAACGGGAAACTCATGGTGCAGGGTTCTAATTTGATTGATAACGAACAAGTTACGATCGCTTCCGATTTGGTCGTACTTGCGACGGCGATCGAACCCGAGCCTTCCGTGAGAAAGATTGCTACTTTGCTTACGGCAAGTATCGACACGAACAATTTCCTCACCGAATCGCACGCAAAGCTTCGTCCTGTGGAAAGTCCTACGGCGGGCGTATATCTTGCGGGGGTATGTCAAGGCCCGAAAGATATTCCCGAAACGGTATCGCAGGCGTCGGCTTGCGCGGCGAAAGTAATCGGGCTTTTGGCGAAATCTAAGCTGAAAACCAATCCTTGCGTTGCGACGCCCGACGAGGCAATGTGTAACGGTTGCAGTCAATGTGCAAACGTTTGTGCTTACGGCGCGATCACATACGTGGAGAAAGAATTCCGTCTTGGCGGTGGAAAAACGGAAGTTCGCCGCGTAGCGTCGGTCAATCCCGCGGTATGTCAGGGGTGCGGTGCTTGTACGGTTACCTGTCCTTCCGGAGCAATGGATCTGAGAGGGTTTAGCTCCAAACAAATCATGTCGGAGGTGGAAGCGATATGCAAGAAGTAACGGAAAAGAAAGAATTTACGCCGAATATCGTGGCGTTTTGCTGCAACTGGTGTTCGTATGCAGGCGCAGACCTTGCAGGGTCTAGTCGTCTTACCTATCCCGCGAACGTAAAAATTATTCGCGTACCTTGTTCCTGCCGTGTAAATCCCACGTTCGTCTTGAAAGCCTTTCAGCAAGGCGCGGACGGCGTGATCCTTTGCGGCTGTCATCCCGGGGATTGTCATTACGTGACGGGGAATTATTATACGAGAAGAAGAATGGCGCTTTTGTTCAGCTTCCTTAACTATATGGGGATTGAGAAAGAGCGTACTCGCGTGGAGTGGGTTTCCGCGGCCGAGGGCGCAAAATTCTCGGAGGTCATGAACGATTTTGTAAAAACGGTGACGGCGCTTGGTGAAAACAAACGCCTTACCGACCTTCGTGTAAAGGAGGGTAAGTAATATGCGTGATATAGAACTGAAAATGATCGAACGTGCGAAAGCGTTGCTTGAAAGCGGCGAAGTGGCGCGCGTGGTCGGTTGGAAGAAAGGGGAATTTTATTTCGATCCCATGCCCGCCGTATTTGAAACGGTAGAAGAGCTTAACGACTTCGTTTATAACAGTTTTTGCGGGGCAAACCTTTCCAAATATTTGATTAAGGTAAGCAAAAACCCCGGAAAAACGGCGATCTTTTTAAAGCCTTGCGATTCGTTTAGTCTTAATCAGCTTTTCAAGGAACATAGAGTGATCAGAGAAAATATTTACGTGATCGCGATCGAATGTCAAGGAAAGCTTTCCGTGGAAAAGATGAAAAAGCTTGGCGTTTCCGCGATTACCGAGGTGAACGAAAATGGGGAGGAGATCGTAGTTTCTTCTCTTTACGGGGAAACAAAATTTTCTCGCGACGAGGTTTTGCTTGGAAAGTGCGAAACCTGTAAGAGCAAGGTGCATCAGGTCAAAGACGAAGAGATTATTTTGCGCGAAATGCAAGCGGGAAAGAAAGACCGTTTTGAGGACGTTGAGAAGTTAGAGGCAATGTCGGAGGAAGAACGTTTTACCTTCTGGCGCGAACAGCTTTCCAAGTGTATTCGTTGTAACGCTTGCCGTAACGTATGCCCTGCGTGTTCTTGTATGAAATGCGTATTCGACAATCCTGCGTCGGGCATTGCGGCAAAGGCAAATGACGATAAGTTTGAAGAACAGCTTTTCCATATCATTCGTGCTTTCCACGTGGCGGGGCGTTGTACCGATTGCGGCGAATGTAGCCGTGTTTGCCCGCAGGGAATTCCTTTACACTTGTTGAATAGAAAATTCATCAAAGATATCGACGGATTGTACGGAGAATATCAGGCGGGAGAAACGGCAGAGGGAAAAACGCCTCTCACCTCTTATAATGAAGAGGACGGAGAGCCTTCGGACGTGTTTAAAGGGGAGGAAAAATAATGCTGAGAATTGCGAAAGAAAAATTGAACGCTCTGTACGCAAAAATCAATGAAAGCATGGGGCTTTTCATTCCTGTTAAACGTGCGGGGGAAGTCAATTACGAAATTTGGAAAGAGGGGAAAGAGGTTTCCTTAGAAACGCTTAAAACGGTAAAATCCCCTAAAAATATGTTTTTTCCGTCTACGGAAAATATGATGAAATTCAAGACAGAGGGAAAAGCGCTTGAAATCGTTGACGTTCGCGACGAGAAAAAGCCTTTCGTGCTGTTTGGCGTAAAAGCTTGCGATTATAAAGCGATCGAGGTTTTGGATAAGGTGTTCCTTGCCGACCCCGTAGACACTTTTTATCAGGCAAGAAGAGAGGCGACGACGATCGTTACGCTCGCTTGTTCTCGCCCCGAAGAAAGTTGTTTTTGCGGTGTATTCGGTATCGACGCAACTTCCCCTCTCGGCGACGCGACCTCTTGGCTTGACGAAAGCTATTTGTACGTTCAGGCGAATACCGAAAAGGGCGAAGCCTTAATCGCGCTGATAAAAGAATTCGTTGAAGAAGGCGGCGACGCCGAAGTGAAAGCGCAGCAGGAAAAGACGACGGAGATCTTGAAAAAGCTTCCGTTTGCGCAGCTTGATCTTTCAAGATTTAAGCCTGAGAATTTGAATGAATTGTTCGAGGCACCTCAATGGGAAGAGCTGAGCGAGGCTTGTCTTGGTTGCGGTACTTGTACGTTCGTTTGTCCGACCTGTCAATGTTTCGATATCCGTGATTTTAAGACGCACGACGGCGTTATTCGTTATCGTTGCTGGGACTCTTGTATGTATTCCGATTTCACGCTTATGGCGCACGGGAATAGCCGTACGACGCAAATGCAAAGATTCCGTCAAAGATTTATGCATAAGCTCGTGTACTATCCTTCTCAAAACGACGGATTGTATTCTTGCGTAGGTTGCGGGAGATGCGTCAATAAATGCCCGCAGAATTTAAATATCGTCAAAGTGATCAAAACTTTGGGAGGTAAGAAAAATGATTGAAGAAACGCTCATTCCGAAAATCGGCGTCATCACGGATATTCGTAAGGATACGCCAGACGTTAAGACCTTCCGTGTGGTGGGTACGGACGGTGCAAAACTGTTCGAGCATATGCCCGGGCAATGTGCTATGGTATCCGTTCCCGGAGTGGGGGAATGTATGTTCTCTATCACTTCGTCGCCCACGAATAAAGAATACATGGAATTTTCTATTAAAAAATGCGGTTGCGTCACCGAGGTTTTGCATGCTTTGGAGGTAGGAGCGTACGTTACCGTTCGTGGGCCTTATGGCAGAAACTTCCCCGTAGAAGAAGATTTCAAGGGAAAAGACCTGTTGTTCATTGCAGGCGGTATCGGCTTGGCACCGTTAAGAAGCGTTATCAACTACGTCCGTCATTACCGTGAAAATTACGGCAAGGTCGTAATCGTTTACGGCGCAAGAAGTATGGACGATCTTGTGGATTTCGACGAGATCAAAACGGAGTGGATGAACGAGAAAAATTTTGAAGTTTATCTTACGATCGACCGTCCGCAGGAGGGTTGGGATGGACACGTTGGATTCGTACCTGCCTACGTTAAAGAGCTTGGCTTGGATCCGAATATGACGGCGGTGCTTTGCGGTCCTCCGATTATGATCAAGTTTACGCTTGCGGGTCTTTTGGAGCTTGGCTTTGATAAATCCCGCGTATTCACGACGTTGGAACTTCGTATGAAATGCGGCGTTGGTAAATGCGGTAGATGTAACGTTGGGGATAAGTTTGTTTGCAAGGACGGACCTGTTTTCCGTATGACCGAGCTTGACGAGCTTCCCGACGAATACTAAGGAGAGAAAGAAATGGAAAAAATGGTAAACGTATATCTTTTCGGTAAACGCTATCAAGTGCCGGAAAGCTTGACGATTATGAAAGCGATGGAATACGCGGGGTATCAGCTCGTACGCGGTTGCGGTTGCAGAAACGGTTTTTGCGGCGCTTGCGCAACGATCTATCGTATTCACGGCCAACAGGAATTAAAAACCTGCCTTGCTTGTCAGACGAAAGTGGAGGAGGGAATGTACGTGGCTACGCTTCCGTTCTTCCCGCTCGTAAAGCAGGTGTACGACATTGAAAAGATTAAGCCCACGCAGCAAATTATGATGCAGCTTTATCCCGAGATTTATTCTTGTATCGGCTGTAACGCGTGCACGAAGAGCTGCACACAGGAGCTTAACGTAATGCAATATATTGCTTACGCGCAGCGCGGCGAATACGAAAAGTGCGCGGAGGAGAGCTTTGACTGTGTTATGTGCGGCGTATGTTCTTCCCGTTGTCCCGCAGGAATTTCGCATCCGCAGGTGGCGGTGCTTGCCCGTCGTTTGACGGGGAAATATCTCGCCCCGCAGAGCCAACATTTAATCGACAGAGTCAACGAAATCGACGCTGGTTCTTGCGAAGCGGCAATCGAAGCGATCATGCAAAAGCCGCTTGACGAGATTAAAGAACTTTATAATCATAGGGATATCGAAAAGTAAGGAGGTCACGCAAAATGTATCAGTATACGGATGAACAGTTAGAATCCATGAAAAAAGTGGAGGCCTCCCGTCAGGAACGTTTTGGAAAAACGCTTGCGAGAATGAGTGCTGAGGAAAAGGAACAGGTTCTTGCCTCTTTCCATCCCGATTATATCGACTCCGCTTATGAGGAACTCAAAGTAGGGCCGAATAAAGGAGGTAAGGTGCTGCACGAGCTGGCAGATCTTTTACAAGGTCGCTCACGCGTGCTTGACATGGAAATAGATCTTTCCAATCCCGACTATGACGTTGACGTTCTCGTAATCGGTGGCGGCGGCGCGGGTTCTTCTGCGGCAATTGAGGCTCATGAAAGAGGTGCAAACGTAATGATCGTCACCAAACTTCGTTTGGGTGACGCAAATACGGCAATGGCAGAAGGGGGTATCCAAGCGGCGGATAAGCCTAACGATAGCCCTGCACAGCATTATCTTGACGCTTTTGGCGGCGGACATTTTAAAAATAAGCCCGAGCTTTTGTATAAGCTTGTTACGAAAGCTCCCGAGGCAATTCTTTGGTTGAATAAATTAGGTGTTATGTTCGACAAGGAAGAGGACGGCACCATGGTAACGACGCACGGTGGCGGTACTTCAAGAAAGCGTATGCACGCTTGCCGCGACTATTCGGGGTCGGAGATCATGAGAACGCTTCGCGACGAGGTCTTTAACCGCAAAATTACCGTCGTTGATTTCACTTCCGCAATCGAACTTATTAAGGACACCGAGGGTAAAGCAGCGGGCGCCGTTCTTATGAACATGGAAACGAAAGAAATTCTTGTGGCTCGCGCAAAAACAGTTGTTATTGCGACGGGAGGTGCGGGGAGATTGCATTATCAAGGTTTCCCTACCTCCAACCACTACGGCGCAACGGCTGACGGGCTTGTGCTCGGGTATAGAGCAGGTGCGAAACTTTTATATCCCGAAACCTTGCAGTATCACCCTACGGGGGCGGCAGAGCCTACGCAGATCTACGGTGCGCTTGTCACCGAAAAAGTACGTTCGCTTGGCGCGCAGCTCGTCAATAAAGACGGGGAAGCGTTTATGAACCCGCTTGAAACGCGTGACGTTACGGCGTCGTCGATTATTCGCGAATGTAAAGAGCGCGGCAATGGAATCAAGACGACGGACGGGGAAGGGGTATGGCTCGACACGCCGCTGATTGAAATGATCGGCGGAGAAGGGACGATTGAAAAGCGTATTCCCGCCATGCTTCGTATGTTCGGGAAGTATGGGATCGACATTCGTAAGGAACCGATTCTCGTATATCCTACGCTGCATTACCAAAACGGCGGGTTGGACATTGCTTCGGACGGCATGACGAGTGTGGAAAACTTGTATGTTGCAGGTGAGGCAGTCGGCGGTATTCACGGCACGAACCGTTTGATGGGGAACTCTCTTCTTGATATTATCGTATTCGGTAGAAATGCAGGTCAGAGCGCGGGCGAAAAGTATAAGACTGTTGAAGTGAAAGAACTTACGCTTTCGCACGTACAGTCATTCCAGAAAGAGCTTGAAGACGCAGGGATCGCTTCTAACATGCCTTCGCCTCGACTTCTTCCCGATTATAGAAGAAAGGATAATTAAATAAATAATACAAACAAAACGCATAAGGGTACGCTTTGTGCGTTTTTGTATGCGAAATAGGAGTAATTATGGAATATTTAGGATTGACAGTCAGTTCACTTTTAACGACGCTGTTCATTGCGTTCGTAATAGTTGCCCTCGGCTTTTTGTTGGGGGGGATTAAAGTAAAGGGTATTTCACTCGGTACGGCAGGGGTATTGCTCGTCGCAATCGTTTTTGGCGTTATCTTTTCTTTTGTGCCCGAAATAAAGATCGGTGATACGACGATCACTCTTTGGAGTACATCACAGTCGTTTACTGCCATTACGGCAGGCAACGACGGTATGCAAACAGTTACTTTAAAAACAGCGTCCGTAGAAAGTATTTTCAGTACCATTTCTAATTTGGGTACGGTGATGTTCGTTACGGCAGTCGGCTTAATTGCAGGGCCTAAATTCTTCCGTTCGTTTAATAAGAGCATGATGTCGTACGTAATCATGGGTGCGAGCGTCGTTCTCGCTGGCGTTTTGATTACCGTTGTTCTTGCGGCAATCGACTCGAATATGAGTATTGCTATGGCGACGGGGCTTTTGTCCGGTTCTCTTACGTCAACGCCGGCGTTTGGTGCGGCTAAGGAGTCTGCGGGCGAGCTTGCGGGCGAGGTCACAGCAGGCTACGGAATCGGCTACTTATACGGGGTACTGGGCGTCGTGCTGTTCGTACAACTGATGCCGAAGCTTTTAAAAGTGGATGTTGCCAAAGAAAGAGAAAGCTTTGTTGCGGCGAACACGATTCAAATCAAAGAGGACGGCAAAAAGCGTGTTCAAATTGACGAATTCGGGTTCTTCCCTTTTTTCGTGACAATCGTTTTCGGGCTTTTGATCGGTGCGATTAAGGTGCCTATCGGTGGCGGTAATTATTTTAGCTTTGGGTCTAGCGGCGGTACGCTGATTGCAGGCTTGATTATCGGGCATTTCGGAAAATTAGGCGGCTTGGATATGAAAGTTTCCAAACAGACGCTCAACTTCTTCCGCGAACTCGGCTTGGTGCTTTTCCTGGTCGGTGCGGGGGTTCCCGGCGGCGTTAAGTTTATTTCGGCGTTCAACTGGATCTATATCGTCTACGGTATTATCATGGCGACCATTCCCATGGTGCTTGGCTTTATCCTCGGGAAATTTGTGTTTAAGCTTTCTATCTTTAATAACCTCGGTTCAATTACGGGCGGTATGACCTCTACACCTGCGCTCGGTTCACTTATTTCCGTAGCGGGTACGGACGACGTTGCGTCTGCGTACGCGGCAACCTATCCGTTCGCGCTTGTGCTGATCGTGGTTTCGTGCAATCTGCTCGTTCTATTGCCCTTCTAAGGGAATAAAAAAAGCCCCCTTGAAAACATTTTCGTTTTCAAGGGGATCATTTTTATGTGACTAGGGAAGATTGACGATCGGTAGATCAATATCGTCTGAGGAACCGTTTTGAGAGGGGGACGAGCCGTTTATCGAGTTTCCTCCCGTGGAGGAATTCGAGGTTTCGTTTCCGCAAGCAGAAAGGCCGAATAGAAGAGTGAAACAAAGCAACAATAAAAGAAATTTTTTCATGGCTCTATTCACCACGTGACGAAACTCGTTTCGAGGGCAGAGAAAGCGTTTTTACTGCCATCCGTCGGGCCGTTAAAGATGCTGCTTGTAAGAATATCTGCATTTGTGAAAGAATGGATTAAAAGAATAGGCTGATTGTAAATTTTCTTCATTTTCGTATTCTCCTTTATCCTACGTAAGCGGTTGCCGCAACGCCGTAATTATATACGGTGTACGCCAAATCTTTTTCTTCTTGCGTATTATTTTTTGTGTTGTAGATCGTATATAAATAATCGTTCAAACAAACGGAAACGCGTTGCTTTACGTTATTGATAGTCAAGGTCACGTTTCTGGATGAGGAATATTCGGTGGGTTTAAGGGTGAAGACTTCTGCACGATATAAAGCACCGTCGGCATAATCTTGGTAGTACTTCAATTCTAATATTGATTTAGAGGTTTTAACGGTTAATGATTCAAGGTCGCCGTTGGCAACGTAAACTGTTAAGTAAGGGGTGATTACTCGGTCAAACCAAACGCCCATTCCAAAAATTTGCGTGCCTTTTGCAGGGTTATCTTCGTCGTTGTATATTTCGTTAGTGGTGTTATCCGAATGTACGGGAGAAACGAATTTAGCGTCGATCGTAAGGTCGTTTGTGATGGTATTCGACATTCCAAGATAAGCTTGGGAGGCTGCGCCATAGGATAAAATAGAGTAGACGAGGGTTTTTAAAGTAGAGGAGGCGCCCGGCAGTAAGGATAATAAATAAGCTTTTACGCTGTAACCGTCGTAGGTGTCGAGAAGTTTTGTTGCTTTTGTGCTTTCATTAAGAAGAACAAGCTCGGCTTTAATATTCTCTGCTAACAGTTGCGGAGCAATTTCGTTTAAAGTGAAAACGTATTTTTGAGTAGTTGTTTCTTGAATGCCGTTTACCGTCGTAGTATAGGGATTTCCGTTTGTGTCGTTCATGGTAAAATTCATAGCAAGAGTGGTGCCGTTTTCGATTACGCTATCCGCGACTTCCGCGTAATAATTCATACCAAGACTTTCTTTAAGTACCATATTTGCTTGGGTAATCATTGCGCTATCTTCCGCAAAAGTGATTTTGGTTGCGCTTGCAATGTGGCTTATGCATAAGCCGAACGAGATGGCTAAAAGCGTGCTTAATGCGAGCAACCGGTGTAAAAAGGGTTTTCTCATAAGTAGCTCCTTTGTAAAATAGATATTTCAATTATAACCTTAAACGAAAAATTATTCAAGCAATTAACGTTAAAGAAAAGAAAGTTTTTTAAATTTTTATAAAAAAGGTAAAAAAGAGTTGCAATTTTCAAATGAATAGTATATAATAAATAAGCTATTTTTTGCAGAGATGGCGGAGCGGCTGAACGCGCACGATTCGAAATCGTGTTATGCAGGAATGTATACAAGGGTTCAAATCCCTTTCTCTGCGCCACAAACAGGGGATAGGTTTACGCCTATCCCCTGTTTGCATTTAAGGATATTGAGAGTGATTTGGGGTGGAGCCGTGAGCGAAGGTAAGCGTTTTGCTGTTCTCATTTCTTTTTTTAAAAGGGTCGCTATATGACTGTTTTGTAAAAAGCTGGAAAAGGTTCTGCGCTTTTATTGATTTTTGCGTTTAAATATGCTATAATAGTACCATATGAAACAAGTAAAAATTACCGTTATGAAAATGGTCAGACACGACGATCTGATCGAGCAATATGAAAACCCGATTGAGCACGCGTGCGATTTGGCACTTGGGCAAACCTTTATTTCGTTTCATGGGGAAAGGCCGCAAGGGCTTTGCGATAGCGCGTGGGAAAGCATGAAAACGTTCGTGGGCGAACTGGCAAGAGGCGGCGGGAATTTTTACGACGGTTGGATGAAGAATCCTTTTTCGGCCATGATTTCATGTAACGACGGCTTTCGCCCTGTAAGTTTTCTTTTAGAAACTTTGAAGGAAATGTAAAAATAAAAATGTCTTGACATTCATTATGCCAAGCAAGAAAAATCATCCACCCGAATATCGGGTGGATGATTTTTCTTGCTTTTTTCTATTGGAATATGTTCCTAATACGCTTGAACTTGAGCTAAATAATACTGAAAAAAATAAATAAATATATATATGGCATTGTTTAAAGGTCCTTTTTGTTATATTTTTTTGAAATCTCGATTTTATATTTAAGGTTTGAGTATCTCTGGGGTATATATTTTATTATCCGTCAACAATTTTAATTGAAACTCGTTAGGAGTGTAACCTGTTTCCCTTTTAAAAACCCTACAAAAATAGGCGTGGTCATCAAAGCCGCAAGTTGCGGCGATTTCGTTGATGCGGAGATAGCCGTCCTCTTTTTTCGATAACAATTGTTTGGCTAGCATTAAGCGTTTTTGTAATAAAAATTTAGATGGGCTAATTCGGTGTTCTTTGATGAAGAGTTTACGGATGTATTCCTTACTGAATGGTACTAATTTGTAAGCTTCGTCTAAATCAAAATTGGATTCAGTATAGTGATTTATGATTTCATGAACAATTATTTGGGTGATATTGTGAGCTGTGGATTGTTGAATGAGTTCGTTTAAAAAGGCTTCAATTGAAGTAGTGAAAGCAAGGCTGATAGGGTGTTCTATTGGAAATTGGTGAAAATACCGATAAGCTAACTTCAAAATTGTGTAAAAATCTTTAAGAGAATCGGAAGCGGGTATTAAAATAGGAGCCTGAATGGGGGGATTCCAGTCTTCTATTGTGAAATGAATATTCTTAAATCCTATAGAAGAATTATTGATATGACTCAAATAGGGAGGGATGCAAATCATTTCCCCTTTTTTATATTCAATAATATGTTTGTCCTCCGTTTCGATTGTCCCCACGCCCTCCGTGACGTAAATAATTTCCCAATAATTATGTTTATGTGATTTTACGGTGAAAGTTTTTAAGTGCTTTTCGATGTAATTAATAACTGCCATAATACGTGCCTCCATAGTTTAGAACAACTTTTCATTTATAACTGTTATTAGATTGTATTATAGCAAAAATATGTAAAACAGGCAAATGTTTTTGTATTAAAATCTAAAAAGTCCAAGATATTCTCTAAATCGTCCAATAAAATACGATTGAAGAAAAAATAATTTTTTGATATAATAAATATGCGAACATTGGGAGAATATATTAAAAATGGTGTTTTTAAGAATTTACGATAAAAATGGAAAGGTCAAGTTTGATACGGAAGGATATTGTATCAATATACAGTATCAAGGCTTATTAAATGAAGGTGATAAAATAGCCTTATGGATGGACGGTAGTAATACGATTGCATTAAAATTGGATTCTACGCTTAAAGAAAGTTTTTTGTATCTACCAAATAGAAGTTTTACATATACAATTCCTTCCGTACGTGAACTTAAAATGGGATACAATACAAATGCTTTTCAAGGAGAAGAACATTTGATTTATATTCGCGAGGTTGAAGACGACGAGTTTTATGCAAGAAGGAACATTGCGTTAAATTCTCACGATTTACGGCGTAAGACGGGCGGTTATCCCCACGCGAGTGCGAATTTCGTCACAAGGGAAGAACCTTGTTTTTACGAGCGTAACGCTATTGACGGCGAGAAGAATAACCAAGGACATGGGGCGTACCCGTTCCATTCTTGGGCAGGAGGCGCGAGAAACGATCTCGAATATACTCTTGATTTTGGGAAAGAGGTGGAAATCGAAAAATTCGTATTTTATCTTCGTGCCGATTTCCAAAAAGTGTGGGAGGGCGTGCCGCATGACAGCTATTGGAAAAGCATTGATATTGCGTTTGACGATGGGGAAGTGCAAAAATGTTCGTTTGAAATGGACAGGACGGTATTCCCGAACAAAGAAAACGAAAAAGGGCAAGAAATCGTTTTAGAAAAGCCCAAGACGACGAGAACGATAAAATTATTTAATTTTAAACAAGTTACGGAAATTTTAGGTTTTGCGGCACTCACGCAACTTGAAGTTTACGGACGGTATATAAAGGAGGATTTTAGTAAAATGGAAGTAAGACAAGCAAGTAATGCAAAGGACGTAAAGCATTATACGACGGAACGGTTGCGCGAGGAATTTCATATTGCCAACCTTTTCACGAAAGACAACGTAAGAATGGTATATAGCCACATTGACCGTATCATTACGGCAGGTCTTATGCCCGTGTATCAAACGCTCAAATTGGAGGCGGGCAAGGAGCTTGCGGCGGACTATTTCTTGCAAAGAAGAGAAATGGGCTGTATCAATATCGGCGGTAAGGGGATTATCACGGTAGACGGCGTGGAATATGAAATGAACCCCCGCGACGGCATTTATATCGGTATGGGGAATAAGGAAATCACCTTTAAGAGCGTAGACAAAAACGCGCCAGCCAAATTCTATGTATCGTCTTGCCCTGCGCATACCACTTATCCCACGGTAAAGATTGATATTACCAAGGCAAAGAAAGTACCTTGCGGCAGCGTAGAAGAATGTAATAAGCGTGTTATCAATCAGTACATACACCCTGAAGTAATGAAGAGCTGTCAGTTGGCTATGGGCTTAACGCAACTTGAAGTAGGCTCTAACTGGAACACCATGCCTTGCCATACGCACGACAGAAGAATGGAAGTGTATCTGTATTTGGATATGGACGAAAACGACGTGGTATTCCACATGATGGGCGAGCCTACGGAAACCCGCCATATTATTATGCACAACGAGGAGGCGGTAATTTCGCCGTCGTGGTCTATTCACTCTGGCGTAGGCACGAAGAACTATTCGTTCATTTGGGCAATGTGCGGCGAAAACCAAGAATTTACGGATATGGACCATATCGAAACGAAAGATTTGTTATAAGGAGATAAATAAAATGGAAAACATGTTCAGTTTGAAAGGAAAAGTGGCGCTCGTTACGGGTGCAAGCTACGGTATCGGTTTTGCGATTGCAAAAGCATTTGCGCAAGCAGGCGCAACCATCGTTTTCAACGATATTAAGCAAGAGCTTGTGGATAAAGGCTTGAAGTCTTACGAAGAAGAAGGTATCAAAGCGCACGGCTACGTATGCGACGTAACGGACGAAGACGCGGTAAACGCGTTCGTTGCAACCGTTGAAAAGGAAGTAGGCGTAATTGATATTCTCGTCAATAACGCGGGCATTATCAAGCGTATTCCTATGTGTGAAATGAGCGCGAAAGAATTTAGACAGGTAATCGACGTGGATTTGAACGCACCGTTTATCGTGTCGAAAGCCGTTATTCCGTCTATGATTAAGAAAGGCGGCGGAAAGATTATCAATATTTGCTCTATGATGAGTGAGCTTGGTCGTGAAACGGTATCAGCGTATGCGGCTGCAAAGGGCGGTCTTAAAATGCTTACGAAAAATATCGCAAGCGAATACGGCGAATATAACATTCAATGCAACGGGATCGGGCCTGGGTACATAGCAACCCCTCAAACCGCGCCTTTAAGAGAAAGACAGGCAGACGGCAGTAGACACCCGTTTGATAGCTTTATCCTCGCAAAAACGCCTGCGGCACGTTGGGGCGAAGCGGAAGACTTAGCAGGACCTGCGGTATTCCTTGCGAGCGAGGCGTCTAACTTCGTGAACGGACATATTCTCTACGTAGACGGCGGTATTTTGGCGTATATTGGAAAACAGCCGTAAATAAGAGGTGAGTGTTTATGTATTGTTACGGATACTCTACCTTAAATAAGATAGCTCAAACGGAGCAAGGAAAGAAATTTACTTACAGTCATTTGATGCCAAACATTCAAGCACAAATCATTGATGCCATTAACATTGACATTTAAAGGTGATTTGTCAAACTAAGTGCAACACTTTTTGAGAAAAAGTTCAAATAAATCTACAGGTTTTTGGAAATTTAATACCTTTTTCGGTCTGGCGTTAATCAACGCCAGATTTTTTTCGAGCGTTTTTGTAGAAATGCGAGAA
>JAFTPK010000025.1 GCA_017463325.1 Clostridia bacterium
CATTTAGTTTAGCACAAAGGAGCTTTTTTGTATAGTAAGGGCAAGGCTTAAAGCTAAAGCTACTTACCACCTGCACAGCAGGTGGGTTTTGACAAATGCGCGCTCCCGCTTGCATTTGTTTCCTGTACAAAAAACAAAAAACACGCCCCGAAGGCGTGTTTTTGTTTTGGTGGAGTAAGAGCGACCTAAATCAAAGCCTTAATCGTCCTCTTCTAAAAGAACATTTACACTAACGTCAAGCGCGGTTGCCAAGGCTTTAAGATAACTTGCTTTCGGCTCGTTGATATTGTTTTCCCAAATAGAAATCATTCCATTTGAAACACCGACAAGTTTCGCAAGCTCGGGTTGCGTCAAGCCTTTTTCTAACCGCAATGCTTTAATTGTTTCACCTAATCCTTTCATAATCATATTTATATTATCAGAAAACTAAGAATAATACTTGACTTCTTAGAAAACTAAGATTATAATATATAAAAGGAGAAAAAAAATGAAGTATACAGAAGCAGTTGGCAAACGGTTATCAGAATTACTAAAAGAAGTCAAATTTACTCAAAAACGTTTTTCGGAGAAAACGAATATATCAAGAGTTACGATTAATAGAATGATAAACGGCAGGGTTAAAGTTGTAACGTTTGAAACACTAATTATATTTTGCGAAACTCTCAACATTACATTAAGAGATTTTTTCGCATCAGAATTATTTGATGAGTAAAATAGGGATTAAAAAATGTAAGAATATTCTTGTGTTTTTTATAAACGGCAATCCAAAACAAAACACGCCCCGAAGGCGTGTTTTGTTTTGGTGGAGATAAGCGGAGTTTGCGCGTAAGGCGCAAGGCGGCGTCGCTCGATACGCTCCCGCATTAAAAAAAGCGAACCCCGCTCGCTCCTTGCACGAACCGCTGTGAATTCAGCGGTTCTCACGATTATCGACACAAAAAACAGGGACGGCTGACGCCGTCCCTGTTTTTTGGTGGAGATAAGCGGATTCGAACCGCTGGCCTCCTCGTTGCGAACGAGGCGCTCTACCAACTGAGCCATATCCCCAAAAGCATACCTATTATATATCTTCCTCCCCTTTTTGTCAACGATTTTTATCCCTCCTTTTTATTTTTTTTAAATATTTTTTAATTTTTTTCCTTTTCTACCCCCCCAACCGCAACCTCTTCCCCCTTTCTCCTCGCTCTGCATATACTGATAGTATGAAAATAATTGCTTACGATCGCTCTGCCGCCGTCAATTACGCTCAAAGATGGGCGTTCTCCCGCAACCCCGCGTATTTTGATTTTTCCGCTCTTGGCGGGGATTGCACCTCTTTCGCCTCACAATGCCTATTCGCAGGCTGCGGCGTCATGAATTTTACCCCCGTCCTCGGGTGGTTTTACCTCTCTGCCGAAAACCGTACCGCCGCTTGGACGGGAGTTGAATATTTTTACCGCTTTTTAATACAAAACGCTACCGATCGGCTCGGCAACGGCACGGGGCCTTTTGCGGAAGAGGTCGACCTCGACCGTCTTGAAATCGGGGATTTCGTGCAATTTGGAAGATCCACAGGGGATTTTTATCACACCCCTATCGTCGTCGGTTTTCAAGGCAACGAGCCATTACTTGCCGCTCATTCCAACGACGCCTTTGCCCGCCCGCTTTCCTCGTGGCAATTCGCCCGCATACGCTGTCTGCATATCCTCGGCGCAAGAACCTATTAAACGGTAAACGCGGGCGATTTCCCGCCCGCGTCCTTTTCTAAGAAAACGCCTCGAATATTTTTTCCGCTACGCGCAGTCCGTCCGCCGCCGACGAAGTGATGCCGCCCGCATACCCCGCCCCCTCGCCGCAAGGATACAAGCCCTCGCACGAAACCGATTGCAGCGTTTCGTCGCGCTCGATACGCACGGGTGCGCTCGTCCGACTTTCCACCCCCGTCAAGACCGCTTCGGGACAAGCAAATCCTTTCAACCGTCTATCCATATCGAGAATCGCCGCTTTAAGCGATTCCCGCACCGTCTTGGGCAAAATTGCGTTCAAATCCGCAAAAGCCGTACCCACGGGATAGGTAGGCGATATTTCGCCGTATTTCTCACTCACCCGTCCGACGAGGAAATCCTTTACAAGCTGTGTAGGCGCGGCGTAACCACCCCCGCCTGCCTCGTACGCGGCACGCTCCAACTCCCGCTGAAACTCCACCCCCGCAAGCGGGTGTTCGCCGCCGAAATCCTCCGCTTTGACCTGCGCGATCAGCGCGCTGTTCGCGTTCTCGCCGTCCCTCGCGTAATTGCTCATACCGTTGACGACCACGCCGCCCGTTTCGCTTGCCGCGGGCATGACGAACCCGCCCGGACACATACAAAAGGTGAACGCCGCCCGCTCCCCTGCGTGGGAAACAAGCTTGTAATCCGCCGCGGGTAATAGCGTATAGCTTTCGCCGTATTGCGCCCGCCCGATCGCCGCCTGTTTATGCTCGATACGAAGCCCTACGGCAAAGTCCTTTCTCGTCATTTTCACGCCGCGGGAAAGCAACCGTTCAAAGGTATCGCGGGCGCTATGTCCGATAGCGAGCACCACCGCAGACGGCTCTAAAATCTCCTCTCTGCCCGTTTTGAAGTCTTTTAGGGTGACGCTCTTAACACGGCCGCCCTGCGTCGTCAAATCGGTAAGGCAGGTGTTAAAGCGCACGCTCACCCCCGCCGCTAACAAAAAGCTGCGCATATTCACGATTACTTTTTTTAAATTGTCGCTGCCGATATGCGGTTTGTTTAAGTATAAAATCTCCTCGGGCGCGCCGAAACGCACGAAAGTTTCAAGCACCTCGCTATTCAAGCCGCTATGCGTTTGCGTATTCAGCTTGCCGTCCGAAAAGGTACCTGCGCCACCTTCGCCAAACTGCACGTTGCCGTTCTCGTCTAAAACGCCGCCGAGCGAAAAGGCGTTAATTTTTTTCTCCCGCTCCTCTACCGCAGGGCCACGCTCCACGAGCACGGGAACGATCCCTCGATCAATCAGTCTGATCGCGGCGAACAGCCCCGCAGGACCGCTCCCGACGATAAGCACGGGCTTTTCGGGTAGCTTATTTTTCGCAAGGCGCGCAAGGGGCGCCCTTTTTGGCTGCTCCTCCCTTGAAAACTCAATAGTATACACCCACAAAAGTCTGTTCTTATCCCGCGCGTCAAGAGATTTTTTGCGAATGGAAAAATAGCCCATCTTCCCGCCGAGCGTCTTTTTGGCAAGCGCGTACAGCTTGTCCTCGTTTGCCGGCACGGGCAACTTGACCTGTAACGTGCGAACGCTCATACCCCTCTCCTTTCAATCGCCGCCGCCACCGCCATTGCGGAGGAGTACGCCCATTGCAGATTAAACCCGCCGCACTCGCCGTCCACGTCAAGCAGCTCGCCCGCGAAATACAGTCCGCTCGCCTTTTTACTTTGCAAGTCCTCGTCCACCTCGTCAAGCGGCACGCCGCCTTTCGTCACCTGCGCGTAATCAAAGCCCAAGCTCCCCGTCACCGCGATCGGAAAGCTTTTCGCTGCACTCGCAAGCCGCTCAAAATCTCCCTCGCCGACGAATTTGACCACCGCACGCCCAAGCTGATTATTCAACACGCCGCAAAACAGCTCGCTTTCGGGCAAAGCGGGAAAAGCCTTGCGCTTGGCGCAAAGCGCCTTAGAAAGCTCCTCTTTGGTAAGCGCGGGAATAAGATCGACGAACAGGGTCGCGTCCGTTTTCCCGCCGAGAAATGCCGAAAGCCGAAAGATCGCGTCGCCCGACACACCGTAATCGGTAAAAATAAGATCGCCCTGCACCTTGGCAAGCAACCGTCCGTCTACGCGCGCCGAAACCACCGCGTCCGACACGCGAAGTCCCTTTAAGCCTTTCGTGTGACGGGTGTCCGTTTTCAGCTGCACGAGAGAGGGAAAAAGCGGCGTAACGGAATGACCAAACGATTTCGCCAAATCGTACCCGTTTCCGTCCGTCCCAAAATTTTTGGCGGCTTTCCCGCCCGTACAAAGCAATACCGTTTTTCCTAAAAAGCTCTTCTCCCCCTCCGCCGTGGATGCGGTGACGAGAAATCCCTCCCCGCTCCTTTCTATCCGTTTGACAAACGCGCCGAGCCTTACCTCTACACCGCGCTCTTGCACACGATACCGCAACAGATCGGTGATCGCGGAGGCCTGCCGTCCCGCGGGATACACCCTGCCCCGTTCGTCCGTTACCACCGCGCCGCCGAGGGCGCGAAAAAACGCGACGATATGCCTATCGTCAAAACGGGAAACAAGCCCACCTGCGCGCTCCACCCCACTTTTTTTCGAGGAGAAATAGGGG
>JAFTPK010000019.1 GCA_017463325.1 Clostridia bacterium
TAACGGAGGACTGCGCGGGCGGCACGGCAACGTGTACGGAAAAAGCAGTTTGTACGGGTTGTAACACGGCGTACGGCGCGGTGCTTGGTCACGATTACGGTGCGTGGGTATCCAACGGCGACGGTACGCACACCAAGACCTGTAAGAACGATAGCAAGCACGTTGTAACGGAAGATTGCGCGGGTGGGGATCCTACCTGTGAAGATAAGCCTACCTGCTCTACCTGTAACGGGCAGTACGGCAACTCGCTTACCCACAACTACGGCGCGTGGGTATCGAACGGTGACGGCACGCATACTAAGACCTGCAAAAACGACGCTACCCACAAGGTAACGGAGGACTGCGCGGGCGGCACGGCAACGTGTACGGAAAAAGCAGTTTGTACGGGTTGTAATACGGCGTACGGCAACGTACTTGACCATACCTACGATCAAGAAGTCGCAACGGCTGATTACAAGGCGAGCGACGCTACCTGCGAAGCAAAGGCTACCTATTTCTATTCCTGTAAGTGCGGGGCGAAAGGCACTAAGACGTTTGAAAACGGCGATGCGCTTGGTCACGCTTACGGCGCATGGGTGGCGAATAACGACGGTACCCATACCAAGACCTGCGGAAACGACGCTACTCACAAGGTAACGGAGAACTGTGCGGGCGGCACGGCAACGTGTACGGAAAAGGCGGTTTGTACGGGTTGTAACATGGCTTACGGCAACGTACTTGACCATATCTACGATCAAAAGAAGGTAGAGGCGGGCTATAAGGCGAGCGACGCTACCTGCGAGGCAAAGGCCACCTATTACTATTCCTGTAAGTGCGGGGCGAAAGGGACGGAAACGTTTGAAAACGGCGACGTACTTGGTCACGCATACGGCGCATGGGTGACGAATAACGACGGTACGCACACCAAGACCTGCGGAAACGACGCTACTCACAAAGTAACGGAGAACTGTGCGGGCGGCGAAGCGACCTGTGAAGAAAAAGCAGTTTGTACGGGCTGTAACACGGCGTACGGCGAGCTTGCCGCTCACACTTGGACTGCGGCGACCTGTACCGAACCTAAGACCTGTGACGTTTGCGGAGCTACCGAGGGCGAGGCGTTAGGCCACAAGGGCGGCACGGCTACTTGCGAAGAGAAAGCGGTTTGTGAAGTATGCGGCGAATCTTATGGTACTACTGTCGCGCACACGTATACGGAGAAAAACACCGCTGCGATTTATAAGGCAACTGACGCGGATTGCGAAAACGCGGCTACTTATCACTATTCCTGTGTATGCGGAGCAAAGGGTGAAGATACCTTTGAAAGCGGCGAGCCACTTGACCACGATTACAGCGCTTGGGTATCCAACGGCGACGGTACGCATACGAAGATTTGTAAAAATAACGAAGAACACGTCGTGACGGAAGACTGCTCGGGCGGCAAAGCGACCTGTACGGACGCAGCGGTTTGCGAGGATTGCGAAGCGGCGTACGGCGAAGCGGCTGGACATTCTTGGAACGGCGGCGAAGAAACTACGAAAGCGGGTTGCTTGACGGCGGGCGTGATGACGTTCACCTGCGGCGGCTGCGGCGAAACCAAGACGGAAACGATCGAGGCGATCGGTCACGATTACAAAGACGTCGTTACCGATCCTACCTGTAAGACGAAAGGTTATACGACGCATACCTGCGAAAATTGCGGCGATTCGTACGTAGATACCGAAACGGATACGACCGATCACGCTTGGGATCAAGATCTTACCTGTACGCAGGGACGTAAGTGCGAAACCTGCGGCACGGAAGAAAAGGCTCCTGGGCACAATTACGAGCAGACCGGTTCTTCGGAGGCGGATTGCGTAAACGCGGCAAGCAAAACGTATACCTGCGGAACTTGCGGCGATAGTTACACCGACCCGACGGGCAGCGCGCTTGGTCATAATTTCGAGGGCGTAGAGGCGATCGAAAGACTTGTGAACGGAGAAAGCTGTAAATATCAGCAGATCTACGTTTGTAACGTTTGTACGGAAGAAATTGCGGGTGAATTCGTTTATCACCACGACTATAAGGCGACCGTAACCACGGAAGCGACCTGCGTTGCGGAAGGTGTTAAGACGTTTACCTGCGCGGCTTGCGGCGACAGCTACACCGAGGTGATCGAAGAGAACGGCGAAAACGGACATAAATGGAATGACGGCGTACAGGAAGGTAGCGTTCTTACCTATACCTGTTTGAACGAGGGTTGCGACGCAACCAAGAAGACGGTTGTTCCAGACGCGGAAGGGAAAGTAAGCAAAGATACTTTGGCTGATACGGGCGAAGTAGAGCTTGAAAATGCGTCCATGGCGCTCGACCAAAAGACGCTTGGATTGCTTAAAGAGCTTGGCGACGATGTAAAACTGTCCGCGGACACTCTTTCCGACGACGAGCTTGAAGAAGCGGTGAGCGGCTTGACCGAAGACCAAAAAGAACAGATCGGCAACAACCCCGTTTACAACTTCACTATGGAGAGTGGTGGAGAAACGGTTAGCGATTTCGAGGGCGGTTTGGTCACGATCACCATTCCCTACGTGCTTGCAGCGGGCGAGGACGTTGACAGTATCGCAGTTTGGTACGTAGACGGCGATCAGCTTGTTTCCATTAAGGCAACGTACAGCAACGGCTACATTACCTTCCAGGTAGAACACTTCTCTTACTATACGGTAACGAGATTGACGCCTGCGGAAAGATGCGCTCTGTACGGACATAATTACGTTGAGAAGACGGTGGCGGGCGATTGCGTTACCGACGCGTATACGGTTTACGCGTGCGTACGTTGCGCGTACTCTTATAAGGAAGTCACCGTAAAGGCTGACGGGCATAACTATCAGTATGAAACGATCGCGGCGACTTGCAGCGAGAACGGGAAGCTTATAACGACCTGTACGGATTGCGACTATCGCGCGGAAAGCAAGATTGTTGCTATCGGTCACAAGTGGACGGAGGAAAGCCGTCAAGAAGCGACCTGTGCGGAAGCAGGGTACGTGGAATACTGCTGTCAAAACGACGGCTGTGAAGAAACGCGTAAGGAAGTGCTTGCACAGAAGAAGCACGAATTTACGCATACGGTGGTAGCACCTACCTGCGTAGACTACGGCTACACCTTGCACGCTTGCGCCAACTGCGACTACGAATACAGCGATACTATCAAGAATGCGATCGGGCATAAGTACTCCTGCGAGTTCGTATGGAACGACGATCATTCGGCGGCAGACGCCGTATTCACCTGCGTGAACGACGCGACGCACGTAGAAACGATCACGGCTACCGTGACCGTAAAAGAAAAAGCGGCTACCTGTAAAGAGGCAGGTGCGAAAGAATATATTGCAAAAGTAATCCGTAACGGCATTGCGTTTACCGATGCTTACGTCGAAAAGGGTGAAAAGCTTGAACACACCTATTCCGATACGCTGAAATACAACGATCGCGCACACTGGTACGTATGTACCGCTTGCGGCGCGAAGGCAGAGCCTACTTCTCACGAATATGGGGAAGAGGTCGTTACCGTAAAAGAAACCTGCGTGAAAGCGGGTGAAACGGTTGCTACCTGTACGTGTGGCGCGATCCGTAAGACGGTAGTTCCCGCTACGGGCGAGCACACCTACGAGTTCGGCGTTTGCGTCGAATGTGGTAAGGAAGACACCGCTTGCGATCATATGACGTTCACCGATGCAGTTATCGATATGAGCGAATATGGCGCGTGCGCGGCGATCCTTCCTGTTAAGGTTTGCGCTTGCGGCGAAGTCGTTACGTTTGATATTAATACGTTTGAGCCGGCTTGTGAGATCAAAACGACCAAGGCTGAGCAGGGCGTGGACGAAAACGGCAACATGTTCATGATCATGGAAGGCTATTGTCCGATCTGCGGCATGGAAGTGATCGGTAAGGCGACGGCGGTTATGGACGGCTGTTATATGTCGCAGGAAATTTGGTATACTATGACGATCGGCGATAAGGTCATCATGAAAGACGCGTACGGCGTGTACGCGGGTTACAGTCATAGCTCGTCTGGCTATACGACGATCGACTTTAAGGATTACAGCGATTGCGGTTCGACGATCAGCGGCTACGTTTGCGGTAGCTGCGGCGAATTGACCAGCATTGCTTCCACAAACTTCAAGTGCACGGACAGCGACGAGGTGATGGAAGAATTTGTGGACGAAGAGGGTAATCCTCATATGCGTCAAGTTATCGACTGCGATAAGTGCGACCTCAAATTCGTTACCGAGGCTTGGATGGTGCAGGAGAACGCTTGTGAATCCATTATGTACATGGTGCTTACCGTTTACTGCGGCGACACGGTGATCCTGAGCTACGAAGATGAAATGCATCAAAGTAACCACGAGTGGAAAACTACCTACGAGGTGGTGGACGGCGATTGTGAAAACGGCGTCAAGGTACACGAAACCTGTACGATTTGCGGCGAGTCGCACACGTATACTTCGCACGGGCACGAGGGAAGAGAAGAATTCAAGATTGATCTTTCCGAAATCAGCAAATGCGGCGGCGTGATTAGCGGTAGCGCTTGCGTGGCTTGCGGCAAGGTAACGTACGTCTATACCATGAACCTCGGTTGCAAGATTGAAGAACCCGACAGCATGGAAGAGGTGACGGACGAGGACGGCAACGTACATACCGTTGCTACGGGTACCTGCCCTACTTGCGGTTTGAAATTCGTAATGGATATGTGGACGGTGCAGAAGAGCGAATGTGTTACCGTTACGTATATGGGCACGGAAATCTACAACGGCGAGGAGCTTGTCTTTGCATACGTAGAAGAAAGACAGAGCTCTAACCATAACTGGGAATACAACTATACGCTTCGCGGCGAAACTTGCGAGGACGGCTGGAATGCGACCTCGAAATGTACTATTTGCGGCGAGGAAGGTTTCTATGGCGGTAGCGGGCATAACACTATCTACAAAGAAGTGGATCTTTCCGAGATCGGCGCTTGCGGCGGCGTGGCGGAATATCGCGAATGTCAAATCTGTAAAAAAGTAACCGACATTGAATATTTCGAGCCGAAGTGCCAGAACATAGACGGATCGTCTATGAAGGAAGAAGAGATCGAAACCGAAAACGGTGAAATGTACGTAATGACCGTAACCTGTCTTGATTGCGGCCTTACCTATAAAATGGTAGAGTCCTACGAGATGGAAGGCGGTTGCAAATTCCTTTGCACCGAAGCTGTGTACGTCTACAACGGCGAAGAAGAGGTATTCAGCCTTGTTTACGAGTATACTGAATACGAGCACAACTGGGAATACACTTACGAATTGCACGGCGAAACCTGCGAAGACGGTTGGACTGCGTATACAACGTGTACGATCTGCGGCGAAGTGAGTGAAAGCTATGGCAACGGGCATCAATACGAGCACGTGAAGATGGATCTTTCCGAAATCGGCGCGTGCGGCGGTATGACAGCATATCAGTATTGCGAGGTCTGCAAAACGGTGACCTATATTGACATTTTCGAGCCGAAGTGTCAGAACATTGACGAAGAGTCGGCGACGGAAGAGGAATTCGAGACGGAGAACGGCTGGACGTACATCATGACTGTAACCTGTCTTGATTGCGGGCTGACTTACAAGGTCGTTCGTAGCGAAGAACAGAGAACGTCTTGCTTGTTCGTGATTTCGGAAGCTTACTACGTTTACGACGGTGACACGGAAGTGTTCAGCCTCGTTTACGAAGACGAGAACGAAAACCATTCGTGGAAGTACGACTTCGTATTGAGAGGCGAAAGCTGTGATTACGGTTGGGAGGCGATCAAAACCTGTACCATTTGCGGCGAGGTAGAGAAATTCAGCGGCGGCGGCCATTATTGGGGAAGAGAACGCGTTGATTTGGCTCAGTACGGGCTTTGCGGCGGGCAGGCAGAAACGTACGGTTGTCTTGCTTGCGGTATGGTTCAAGAAGCTTACGTTAAGGCGAATTGCTATTTCATGAGTCAAGGCACGAATGAAGAGGGGTATGAAGTCGGCTACTGCGAGAAGTGCGGCACGACCCAGCTTTACAGGTCCACGACGAGTGGAAAGAACGAAAACTGTATGATCACCTATGCGGTGGAATACAAGTTTATTCGTGACGGCGAAGAGGTGTATGCGTTTGCCTCTTCCCGCACCTCCACGCAGCACGCGTATACGTATACCTATAAAATGAACGGCGAAAGCTGCGAAGACGGGTATATCGAATACGTAGAATGTACCGATTGCGGTTACAGTTATACTAACGAATTCTCTCACCATAATACACGCGGCACGAGATACGAGCTGTCTGAGTACGGTGCTTGCGGCGGCTACTTTGAAATTTATAGCTGCCCTTGCGGAGAAGAGGCTTGGGTAAGCCGTAACATTTATTGTGACTACAAATATTCGTCGAGCGAGTACGTAGACGACAACGGTGTGTTGCACTCTGTGACAACCTACGTTTGTGAAACTTGCGGCCTTACCTATGTGAGCGACGGTTACGTCGTGACTGAAAATTGCCAGAAAATCCGTTATGCGACTTGGTCGATCACGGTTGGCGAAACGGTGGTGTTTGAAAACCTCTCTGGGATTGAAAGCAGATGGGAGGCGCACGACTACGTACGCAACGTCGTTTTGAATGGCGAGAGCTGTGAAGACGGGTACGTGATGACTACGACCTGTAAGAATTGCGACTACTACGATTCCTACGAGGGCAAATCGCATAATTCTTATATGGTCGCGGAGTACCGTTTTGACGAGTACGGCGTATGTTATAAGGACGCGTATTTGGAGGCTTATAGCTGCCCTTGCGGTTATTCGGCTTGGGTGAACACGTACATGGGTTGTGATTACGACTATAACGAGGAGTATTATACGGACGATAACGGCGTAAAGCATACGGTGGAAACGCGTACTTGCGCGAATTGCGCGTTCGTTTGGACGCTCGACCGTTATTCGGAGAAGAACGGTTGCAAGGTCACGAACTATACGACGTATACGGTTTCGTTTGGCGATACCGTAATCGTAGACGGCTTTAAGGCGGTGAGCGGTAAGTATTCCGAGCATGATTATCAGTATAGCTTCGAGCTGAAAGGCGAAAGCTGTGAAGACGGCTACACGGTGACGAGGACCTGTAAGTATTGCGACTATGTCGAAACTTATGAGAACTCCTATCATAATTCGTACAGAGTTGATTACTACGACCTGACGGCTTACGGCGCTTGCGGTGAGAATGCTTACTTTGAGGTTTATAGCTGCCCGTGCGGACAGTGGAGTGGGACGAACTTTAACCTTTATTGCGAAACGTGGGAGTCTGACGAGGTTACCGAATATACCGACGATAACGGCATAACGCATACCGTTGAAAAGAGGGTTTGCAAGGATTGCGGCCTTGAATATGTGTTGGATCGCTATGCGGAAAAGGTGGGCTGCTACTATGATCAGTATGCAACGTATACCATTCAGATCGGCGGAGAAGAGGTTGTTTCTGGCTATAAAGCCCGTGTAAGCAGACAAGAGCAGCACGAATTTACCTATTCGTTTGAATTGAAGGGTGAAAGCTGTGAAGACGGCTACACGGTGACGAGAACCTGTAAGTATTGCGATCATAAGGAAACTTGGGAAACAAGAGGTCACGAAAGCTACCGTCAGGAATATTATGATTTGAAAACCTACGGTGCGTGCGGCGGTTATCTTGAATACAGCTCTTGTCCTTGCGGCGAATACGCGGGCGCGGGTTGGAGCTTCTGGGACTGCCCTTATAGCTATACGTCAACGAACTACTACGACGATAATAATAACCTTGTATACGTAAACGCGTACGTATGTAGAGAATGTGGACTTCGCTTTACGCTTGAATACTATTCGGTGTATGACAAAGAAAGCTGCGAAGAAACGACCTATTACACGGCGATTTTGAACGTGGGCGCAGAGCTTGTAGCAAACTTTGAGTATACGAACGTTTCCGATAGACACGATTACAAGGTTACGGGCGAATTTGCTGACGGTGCGACCTCCTGTAACGATGGCGTGACCGTAGTGCATACCTGTACCGTTTGTCAGTACAGCTATACTAATTACATTACCTATCACGAACGCTTTGACGTAGAAACGCTTGAACTTAAAGACTACGGCAGCGTTTGCGGCGGGGAAGCGACGCTTAGAACCTGTTTGTGCGGTAGATATACCGACATGGATTGTAATTACCTTTGCGATATGGCGGGCGAATATATTAGCCCGTCGGGCGTAGAGGGCGCGCTTACCGGAAATCAAGAAGCGGTGGACGGCGGTTACTATTCTTACAACAACTATGCCTACGAAAACGTTTGTGCGGTGACCAATCCCGAGCAATGTGCGTTTGGCGTAAAAATCCAGGACTACTGGTTGAACGATGGCTGTATGGCGTATCGGTATCAGACGTGGTTGTTTGGATACGACCGTGAAACGGGCGCGTACGAAAAGGAAATCACCTTCAAAACGGGCGAGTGCCAACCTTACCATACTTTCGTTTCGGAATCTCTTGAACAGGAAACGGAAGAGGGTAATGCGAAAATTTACAGCTTGACGTGTTCGCTTTGCGGAAGCTATAAGAAGGAGATTGAAGTATACGACCTTGACGGCAATTTGATCCGTTCTACTTCGGAATATCAAAATAACGTCGAGGACGGGAACAGAAAGTTCGATCAGCGTATCTACGAATACTTGTATTACAACGGTTACCGGTACACCACCCTTGATTACGAGGAATACGTAAATGCGAACGGTGAAGCATATTGGAGAAGATACGAGTATCGCTACAATTTCGAGGCAGGGTGCGTAAGAACGCTTGTTTACTCCGACAGCAAGGGCGAGGGTTATGAAGAAGATGGCACTTGCCACAAAGGCGCTTGGAGAACGGTGAAGGAACCGAACTGTACGGAAACGGGGTTGGAAGAATGTTACTGTATGGTTTGTAAGAAGGTAATTCAAACTGCCGAGCTTGATATTTATCACCCGTATTCTTGGAGAACGGTGAAAGCGGCAACTTGTTCGCAGACAGGGTTGGAAGAATACTACTGTACGCTTTGCGGCGACGTGGATCACTCTTACGTAATCACTCCTAATCATGCTTGGACGTATATCCCCGTAACGGGTACTTACTACTGCCCGAAGTGCGGACTTGAGAACGCAAACGGTGCGGACGGCGATATCGTTATGGAAGATTTGACGGCAGCGTATGGTAATGGCGAAAGCTACGTAGTCGGTTACTGGTATGGTGGAGAAGTAGAATTCACTTATTACGTAAGCTTGATGTTGCACACGCCTACGGCAGATGGCAACGACGAAATCGTGCTTACCGAAATTGAGTTCTTCGATTTGACGGACGTTCAGGCGATCGGGTTCTCTAAGAGCGCGGTGGCGGAGGCTGCGACGACGGCAGGGTATACGGCGGATCAGTACGACGTACGCTTTGCGTTCGTGCCCGTGGGTATGGACGGCAGCTTTGACTATGCGATCACCTTTACCGAGGACGAGGCTGTGAATACGGAACTCGTTCCCGAGGGTGAGCAGCTTGTGAAGCTTGCGCTTGTTGAGGGCGAAACGACGACGTTTACGTTCACCTTGACGGAAGAAACCTACGTAAGCTTTGATTCTTACGGTGACGCAAATGTGAACCTGTATAATAGTTATTACTGCGGTGGCGGTACGTTTGCTGACGGCAGATTGTTAGCTGCCGGAACCTACACGATTACGATCGGGCAAGGTCATTCGCAATGCAGTTGTGTGATGTTTAGGATTGCATTTGGTTTGTAAAAAAGAAAAAAACGACTGTTTGAAAAAACAGTCGTTTTTTTACGTCTAAATGCGCGCATACTATGGGTATGAGTGAAAACGATTTTTTAAAAGCCGCCAAGAGAATGAAAGTACAGCTCATCACTTGGCGGCGTTTTTTACACGAAAACGCCGAGGTGGGCTTTGACACAAAACGAACGGCGGACTATATTCAAGATGAACTGAACAAAATGGGATATACTGCCGTAAAACGGGGTAAATTCGGCGTTTTAGCGAGCGTTGGCGAGGGTGCGCGCTGTTTTCTGCTTCGCGCCGATATGGACGCTCTGCCTATCAAAGAGAGGGCGAGGGAGCCTTTCGCCTGTAAGAAAGGGAATATGCACGCGTGCGGGCATGATTTGCATACGGCTATGCTGCTTGGCGCGGCAAGGCTTTTAAAGGCGGGAGAAAAAGAGCTGAAAGGGAGGGTGAAGCTACTATTTCAAGCGGCTGAGGAGAGCTTGGAGGGGGCAAAAAACGCCGTTCAAAACGGAGTTTTAGAAAGCCCGAGGGTAGATGCGGCAATGATGATCCACGTCTTGACGGGGGTGGAGCTACCCGTGGGAACGGCGATTGTTTCTTCTGCGGGAATAAGCGCGCCTGCCGCCGATTATTTTACGGTGGAGTTACTGGGTAAAGGGTGCCACGGCTCTGCGCCTTGGAAGGGGGTGGACGCGACCTTGGTTGCCGCTTATTTGACGGTTGCTTTGCAAGAGTTGCCTGCACGGGAAATCCCGATCGGGGATCCTGCCGTTCTGACGGTGGGGAGCTTGCACGCGGGAGAAACGGGCAACGTGATTGCAGACAGGGCGACCTTGAAAGGAACGCTTAGGGCGTTTGACGAAACGCGGCGGGAGGAAATTAAAAAACGGCTGAGAGAAATAGCGACGGCGACGGCAAAGACCTTTCGTGCGCGGGCAAGCGTACACTTTGACAGCGGCTGTCCAACGCTTGTAAACGACGGGGGCGTGTCCGCGTTCATTGAGGGTGCGGCGAAAAAAATTCTGAAAAAAAACGCCGTCTATACGTCGGCGGAGCTTTCGGGGGGTGTAAAAAAGGAGAGCGGCGGCTCGGAGGATTTTGCGTATATTGCACAAGAGGTGCCGTCGGTGATGGTGGCCGTGGCGGCGGGTGAAAAGGGAAAGGGGTATGATTATCCCTTGCACCACCCTAAGGTGCGGTTTGACGAAAACGCCTTGCCGATCGGCGCGGCGTTGTATGCGGGCGGGGCAACGGCGTATTTGGAGGAGAGAGGGGGAAAAGAGTGAATTGAAATTTTCAATTTCGTGAAATGCGCGGCGTTGCCGCGCGTTGCGGAAATCATTCCATAACGCAAGCAATAGAAAGGAAAAACACGCGAGAGGTCGCGTGTTTTAATAGTCTGTTATGCCTAATAAATAATCGACGGTTACGCCGAAAAATTGCGCCATGTCCACAAGTACCGTAAGCGGCGGTTCCCGTTGATCTTTCTCGTAATGTAAGTAAGTTACGTTGTGTAAGTGCAACGCGGCGGCAAGCTGTTTTTGCGTCAGCCCTCGCTCCTCGCGTAATTCTTTTAACCGTTGTCCTAAAATAATTTTCATTTTTATCCCCTTTTCACTTGACATATTACCATTTTGGTGGTATAATTGCTTTAAAACTACCAAAATGGTAATTTTAATAAAAAGGAAATTTTGGAAAAAGTACTTTAAGAAACATTCAATTTGCTCATACTCCCAAAAAATTTAGATCCCCTCGGCGAGGTTTTCGTCGGGGGGATCGTGATTTTTAAGAATTTTTCGGGAGGGGAAACGAGGGTGAATGGAAGGGGGGTGCCTTTTTGTGAATTGCCTTGCAGACAAGAAATTACTTTGAAGGAAACGTTTATTCTATCAAGAATACCGCGTAGCCTTTTTGGGCGGTAACGGTAAGCGTGCCGTTTTCTGCACGGTAGCTTACGCTTTCCGCTTTTTCAAATAACGAAACCTTTCCGCTTACGGGAATAGTCAACGTCGCGGGCGCAAAGAAATCGGCGTAAAGATAGGTTTTTTCCTCCGCTTGCACCGTATACCAGGAGGCGGCGTTGGAGGTTACGGGGAAATACTTTTTATACGCGATCCCCTTAACGTCGCCAAGATTGCCGTTTAAAAAGGTAGGATACGCTTTCCGCGTGCGAATAAGATGTGCCCCGATCGTAAGGTTTTGACGACGGTATTCGGGTCTGCCGTCAAATAAGGGAAGATACCCGCAAGCAAAGCCCATTTTCGCGTTGCCCTCCCCGTCGTAGAAATAATCGACGATGCGATCGGGCGGAAAAAGGGGCGTTTCAAAATATTCGGGCGTGACGAATTTGTTTTTCGGGAACGCCTCGCTATCGAGCGGGTAGGGGGTGGAAAAATCGAAAACGCCCTCGGGGGTATCGACGGGTTTGATTTTGGGAAGATAGCGACGCAGCCCGCCGCCGTATGCGTCGATCCGTTCTTGAAACATGGCACCCATGTACCGATCTATTTTAACGTCTTGCAGTTTTTTGTGGTCGAATATACAAAGCGTTTCGCCGCTTGCAAGGACGCGGTATTTGACGGAGAATGCGATCATTGCCTCGCCGAAGTTAGAAAGGTCGGGATTTTGTAAATAGCCGCCTTGGGGACGGTTGGCTGACAGCGCGGGGGCGACGGTGGCGGGGTTGATGATTTCGTATTCTTCGATCAGCTCTGCCATTTCACATTCCGTCGAGTCGTAAATGCGGCGCCGTTTGCCTAAGATCCACGCGTACGCCTCCTTTTTGACGGGGCGGACGGTGCGGAGCATATCCGTAAGCGATTGCCTTTCAAAGGAGAGGCGGCGACCGCTTTTTTCTTGGGTGAGAACGCCTTGTATGTTTGTTACGAATTGGTAATCCGTTTTGCTTTTTCCAACGTTTTCCGAAAGAAAGAGGAGATGATCGGGGGTTTCCACGCGAAGTAGGGTAAAGACCGTGCCCGCATCGTCCGTCCAAAGGGTGCCCACCTCGTTGATGCATATTGCGTGCGCGGGGGCGAGGATACGGACGGCTTTGTGAAAGCCGTGGTTGGAGCCGATACAGTCGTCTTTGACGTGGAAAGGAGGCGCTTCGTCGGTGGTCAGAGAAAAGGGGACGTCGATATGCCAACAGTCGGGTTTTCCACGTTTTACAAGCCCCGTTGCCATGAAATCCACGGGACCGTTATAGGTGGTGGGGGCGCAGGAAAGACCACGGAAAAGTTGCGCGAGGTCGTACTGGTGGTCGTAACGTGTTAAAAATAACGCGTAGTCGTTATACAAGGAAAGAAACATAACTTTCTCCATTCGTTTTATTTTCTTATAGTATAACAGAGAAAAAAAGAAAAAGCAAGCGGCGAAAAGGAATTTGTAAAAACGAAAAAATAATCGTTTTTTTTGCGTTCAAGCAGTTGCCTTTTTCGGCGATATTTGCTATAATGTTTAAGTAGGGGAAAACTGAATGAACAAATGACAAGACGCGAGAGGTTTTACTGTGAAAGGCTTTATTTTTACCGTAGTAATCGGCAAAGAAACGACGCATGGCGCAAGCCTTGGCGTTTCCACGCGCAAAAAAATCGAACTCCTCGCGGGCGGTGTAGGTCGCCGTACGTCATAAGTGCAACGTTGGGTTGCGCTTTTTTCTTTTTTTACAAGGGATATTTTTTAGGAGGTCTATATGGCAAAAGTCGGTATCGTAATGGGCAGTAAGTCTGATTTTGACGTGGTAAAACCCGCGGTCAACGTATTGAAAAAATTTGGCGTCGAGGCGGAAGTGAGAGTGATTTCTGCGCACAGAACGCCTACGGAGGCGCACGAGTTCGCCTCAAAGGCAAAGGAAAACGGCATAGAGGTCTTGATTTGCGCGGCGGGGAAAGCGGCGCATCTCGGCGGGGTAATTGCCGCGCTTACCACCCTTCCCGTAATAGGGTTGCCTGTTAAAACAGACATGATGGGAGGTCTTGATAGCTTGCTTTCGATCGTGCAAATGCCCTCGGGGATCCCCGTAGCGACGGTGGGGGTGAACGGCGGCGAAAACGCGGGGCTTTTGGCACTTCAAATCCTTGGGATTAAATATCCCGAGATCGAAAAGCAGCTCGTGGACTACAAGGCGGCGATGCGCGAAAAGATTAACGCTGACGATAAAGCGCTGCAAGAGTTACTGTAACGGGAGGAGAGTATGGCAGTATTCGGGATTTTTGGAACGGAAACGGCGAACGTCGCTTCCAGCGTATATTACGGCTTATACGCCCTGCAACACCGCGGACAGGCGTCTAGCGGGATCGTTGTCAACGACGACGGCGTTTTTCATGCGTATAAGGATTCGGGACTTGTCAACGACGTCTTTTCTCACACCGTGCTGTCCTCGCTCGGGCTTGGACAAATGGCGGTTGGCAACGTGCGCTATGGTACCTCCGCAACGCGCGACCGCATTAACGCGGAGCCGATCGTCGTCAATCACAGCAAGGGAAAAATGGCGATTTCTATTGACGGGAAGTTGGTCAACGGCGCAAAACTGAAAGAGGAAATGGAGCTGCAAGGCTCTATCTTCCACACGGGTAACGACGCGGAGATCATTTCCGCGACTATCATCAAAGAACGGATTGTTTCGGCGTCTATTGAGGAAGCCGTTTGTAAGGCGGTGGCACGGCTGGACGGCGCTTATTCTATGATTGTCATGTCGCCGCAAAAGCTGATTGCTGTGCGCGATCCCAACGGGATCCACCCCCTTTGCTACGGACAGAGAAACGACGGGGAGTACGTCGTGGCGAGCGAAACCTGCGCCCTTACTTCCGTCGGCGCTACCTATATCCGCGATATTGAAAAGGGGGAGATCGTTGTCTTTTCCAAAGAGGGAATTAAGACGATTAAGGAGCATTGCGAGAAAAAGCCCGAACGGCTCTGCGTGTTTGAGTATTTGTATACGGCGCGGCCTGATTCGGTGATCGCGGGTTGCTCGGTGCATTTGGCAAGAAAACGGGCGGGGGCGTTCCTCGCTAAGGCTTGTCCCGTGGAGGCGGACGTCGTGATCGGCGCGCCTGATTCGGGGATCGACGCCGCGATCGGGTATGCGGAGGAGTCGGGAATTCCTTATGGACTTGGCTTAATTAAAAATAAATATATCGGCAGAACCTTTATCGACCCCGGGCAGAACGTACGCGAGGATAAAGTAAAAATTAAGCTCAATCCCGTTGTGGAAACTGTGAAAGGGAAAAGGGTGGTACTCGTGGACGATTCAATCGTTCGGGGAACGACCTGTGCGCGAGTTGTGAAGTTGTTGCGCGACGCGGGGGCGACGGAAATTCACGTCCGTTCTTCAGCGCCCGCTTTCCTCAATCCCTGTTATTATGGCACGGATATAGCCTCGCGCGACGTCTTGATCGCGTGCAATCATACGACGGAAGAGATCGCGCGTATCTTCGGCGCGGATACGGTGGGCTTTTTGCCCCTTGAAGACGTCTTTAAGCTGGGGGCGTCGGGAAAATGTACAGGCTACTGCGCGGCTTGCTTCGACGGGAAGTATCCCACGGAGGTGCCGACGGAGTCGGTGAATAAATACGAACGGAAAATTTCTCAAAAGTAAGGAGTGTATTATGAAAAATTCTAAATCGGAAAGCTACGCAAAGGCAGGCGTTGATATTACCGCGGGATACAAGGCCGTGGAATTGATGAAATCGCATATTGCAAGAACGATCATTAAGGGCGCGGACAGCGAGATCGGCGGGTTTGGCGGTCTGTTTGAACTGGATTTGACGGGGATCACCCGTCCCGTCCTCGTCAGCGGGACCGACGGCGTGGGTACTAAGCTCAAAATCGCCTTCCTCATGGATAAGCACGACACCGTGGGGATTGACTGCGTGGCTATGTGTGCCAACGATATTATTTGCGCGGGCGCAAAGCCGCAAATTTTCCTTGACTATATCGCGTGCGGCAAGAACGTGCCTGAAAGGATTGCACAGATCGTTGCGGGCGTGGCGGAGGGCTGCGTACAGTCAGGCGCGGCGTTGATCGGCGGGGAAACGGCAGAAATGCCCGGGTTCTATCCCGTGGACGAATACGATCTTGCGGGTTTTTGCGTGGGGATCGTCGATAAGTCCAAGGTGCTTGACAACTCCAAGATGAAAGAGGGCGACGTTTTAATCGCGCTGCCGTCGAGCGGCGTACACTCGAACGGGTTCTCCCTCGTGAGAAAGGTGTTCGATATTGAAAACGCCGATTTGAAAACGCCTATGGAAGAGCTTGGTGGCAAGAGCCTTGGCGAAACCTTGCTTACGCCTACGAAAATTTACGTCAAGCCTATGCTTGCGCTGTTTGAACAGATCACCGTGAAAGGGGTGTCCCATATCACGGGCGGCGGGTTCTACGAGAATATCCCCAGAAGTATTACCAAGGGCTTGGGCGCAAAAATCAAAAAAGAAGACGTGCGCGTATTGCCTATTTTTAACCTGTTACAAAAGGTGGGCGATATTCCTGAGCGGGATATGTACAACACCTATAATATGGGCGTGGGTATGAGCGTCGTCGTGGCAAAAGAGGACGCTGAAAAGGCAATCGAGATTTTGAAGGCGAACGGCGAGGACGCGTATATCCTCGGGGAGATCGTGAAGTCGGACGAGGGCGTGATCTTATGTTAAAAAAGATAGCGGTCTTTGCGTCGGGCGGCGGCACCGATTTTCAGTCGATTATCGACGCCAACGATAAAGAGGGCTTTTGCAAGATCGAATACCTGGTGGCATCTAAGCCGAATATAGGCGCGATTGACCGTGCTCAAAAGGCGGGGATAAAAACGCTTGTCTATGACAAAGCCAAGGGCGAGGGGATAGCGGCTTTTTATCGCTTTCTGACAGAGGTGTTTAAGCGGGAGGGGATTGACTACCTGATTTTGGCAGGGTGGCTGCTCATCATTCCCGCGGACTTTATCGCTTCGTTTGAGGACAGGATTTTGAATATTCACCCTGCGCTCATTCCCTCTTTTTGCGGGAAAGGGTTTTACGGGCTGAAAGTGCATGCGGCGGCGCTGGAATACGGAGTGAAGCTTTCAGGCGCGACGGTGCATTTTGTCGAGGCGGACGTGGACGGCGGCGCGATCGTTATGCAGCGTGCGGTAGAGGTTTTTGCAGACGATACGCCCGAGAGCTTACAGGCAAGAGTTCTTGCCGTTGAACACGAAATGTTGCCCCTGTGCGTGAAACTGCTTTGCGAGGGGAGAATAGAAAAGAAAGGCCGCATAGTACGGATTATACGGGAGGAAGCATGAACGTTCTGGTGATAGGGAACGGCGGCAGAGAACACGCCGTTGTGCAGGCGCTGAAAAAGTCGCCGAAAGTAAAAAAAATTTACGCAATGAAAGGCAACGCGGGAATTGCGGAGCTTGCCGAGCTTGTAAACGTTGACTACTGCGACGTGAAAGCGGTGGGGGACTGGGTGGATCAAAGCGACGTCGATTTCACCGTCGTTACCCCCGACGATCCGCTTGCGCTTGGGTTGGTGGACGAGCTGGAAAGCCGCGGACATAAGGCTTTTGGCCCCCGCAAAAACGCGGCAATCATTGAGGCGAGTAAGGCGTTTTCCAAAAACTTGATGAAAAAGTACGGAATTCCTACCGCGGAATATGAAATTTTCGATAGCTACGAGGGAGCTGCCGCGTACGTGGAAACGTGCAAAATTCCCGTTGTCCTGAAAGCGGACGGACTTGCGCTTGGAAAGGGTGTGCTCATTTGCAAGACCCGCGACGAGGCGAGAGAGGGCGTTAAAGAAATGATGCTCGATAAAAAATTCGGCTCGGCGGGAAGTAAGGTGGTCGTAGAAGAGTTTTTGGAAGGGCCCGAGGTTTCCGTGCTTTCGTTCACGGACGGAAAGACGGTGGTGCCTATGATCACGAGTTGCGATCATAAGCGAGCGAAAGACAACGACGAGGGCTTGAATACGGGCGGTATGGGAACCTTTTCCCCCGCGCCGTTCTACGGCGAAAAAACGGCGAAAGAGGTGATGGAGAAAATCATGATCCCCACCGTTCGGGCAATGAACGAGGAGGGACGGCCGTTTAAAGGGGTGCTGTATTTTGGGCTTATGAAAACCAAAGACGGCATGAAAGTGATCGAGTACAATTCCCGATTTGGCGACCCCGAAACGCAAGTGGTGCTCCCTATGCTTAAAACCGATTTAATGGAAATTTTTGAGGCGGTGACAGACGAGCGGCTTGCGGACGTCAAGATCGAGTGGGAGGACGGCGCGTGCGTGTGCGTGGTGCTTGCGAGCGGCGGCTATCCCGAAAAGTACGAAAAGGGCAAGGAGATCACGGTTGGGCGGCTTGACGAGGGGATTATTCTCTGTCATGCAGGCACGGCGAATAAGGACGGAAAATTAGTGACGAGCGGCGGCAGAGTTCTCGGGGTCTGCGCGAAAGGAAAGGACGTGGAAGAGGCGAGAAAGAAAGCGTACGCAAACGCGGAAAAGATTTCTTTCGAGGGTATGTATTACAGAAAAGATATCGGGATCAAGTATCGCGACGTCGTAAAGGAGTAAGAATATGATTTACAGAATTTTCGTAGAAAAAAAGGATAACGTACAGGCAAGAAAGGAAGCGGCTGACGTAAAAACGTTGCTGGGTATTGCCACGGAGGAGCTGCGCTTGGTGCTCCGCTACGACGTGGAGGGGTTGACGGAAGAGGAGCTTTCGGCGGCGATCCCCTCCGTATTCTCCGAACCGCCCGTAGATAACGTGTATTTGGAGAACTTGGAAATCCCCGAGGGGTATAAGGCATTCGCGGTGAGCTATCTTTCAGGGCAGTACGATCAGCGGGCAGATAGCGCGGCGCAATGCGTACAGCTGCTTACCAAAAAGACTCGCCCCGAGGTGAAGTGCGCGAGAGTATACCTCGTGAAAGGGGTGACGGACGAACAGCTTGCGGCGATTAAAAAGCACGTGATCAACCCCGTGGAAAGCGAAGAGGTTGGTTTTGAAAAGCCCGAAACGCTTGCAAGGGCGGCCGTAGAGGGTGCGCCCGTGGAAGAGGTGAAAGGCTTTATCGACATGACGAATGAAGAAATCGCGGCGCATCATAAGTCGGTGGGCTTTGCTATGAGCGTGGCTGACCTCGCCTTTGTGCGCGATTATTTCCGCGGCGAAAAGCGCAATCCTACGGAAACGGAATTAAAGGTGATCGACACGTACTGGTCTGATCATTGCCGTCATACGACCTTTTCGACCGAATTGAAAAATATTACCATTGCCTCGGAGAATAAATCCGTTGAAAAAGCATATCATTTATACGAGGAGCTGTACGAGGAGCTGAACGGCAAGCGTCCCGACAAATATCCGTGCTTGATGGATCTTGCGACGATCGCGGCGAAAAAGCTGAAAAAGGACGGAAAGCTCGATAACCTTGATATTTCCGACGAAATCAATGCTTGTTCCATTTGTATCGACGCGGAGATCGACGGGAAAACGGAAAAATACCTCGTCATGTTCAAGAACGAAACGCATAACCACCCGACGGAGATCGAGCCGTTTGGCGGTGCGGCTACCTGTCTTGGCGGCGCAATTCGCGATCCTTTGAGCGGTAGAACGTACGTCTATCAGGCAATGCGTCTGACGGGTGCTGCCGATCCGAGAGAAAAGCTCGAGGATACGCTTGCGGGTAAGCTTCCCCAGCGCGTCATCACGCAGCGTGCGGCGGCAGGGTTCTCTTCCTACGGCAACCAGATCGGGCTTGCGACGGGGATCGTAGATGAGGTTTACCACGAGGGCTACAAGGCGAATCGTTTAGAAACGGGGTTCGTCGTTGGCGGGGCGAAACGGGACATGGTCTATCGCGAAGTGCCTAAGGCGGGCGACGTCGTGATTTTGCTCGGCGGTGAAACGGGCAGGGACGGCTGCGGCGGCGCAACGGGTTCTTCCAAGGCGCACGATTCCCATTCGGTAGAAACCTGCGGCGCTGAGGTGCAAAAAGGAAACGCTTTGACCGAACGGAAATTGCAGCGGCTTTTCCTTAACGGTGAGGCGACGAGAAAAATTAAAAAGTGTAACGACTTCGGGGCGGGCGGCGTGTCCGTTGCGATCGGCGAGCTTGCGGACGGATTGCGTATCGAGCTTGATAAAGTACCCAAAAAATACGAGGGGTTGAGCGGTACCGAGCTTGCCATTTCCGAATCGCAGGAGCGTATGGCGGTGGTAGTCGATCAGAAGGACGTAGACGCGTTTATCGCACTTGCAGCCGAGGAAAATCTTGCGGCGACTCCCGTGGCGACGGTGACGGACGACGGGCGTATGAAAATGTTCTTCCGCGGTAAAGCGATCGTGGATATTTCCCGCGAATTCCTTAACACCAACGGTGTAAAGCAGGTGGCGGACGCGGTGATTTCCGACCGCGTAACGACTTGGTTTGACGAAAAGGAAACGGTTTCGTTCAAGGCGAAAACGGAAGAGGTGCTGTCTGATTTGAACGTGTGCGCCAAGAAAGGGCTTTCTGAAACCTTTGACTCAACGATCGGCGCGAGAACGGTGTATATGCCTTGGGGCGGTAAGACGCAAAAGACGCCCGCAATCGCTATGGCGGCGAAAATTTGCGGCGGGGAAACGGACGTTTGTACCGTGTCTGCGTACGGGTATTCTCCTTATTTAATGGAAACCAGTCCGTTTATCGGCGCCATCTATTCGATCGTCGGCTCCGTTTCCAAGGTGGTGGCAACGGGCGCGAAGTATTCGGATATCCGTCTTACCTTACAGGAATTCTTCCAGCGTATGACGGGCGAGGCAAAAGTGTGGGGCGTACCCGCCTCGGCGCTTCTTGGAGCGGTATACGCGCAAATAGGACTTGGACTCGGCGCGATCGGCGGGAAGGATAGCATGAGCGGTACGTTTGAAAGTATTCACGTACCCCCTACCCTCATTTCGTTCGCGCTTGCACCTGCAAAAGCAAGCAAGCTGATTACCAACGTCTTAAAAGGCGGGGAAAAGCTGTATCATATCCCCGTACCCAAGGACGATCAAAAAACGCCCGATTTCGAGGCGCTTAAAAAGGTGTACGAAGAGGTATATAAAAATATCGAAAGCGGCAATATAACTTTTGCAACGGTCGTGGAAAACGGCGGCGTTGGCGCGGCGGTGATCAAATCGGCACTTGGCAACGAGGTGGGCGTTCAGTTTGCCCTCCCCGCAAGCAAGCTGTACACGGAAGGCTATGGCGATTTGGTAGTGGCTATCAAGGACGAAGCAGAGCTTTGCAGTCACATTAAGAAAGAGTTCGTCGGCGAGGCAACGGGCGACAAGTTTGTTTGCGGTGAGGAATTTGTTTGTATGCAAACGGCGTCGGATCAATACCTGCTCACGCTTGACGGCGTATTTGCGACGACGGCAAGTGCGGAAGGCAAAGCGGAAAATATTTCGTTTGAGGGCAAGAACTCGCCTCTTTATAAGCCGTTTGCGGGCGTAGGCGCAAAGACGGCGAAGCCGCGCGTCTTTATCCCCGTATTCCCCGGTACGAATTGCGAGCTTGATACCGCGCGCAAATTCCGCTTGGCGGGCGCGGAAACGGAGATCGTCGTTGTGAAAAACCGTTCGGCGGCGGATATCGAAGAGAGCGTTTCTGCCATTAGAAACGCAATTAAAAACGCGAATATCGTAGCTTTCCCCGGCGGGTTCTCGGGCGGCGACGAGCCGGACGGCAGCGGGAAATTTATTGCGACGACTTTCCGTAATCCGTATATCGCAGAGGAGTTGGAAAAACTGTTAAACGTTCGCGACGGTCTTGTTCTCGGTATTTGCAACGGGTTCCAAGCATTAATCAAGCTGGGGCTTGTGCCGTACGGAAAGGTTTGTGAAATGACGGAAAATTCGCCGACGCTTACCTTTAATAACATTTCCCGTCACGTATCGACGGTGGTTGATCTTCGCGTGGCGTCTACCCTTTCGCCTTGGCTTTCGGCGTGCAAGGTAGGGGAAATTTACAAGGTTCCCGTATCGCACGGCGAGGGAAAAATTGCTTCGCCTGCTTTCGTTTTAGAACAATTGAAAAAGAACGGACAGATCGCAACGCAGTATGCGGACGGGGCGGGCAACGCGACCATGGTATCGCCTTATAACCCCAACGGCTCTTTGTGGGCGATCGAGGGGATCACCTCGCCCGACGGCAGAGTGCTCGGGAAAATGGGGCACAGCGAACGTATCGGCGACAATCTTTATAAAAATATCGAGGGTAACTTCGATATGAAAATTTTTGAGAGCGGCGTGAAGTACTTCAAATAACGCCGAAAGAGGCAAAGAATGATAGACTTTCATACGCACGCCCTCCCCGGCATTGACGACGGTGCACGGGATAGGGAAATGACGAAAGCAATGTTGGAGGAAGCAAAAAGGCAGGGCGTGAAAACCGTCCTGCTCACTTCCCATTACTACGGAAAGCGCAGAAGCCCCGCAAGCTTTTTAGAAAAGCGGGTGGAAGCTTATGAAAAATTACGGTCGGTGGCGCCTGAGGATATGGAATTTCGCTTGGCGGCAGAGGTGCATTTTACGGGCGATTCGGTGGTGTCGTACGAGGATATTTGTCGACTTCGGATCGAGGGTACGCGTTACGTGCTGTTTGAGTTTTCTTTCACGAGCGCGTGGCTGAAAAACCTGCCGGAAAAGGTTGCCGATTTTATTGCCGAAACGGGATACGTGCCCGTGATCGCGCATGCAGAGCGTTACACCGAGTTTGTGAAAAATCCCAAGCTTTTGTTTGAATTTGTTTCCATGGGCTGTCTTATACAGGTGAATTCGGACGCGTTTTTAGAAAAGGGAACCAAGCAAATGGCGTTTGCTATGCTCCGTCACGGCCTCGTGCATTGTATCGGTAGCGATATGCATAACGTGGACGACAGACCGCCGAATTTGGCGGCGGCAAAGGCAGCGTTTGAAGAGGCGGGGGAAAAAGAGGCGTTTGAGCGTTTGCAAGAAAATATGCGGCTCATTCTTGCCGATCAGCCCGTACCCGTTCACGCTACGCCTATGAAAAAAATTCTTGGGAAATATTTTTAAAGAAAAACTTGCCTGAAAGACTTGAAAAAGTGCAAGGAAAGTGCTATAATAAGAAAGGTTTTGTCACATCAGTCGGTTGATTTTTGGCAAAAAACGCTGTGAAATTCTGCGTGTTTTCCTCGTAAAACCGTGATAAATCACCAATTAACCGCTTTCTGTGACACAGCCATAAGAAAAAATAAAAAAGGAGAAAAAAGAAATGGCTAAAATTACGGCAGATACTTTGATCGTTGACGTTTTGGAGCTTAACCCGAAAGCACCTGAAATTTTGATGGCGGCGGGTATGCATTGCTTTGGCTGTGCAATGGCGCACGGTGAAAGCGTTGCAGAAGCGGTGGCGGTTCACGGCGAAGACCTTGAAGCACTTCTTCAAAAGCTCAACGAAGGTTTAGAAGACTAAACGAAAAGCGTAAAAACTCCCGCGGTGTTTCGCGGGAGTTTTTGTATGAGCACACTGCCTTACGTAAAAAAATTTTTCTTTTTCAAAAAAAATCTTTTTTACTGGGGAAAAACGGTTGCATTAACTTAAAAAATATGCTATACTACATAAGCAAAAATCAATACGGCCCTATCGTCTAGTGGTCTAGGACGTCACCCTCTCACGGTGAAGATCAGCGGTTCGAAGCCGCTTAGGGTCACCAAAAAAATAAAACGCCTTTTGGGCGTTTTATTTTTTTGCATTTAAAATTCGTCTGCGGCAAGTCGTTGGAATAAAGCGTAGCGGCGGCGGGCGTTTTCTTTTGCCTCTTCCTTTTGTTCTTCGCTCATAAACGCGAAACGGTTTTCACCTTTAAAAAATTCTTCAAGGTCTTTTTTGGGAGGTTTGCTGTCGAGAAGAAAGGCGGGCTTTCCTTGTTTTCTAAGCTCGGGATTAAACCGATACAGCGGCCAGTACCCGCTCTCGACGGCGAGGCGTTCTTCGTTTACGCTGTTCGACATATCCGCGCCGTGCGCGATACAGGGGGTGTACGCAATGATAAGCGAGGGGCCGTCAAACGCTTCCGCTTCAAGTAGGGCGGTGAGAAATTGCTCCATACTTGCGCCTATGCTCACTTGTGCAACGTAGGCGTAGCCGTAGCTCATGGCGATTAACCCCAGTTCCTTTTTCTTTTTGCGCTTACCCTTGGCTGCGAATCGGGCTTTGGCACCGAGCGGGGTGGATTTGGAGGCTTGCCCGCCCGTGTTGGAATATACCTCTGAGTCGAGGACTAACATATTGACGTTTTCTCCGCTAGCAAGGACGTGATCGAGGCCGCCGAACCCGATATCGTACGCCCAACCGTCGCCGCCGATCGCCCAAACCGTTTGAGAGCCGTCTTTTCTTTGAGCGTTGAGCGCAAGTCGCATACCGAGCGCGAATTCAGCGTTATCCTCGAAAAGTGAGCTTGCCCAAGCGGGGCCTTTTCCCTCTTTCGTTTTGCTATACGGACACACAGGCGCAGAGCCGCCGTAAATGGATGAACAGCCCGTTGCGTTGGCAATCACCATACGCTCGCCGAATAAGCGGGTGAGGTTGGAAATATACGCCGTTTCGCCGCAGCCAGCGCACGCGTAGGAAAATTCAAAGAGGGGGGTAAGGAATTGACTGCCCTTAACGGTGCTCCGTTTAAATTTGGAGGCGTCGGCGGGCGTTAAGGTTTTTGCAAATTCCCAGTTTGGCTCTTCGCGAGCAAAAAGCTCGCCGCGCGGCGTCATGACGAGCGCCTTTTCCTTGGCGGGACAGGTGTTTGCGCAAACGCCGCAACCCATACAACCCTGCGGGGAAACCTGCACGCGGTATTTTACGCCCGTGAGGCCAAGCGCGGGAACGCTTTCAAAGGATTCTGGAAGGGTTTCTTCGGTGAATACGAACGGCCGAATGGCGGCGTGCGGACAGACGAATGAGCAACGGTTGCATTGAATACAGTTTTCCTTGATCCAACGGGGCAGGTATGCGGCGACGCCCCGATTTTCCAAACGGGAGGTGGCAGTAGGAACGCTGCCGTCCTCGGAGAATTCGGACACAGGCAACTCGTCGCCGCGCAAGGAAAGAACGGGCGAGATAAACCGATCGTAGTAGTCCGTTTTAGGGGTGGGGGCTTGGGGAAGAGCAAGCGTTTTCCAAGAAACGGGATAGTCGATTTGACGAAGCGCACCGCGCACGGCGCGAATGGCTTTTTCGTTGGGGGCAACCGCGCGGGGAAAGCGTTTTGAAAGATCTTGAATGAGTAGCTTTTCTGCCTCGTCGTAGGGGAGCAGGTCTGTGTTGACGAGGAAAAATGCCGCCTGCATCAGGGTTCCCGTCCTACCTTTTAAGCCGCTCTCTTCGGCGATTTTCGTGCCGTCAATCACATAGAATTTTAAGCTCTTTTCCGCAAGCTCGCGTTTGAAAGAGTCGGGGAGATTTTTTTCAAGAGCCGAAAGCTCCGTCCAAGGACAGTTGAGTAAGAATTTGCCGCCGCTTTTTGCGTTTTTCAAAAGGTCGTAGCGGTTGAGATAGGAGGGGACGTGGCAGGAGATAAAATCGGCGTGTTCAACAAGGTAAGCCGAGCGAATGGGGGCGGGAGAAACGCGCAAATGGGAAAGGGTGGCACCGCCCGATTTTTTGGAATCGTACTGAAAATATCCTTGCACGAAAAGCTCCGTATTCTCCCCGAGCAGTTTAATTGCGTTTTTATTCGAGCCGACCGTGCCGTCCGAGCCAAGGCCGTAGAAAAGATAGGACTTACCCTCCGTTGTTACGGAAAAATCGGGGTCAACGGAAAGGGAGGTGTGGGCAACGTCGTCGTCAATGCCAACGGTAAACCCGTTTTTCGGGCAGTCGGCTTTTAGATTTTCAAAAACAGCCGCAGCCATGGCAGGGGTGAAATCCTTACCGCCAAGCCCGTACCTGCCGCCGTAGACGGAGAGGGGGCTGCCTTGTAGAGCGGCGCACACGTCGAGGTAAAGCGGCTCTCCGAGGCTCCCCGCCTCTTTCGTTCTGTCAAGCACGGCGACGCGTTTTACAGAGCTTGGAAGCGCGGCAATAAAATCGGGGGTGGAAAACGGTCGGTATAAGCGAACCTTAACAATGCCGACCTTTTCTCCTTTTTGGTTTAAGTGATCCACCGTTTCTTCCAAGGTGGAAAGGGCGCTGCCCATGGCGACGACTACCCGTTCCGCGTGCGGGTCGCCGTAATAATCGAAGGGACAATAGTGTCTGCCCGTCAGCTTACCGACTGCGGCAAAGACGGACTTGATTTTGTCCACGGCAGAATGGTAGCGGGCGTTCGCAGCCTCACGGTTTTGGAAGTAAACGTCGGGATTTTGCGCGGTGCCCCGTTGCATGGGGGCGTCGGGGGAAAGGGCGCGAGCGCGGAAAGCGGCAAGCTCGTCATCACTTAAAAGCGGGCGAATATCGTCGTATTCGGGAAGGCTGATTTTTGCCGTTTCGTGCGAAGTGCGAAAGCCGTCGAAGAAATGCAGAAAAGGTAGTCCCGTTTTTAGCGTGGCGAGATGTGCAACCAAGGAAAGATCTGCCGTTTCCTGTACGGAAGAGGAGGCGAGCATAGCAAAACCGCTTGCGCGGCAAGCCATGACGTCCTGATGATCGCCGAAAATACTCAATGCGTGCGTAGAGAGAGCACGGGCGCTGACCTGTACGACGGTAGGCAAAAGCTCTCCCGCGATTTTATATAAGTCGGGGAGCATTAAAAGCAGACCTTGGCTGCAAGTGAACGTGGTGGCGAGAGCGCCGCAGGTGAGCGCGCCGTGCAGGGCGCCCGCCGCGCCGCCTTCCGATTGCATTTGCACAATTTTCGGCGTTTCGCCAAAGAGGTTTGGCTTTTCGTTTGCCGCCCATTCGTCGGCAAGCTCAGCCATAGGGGAGGAGGGGGTGATAGGATAAACGGTGGCAACCTCGCAAAAGGCGTAGGAGATGCTCACCGCTGCGGTATTTCCGTCTACGGTAACTGTTTTCATGCTTTTGATATTTGCCAAGCAGGGCAGATTTTAAACACGAAAAAAAGAAATAAAAAAAATTAAAAAAATTTTCGTTCAAACTATTGCAAAATAAAAAACAGAGTGCTATACTATAAAGGAATAAGCCAAACCCGATTTTGAGGCGGGTTCGTTTTATTCCCTTATAGTATAATCTTTGGCGAAATAAATTGCGTCAAAAAAACTGAGGAAAAAGAGGTTACGAGTATGAAAACCGTAAGAAACGTTTCCGAAGGCAAAGAGGCGGTACCTCCGCCATGTGAACGGGCGACGCGTGAAGAGCGTTTGCCAAAGCTTCCCGAGTACGATTATATCTTCCGTCCGGAAGAGGGGAAGAAAAAAAGAACGGGCTATTTGTTCCGCTTGATACGGCACGACTGGTGGCGGCATATTTACGCGACCCTCGTGTATTTATTGCAAGCTCTGCCCGTTTGGATCATGCCGCTTGTAGCAAGCGACGTGATTGACTTGATTACTCTCAAACCTGAGGGGTACGTGGCGCGTATTTGGATCGACGCCGCGCTTTTTTTCGGTTCGATCGTACTTAACGTGCCGACCACTATGTGGCGATCTTCGATCGTTAATAGGATGCTGAGAAAGAATACGGCGGCTTTGCGAAGCAGCGTTATTCGTAAATTGCAGCGTCTTGCCATTACCTATCATAAGGAAATGGAGGGCGGGGCAATTCAGTCCAAATTCTTGCGCGATATCGATACCGCGGGCGGGTATTACGGCACCTTCAATCAGGCGCTTATCCCTGCCGTGATCAACGTGATCGTTTCCGTGGGGATTGCGCTTTATAAAAGCCCGTGGGTCACGTTGTTCTTTATGTGCGTGATTCCGTTTAACGTCCTTAATATCGTATTTTTCAGAAAACCTATGCGTACGAGGCATAGGGAATTTAGAAAAGAAAACGAAAAGATGTCTACGAAAATGACGACGCTACTTACCATGCTCCCGCTCTCGAAAGCGCACGGCTTGGAGGCACACGAGGACGAAGAGGTGCAACGCTACATAGAATCGGTAACGACGGCAGGTCTTAAATTAGATGGTACGCACGCGAAATTTGGCTCCTTGATGTTCGTTATCCGTAACTGCCTTGGCGGGCTGTGTCTGTTCTTTTGCGTACTGCTTGCGATTTTAGGGCAGATCACCGCGGGCGACGTCGCGCTCTTTTATTCGCTGTTCGGCTCTATCAACAATTCGATCGCTACCCTCGTCAACGTGTACCCGCAATTCGTCGCGGGCAAGGACGCCGTGAATTCCCTTTCCGAGATCATGAACGCCGAGGACGTGGAAAGCGCGGACGGCCGACTTGAAAAGCCTTTCTTTAAAGGCGAGGTCGTTTTTGAAAACGTTTCTTACCGCTACCCGAAAGAAGACCATGACGTGGTGAAGAATTTTAACCTTCGAGTAAACGAGGGGGAATGTATCGCGATTGTCGGCTCTTCCGGATCGGGGAAGAGTACTGTGATCAATTTGTTGATCGGTTTGATTGACCCCACGCAGGGCGCGGTGAAGATAGACGGCGTGCCCTTAACGGAAATGTCTAAGCAAAACTATCGGCATTTCATTTCCGTTGTACCGCAAAACAGTATCCTTTTTTCGGGCACGATTCGTGAAAATATCACTTACGGCTTAGAGCGTTACACGGAAGAAGAGCTTTTACAAGCAGTGGAGGACGCGGATATTAACGAATTTTTGCCCTCTTTCCCCAAGGGGCTGGATACCGTTGTGGGAGAACACGGCGACAAGCTTTCAGGCGGGCAAAGGCAGCGTATTTGTATCGCCCGCGCGCTTATTAGAAATCCTCGTATTTTGATTTTGGACGAGGCTACTTCCGCATTAGATAACATGGCGGAATACTACGTGCAAAAGGCTGTAAACCGTGAGGTGAAAAAGCGTACCACCTTTATCGTTGCGCACAGGCTTTCGACCATTCGCCACGCGGATAGAATCGTGGTGATGGAAAACGGCGAGGTGGTGGAGGTCGGCTCCTACGAGGAGTTGATGTCGCTTGGCGGGAAATTTAGCGAGTTGGAGCGGTTGAGCCGTATTCGCGAAGAAGAAGCCAAGGCGAGCTGACCAAGGATTTTATCGCCGTTTTTATTCGGCGTGAATAATTGCGCTTTTGGGTGTGCGCTATGGAAAAATTAAAAAATGCTTACGCGGGAAACTTGCGTAGGCGTTTTTTTTGTTAAGAAAAAAATCGAAAAATAAATTGTTTTAAAAAAATTATCAATTTTACAAAAAAATTTTTCTAAAACTATTGACAAATACTGGAAATTGTGATAATATAAAGCAAAAGGAGAATTTTATGAAAAAGAGTACGATCATAAAATACATAGGTGTGGCGGCGTGTGCCGCTGTTCTTGCGGGCGTAATGACGGCGTGCGGCGAAAGCCGCACGCCTAATGCTAAAACAACGCTTTCCGCGCCCAAAGACCTCTATCTGTCTTTTGAAAGAGAGATTGCAACGACGAACTACGTCTTAACTTGGGAAAGCGTGGAAAATGCAGACGAATACGAAATCAGCGTGGACGGCGAAACGGTTGGGAAAACTTGGAAAACGCGTTTCGACTTGACCGATTACGTGACGGTGGACGAACAAGCGACGCTTGGCGTAACTGCGCTTGGGGGCGAAGAGTTTCTTTCCTCCAACGAAAGTGTTTTACAATGCACGGCAGAAGAAGTAGGTTGGGAGGTTCTTTATACGGCTACGGGCGAGGGGTACGAGGCGTACTTGGGCTTGACGCAATTGTCGGGGCGGTTAGTGATCCCTGATACGTATAAAGGAAAGCCCGTTACGGGAATTAAAGAGTTTGGGTTTGCGCGTCAAACGGCGTTGGGAACAGCAGGGATCGCTCGCACGGTGGAGATCACGAGCGTTCGATTACCAAGAGGTTTGAAAGAAATTGGAAATAATGCCTTTTGGGGGTGCTCTGATTTACGAGAAATCGAGTTTCCCGAGGGATTGACGAAGATCGGGGTGGGGGCGTTTGATAGTTGCAATTCTCTGCAAAGTATTACGCTTCCCGCTTCAATAACGGAGTGGAGTAGCGCGTTTATGGATTGTCGGGATTTGGAGGAGGTGATTTTGCCGAATGGGTTGACGACGATCCCCATGGAGGCGTTTTGGGGGTGTATAAGTCTTACAGAGATAGAGATTCCCGAAACGGTGACGGTGATCGACACGCTTGCATTTTGCGGGTGCGCGTCGCTTTCCGCAGTTGAAATACCGAACGGCGTAACCGTTTTAAACGGCTTTGCGGAGTGTAAAAGCTTGAAGGAAATCACGGTTCCGAGTAGCGTAGTGGAAATGAATTTGGCTAATTGTACGGGATTAAAAAAAGTGGTTTTTGAAAAAGGGAGTAAAATTGAAATTTTATCATTTGCGGGTTGTAGCGCGCTGGAAGAGATCCAATTGCCCTCGTCTTTGAAAGAGATAGGAAAATCCGCGTTTAGAGGCTGTACTTCGCTTTCGTCTATTGAAATTCCGAAAGGTGTAACGAGTATTACAGGCGGCGCGTTCGGCGGGTGTACTTCGCTGAAAGAGATTTCGTTAGAAACGGGAAACGGCGCGTATAAGACGGTGAACGGAGATTTGTACACGATTGACGGAAAGACGCTTGTGCAATACGCGTGCGGGAAAGAAGAAACGGAATTTACGGTGCCCGCGGGTGTGGAAACGGTGGGCGAAAGGGCGTTTTACGGGAGCTTATTAAAAAAAGTGGTCGTACCGTCTTGGGTGAAACGAATTGAGGACTCCGCCTTTTATGGCAGTAGACTGTTGGAGGAGTTGAGCCTTTCCGAGGGTTTGGAGTATATCGGTGAAAGCTTTACAAGCGGTTCGGCAACGATTGCATGGTTAAAAATTCCAGGAAGTGTAAAAACGATCGTGGAATATACGTTTTCCAAGCAAAATATTTCCTATTTGGAATTGTCGGAGGGAGTAGAAGCTATTGAAAATTACGCCGTCGGCGGATTGGCGATTGTGGAGAATTTAATTGTACCTACCTCCATGAAAAAATTTGGA
>JAFTPK010000020.1 GCA_017463325.1 Clostridia bacterium
ACGTACTCCATGATCTCTGCCTGGATCGAGGGGTTGATTTGTCTGCCGTCTTCGTAGTACTGGGTGCAAGCTTCCGTCGAAATGGTAAAGCCCTGAGGTACGGGAAGACCGATATTCGTCATTTCCGCAAGGTTCGCACCCTTACCGCCGAGGATTTCACGCATTTTCGCGTTACCTTCGGTGAAGAGATAGCAATACTTTTTAGCCATAATGATATTTCCTCCAAGTGAATTATTTGCTGATTTTTTTTCGGTACGTCTTTTTAACCGCAAAAAAGCCTTCGCGCCTTGACATTTTGCGCGAGAGCGGAAATTTCAGTTGTACCTACCTGTATATTTTAATATAAATGAAAAGAAATGGCAAGTCTTTCAGCTCGGTTTTTAAAATTTTTTCTCAAAAATATCAAAAAATTTTTTCTTTCACCCAAAAAGAAAACCCGTCCGAAAGCTATCGAACGGGAAAATTCCTTACTTTCTTTTTTTCAAAGCCCACCGCAGTAAGCTAAGCACAAATCCCACGCCCGAGAAAACGGCGGTAACGATTTGCGCCGTATACGCCGCCGCCAATAAACCCGAATATCTTTTTGACAAGCCCCGTGCTTTCGCCCCTCGCTTTTTTCATGCGAACGGGCTTTTCCATTTTGGCGGGCTTCCCGCAAGCAAAGCAAAACGCACCCTCGAAGACGTTACCGCATTCACAAACGGTTTTCCCGTCCACGCGTACGCCGCAATAATTGCAATACGCGTATTCTTCCGCAATTTCTTTCCCGCAAGTAGGGCAAGACTTTTTGCCGTCAATCCTTGCGCCACATCTGCCGCAATAAGTCGAACCGTCAGGCATAACCGCGTCACATTTTTTGCAGTTCATCTATGTACCTCCGATATTTTTTAGTGAATTGTCGCTACGCTCCGTAAATTGCGCGGCGGTGCCGCGCAATTTACAAATTTACAGCATATTAAAAAATGCCTTTTCGCCCGAAAGCAGCCTTTCGTCCATCTTCCAAACGCCGTTCTCTTCCTTTAACCCAAACGAACATTCCTTCGCCGCCTCGTAAAGCTCGTCGCCGTCAAATCCTACGAACTGATCGGACATCTTTTCAAGCATCTCTTTTGCCTCGGGCGTAAAGCGAGAAGTGGTCATGAACACGCCCCTGGCATGCTGTTTTCCCTCTTTTGCCTTGCGATAAGCCACCGCGCCGATAAACTGCTGCAACAGCGTTTCACCGACCATCCATTTCTCGTCCGTCGGCTCCCAGTTCTTTGCCTGCACGTACAGCGTTTCTCTAAACCCAAGCCGATCGCTCACCTCGATCTCTCCGTCGATCCCGCCGTCGTGGTCGCCGCCCGAAACTCTTAACCCCTCTAATCTTCTGCCGTTTCTCCGCGAATATTTTTCCAGCAAATACACCGAGTAATACTCAAAATAATCGCCGCCGAGCGAACGGAGTTTTTTCAAAAACGCCTCCTTTAACAGATCGCGACTGCGCGTCGGCTCTACGCTCCGCGTTCTCGTCCGCTTTTGCTCCGTAGCCTTTAAAGCGGGCGCGGGTTTTTTCTCCTCTGTCTTTGCCTTTACTGCCGCTTTCGGGGGCTGGCTTACCGCCGCCTTTTCCAGCTCCTCCGTCTTTTCTTCAAGCACCCTTTCCACCGTCTTTAAGGCAGGTTCCTTTGGCTCCGTTTTGGCGGGCTTTCGCTGCGAGAAAAAGCTGCTCAAATCGTACACGGGGGCATCTTCTTTCTTTTCTTCTTGCTTTTCTACTTTCTTTTCTTCCTTTTTCGCTTCGGGCTTTTCCTCAACCTTTTTCTCGGTTTTTTCCGCCGCCGGCTCCGCCGCTTTTTCTTCCGATTTTTGAGCGACTTCTTTCCCTACGCTCAATTTAGCGACGCCGCCCTCAACGATTACCTCGCCGTCCTTTTTCATCTGCCCGATAATCGAGCCGACGCGGCCGTTCACGTCGTTGACGTTGCCCCCTTTCTCCGTAGGATTTTTCTCTAAGTACGCCTTTACGACGTCGTCAAGAAGCTCGCTCCACTTACGCTCCGTAGAAAGCGTTTCTCTAACAAGCGCTTTGAGCGAGTCTATCCGCTCTGCCCGCGTAAGTACCTTTTCTTTCTCTTTCTTGACAGGCTCCGTCTTTTTCTCTTCTGCTTTTTCCTGAGGCTTTTTCGTAGGCTGCTCCTCAGCGGATTTTTCCGTAGGCTTTTCTTCTACGCCCTCCGCCGCTTTCTCTGCTGCTTTCTCTGCCACTTTTTTGACGCGCGTCCGTTTTACGGGAGGCTTTTTCTCTACCGTTTTCCCCGTCTTTTTCTCTTCCGTTTTTTCTTCTGCCTGTTCTTCCGTTTTCTTAACGCGCGTACGCCGCTTTGTCGGTTGTTTTTTCTCCTCGTCGGCGTGCTGAGGCGTTTGGGCTACGGCGACGGTCGCCGCGACCTCTTCCACTTCCACGCTTTTCGCCTCGTTCTTTTCCGCGACTTCCTTTTTCGCGCGCGGCTTTCTCACTTTCTTTTCTTTGGTTTCCTTTACCTCTTCCATATTTCCTTAGACGGCGGGGAACACCGCTCCTTATTTTTCTCCCCGTTCGGGCGGGAAAATCCCCGCCGCGTTTTCCGTAGCGAACGCTTATTCGTCGCCACAGAGCTGCAACAATTCCCCTAGCGCAGGAAACTCCGTTTCCGTCTTTTCGCCAAGGAACACCTTCATCAGGCGCAGCGCCCGTTTCTTGCCCCCTTGCGTTTTGCCCTCGTCATAGGTCAGCCCCGAGCATTTTCGCAGCACGTGATAGGTACTTTCGCTCGCTCGGCTGCCGCCGCCACATTCCGAGCAGGTAAAACACCCTGTTCCAAAATCGAAATGCGGCGCCTCTTTTATCTCTCCGCCACAGCTCCCGCAACCGCTCAAATCAATGGAATATCCACTCTCACCCGCGGCGAGAAGTAGATACCCGATCAGCGTTTCGAGGGGGTCTGCGTCCGTATAGCAAAGCTCTTTCAAAGCCTGTACGGCAGCGATAAAAAGCGGCCGAAATTCTTCATTTTCAGGTACCGTTTCCTTGGCAACAGCCAAAACGACGCTACCCGCGTAGAATTTGACGACGTCGCTACGCAAGTTGTAAAATCCGTCGTACAAATAGGCGGATTTCACCGTGTAATACTCCCCTTTTTCCACGAGCACGAACTCCGCGAAGGTAAACGGTTGAGCGGCAAACCCAAGCTTTGCTTTGGGTTTTTTCACGCCACGGATACGGGCGCGCAAAACACCCCGCTCCGCCGTAAACAGCGTAAGCAGCTTGTCGTCGTCCTTATAATCCGCCGCCCCGAGCACGAGGGCGTCCAGCGTATGCTCCATGTCCCTTTCTTCCTATTTTTTTCCGTCCCGTTTTTGCTGAATGAGGTCGTAATACAGCATATAATAGGCGATACTGCCCGTTTTTTCAAACATTTCCCACGCAAGCCTTGCCGCGCCGTTTTCTCTTTCTCTCATACAAGCAGTTTGAGAAATTCCGACGCCGATTATTCCAAGCCCTTAATACTCCGTCGGCTCTTCGTAGCCGTATTGCCGAAGCAGCGAGGGCTTGTCCCGCCAGTCCTCTTTCACTTTGACGTAGGTAGTCAAAAACACCTTACCGCCGAGGAACTTTTCCATATCCTGACGGGCGAACGAGGACACCTCTTTAATAGCCCTGCCCTGTTTGCCGATCAAGATCGCCTTATGTCCCGCCTTTTCACAGACGATATCGAGGTTGATTTCCCACACCCCGTTTTCGTTCTGCTTGAAAATATTGATGACGATCGCCACACCGTGCGGGATCTCCTTGTCGAATTTGAGAAGGATTTTTTCTCGCATGATCTCGGCAATCATAAACCGCTCGCTCTTGTCGGAAACAATATCCTGCTCGAACACCTTTTCCCCTTCAGGCATTTGCTCGGCGAGGAATTTTTTAAGCGCGGCGATATTTTTCCCCTTTCTCGCGGAAACGGGGAAAACGTCAAGGTCGATCCCCTCGTCTGAAAACTTTGCCATATCAAGGGGAATATTTTCCTTAGGCATAATGTCGATTTTGGTATACGCGACTGCCATAGGCAGCCCCAGCGCCTTGTATTTTTTAATGAGAGCAAACTCCTCCTCGCTCACGCCGTCGTGTCCGTCTACTACGTATAAAATCATATCCACCGACTTTGCGCTCGTTTCCGTCGTTTTCATCATCATGTCGGTGAGGGCGTTTCTTGCCTTGTAGATGCCGGGCGTGTCCACGAACACGATCTGATATTCCTCTTCCGTGAGCACCCCTAAAATACGGTCCCTCGTCGTTTGAGGCTTAGGGGAAACGATAGACACCTTTTCTCCCACAAGCACGTTAATCAGCGTGCTTTTACCTGCGTTTGCTCTGCCGATCACGGCAACGTATCCACTTCTCATATTCTTCTCCTATCTTGAACGCGTTTCACCGATCTCGGTAAGCGCGCCCGCTTTTGCGATCACCTCTCTCCCGTAATAGTCGAGGTAAACGTCCGTTGCGGAGGGGTTGAACACGTAATTCCCGTCCGCAGAAAATTCCAAACGGTCGTACGCCTGTACGTAGGCATAGATTTCCCCGTTCGTCGCATACCAAATATCCTCTCTACCGCCTATGTATTTGCAAAACTCCTCAATACGCCCCCAGTTATTGTACTGGGTGTTCCCGTCAAACTCATAGGAATGTCCCCAAAAATAAAACAGGCGAGGTTTCTTCCACCAAAAATACTTGCTTTCGTTTCCTTCCACAAACTCCTTTGCAAGCTCCATCAGCTTGGGATTTGCATGATGACAAGTAGCGGGAAGGCGTAGCCAGTCGGTGGGTACGTCGAATTTCTCCGTCGAAACAACGGTACGCGCATATTGTACGCCGCACGTTTTCAGCATATCTACGACCTCGTCGCTCACCGATCCGTTAGGATAAGCCATACCCTTGATCACCCGCCCGAACAGCTTTTCGAGTGCCTTTCTGTCCTCAATGACGTCGTTCACCGCCGCCGCGCTATCCACCTCGGCAATAGAAAGATGTAAATACCCGTGGATTGCCACCTCGTTTCCCGAAGAGGTGTAAAGCTCGTACGCCTCCTCTTTCGTCATTCTTCCCTTGTCCGTCGTGGGCTGGCTGCCAAACAACCCTGCGTTGATATTGAACGTACCTTTCAGCCCGTATTTTGACATAATGGAAATCAATCGCTTGTCCTGTGCCACGCCATCGTCGTAGGAAAGGGTCACCGCTTTCTCTTTAAAATTCGGAAACCGTAAAAATCTTCTTGCCATTTTATCACCTCGTAACCCCTAACTTTTCTAAAATAAATTCTTCTTTTTCGCGCATTTCTACCTTTTCCTCGTCCGTCATATGGTCGTACCCGAGGCAATGCATAACGCCGTGTACAACTAAATAGTGCAGCTCTCTTTCATAGGAATGTCCGTATTCCTTTGCCTGCTCCTTAGCGCGCTCCAAGCAAATCGCAATGGACCCGACGATCAAATTCCCCTCCTCGTCCACGTCCAACGGAAAGTTCTTTTTTTGTATCCTCTTCCCCTTAATACCGTCGAGAGCGGGATAGCTTAAAACGTCGGTCACCTTATCAATTCCCCGCGTTTCACGGTTGAGCGTACGCATTTCCTCTTCACCGATCACGATCACCTCGAACACAAGCTTGCAATCGGAGTCCACAAACCCGTCGAACGCCCCATTCAAAGCAAAAACCAAATCCTGCAACGCCTCGTCCTCGGTTAGGAGTAAGAAATTATTTTTCATACCTTACCTCTTGTGAAATTTGATACTCGGATATTTTACGCGGTGGTGATACACCCCCGTAAGCGCGTTGACCAAGGTTTGACGAATAATGGTCAAATCGGACATGGTCACGTCACATTCGGAAAATTGTTCTAATTCCATTCTCTCTTCGATAATATCCCTGATCGCCTTTTCCGCCGCCTCGGGCGTACGGTTGGCCAAGGAGCGCACCACCGCCTCCGCCGCGTCCGCGATCATGATAATCGCCGCGATCTTGCTCTGCGGTTTAGGGCCGACGTAAGAGAAGTCCTCCATACTCAATTCCCCGTCCGTCATCTTCAACGCTTTTGCGTAGAAATAGCGGATAGGCAGGGTACCGTGGTGTTGCAAGGCGACGTCCGCCAAAAACTGCGGCAGGTGATTTGCCCTGATCAGCTCGTACCCGTCCTGCGCGTGCATACGGATAATATCGGCAGACAACTCGGGCGTAAGCTCGTCGTGCAAATTGTATTCCCCTTGATTTTCGGTGAAATACTCAGGCTGATGCAATTTCCCGACGTCGTGATAATAGGCGGCAGCACGGGCGTAATCAACGTTTTCTCCAAGTGCCGACGCACACGCCTCCGCAAGCTGCGCCACCGTCATAGAATGGTTAAAGGTGCCGGGTGCCTCTTGCTGCAATTTCTTGATCAGTTTAGAATCGTGACTGGTCAGCTCGCGCAAGCGATACACGGTCAAGCAGTTAAAGAGCCATTCAAACACGGGGAGCAGAGCAAGGAACGCCACCGCAGACATCACCCCGCCGAACAGCCCGTACCCAAGCTGCATCAAAAGTCCCTGCCACGCCTCTATCGTAGACACCGCCTCTCCCGACGTCTTGGCGTCGATCACGGACGATACCTCCAACAGGAAGATGATCACCCCGATCGGGATCACGATCAGCACCCCCACCCCGACGATACGGAAACGGGTCTTTGCTTTATCGCAAAAGAAGATAGCCATCATACCCGTCGTAAAGGAGATCATAAGCGAGGAATACATTTCACGGGTGGTCGTTTCCCCCACGGTCACGTTGTCAAGCAAGAACATAATGAGCGCACAAAGCACGTTCACAAAAATCGCTTCGCGTCTACCTACAAGCACGAACACCAGCAAGGCTGCCAACGCAACGGGACGGGCGTACACGCTCGTTTGCCCGATAATATAAGCAATGACGATATACACGTCGAGAATGACGAAAAGCAGCGCGATATTACGGCCGCTGTCAAGCATATGCCTCCCCTCGAAGAAGAAGTACATATACGCAATAAACACGAGCAACAGCAAGCAGAACATCATGTATAAATAATCGGTGCCCCGCTCCTGCATTTCCACCGCCAAACTGCCCACCTTATCCCAAAGCAATAAGACGAACGTGATTAGCGTAAGAAAGACGAAATGCACGCTGAAAATCACCGCGCTTTTCGCCGTCTTGCTTTTACTCCAAACGACTTTTTCTTTATTCATCTTTCGTTTTCTCCTTTTTCCGACCCGTTTTTTCGGCGGCCTCCGCGTCCTTTTCATAGGCGCGAATAATCCGCATCACGAGAGGGTGGCGTACGACGTCCTTTGCCGTCAAAAACTCTATTCCCACGCCTTCGACCCCTGCAAGGATCTTAGCGGCATGGACAAGCCCGCTTCCCTTTCCATCGGGAAGGTCTACCTGCGTCACGTCCCCCGTGACCACCGCCTTGCTCCCCTCACCCAAACGGGTAAGAAACATTTTCATTTGTTCTTTGGTAGTGTTTTGCGCCTCGTCCAAAATAATGAACGCGTTCGAGAGGGTTCTGCCGCGCATATACGCAAGCGGCGCCACCTCGATCACCCCTCTTTCCATCAGCTTGGCGTACGTTTCCATACCAAGCAACTCCTGTAAAGCGTCGTACAGGGGGCGCAGGTACGGATCCACCTTCGTTTGCAAATCGCCCGGCAAAAACCCGAGCTTTTCTCCCGCCTCCACGGCAGGACGGGTGAGAATAATTTTTTCCACCTGCTTACTTTTAAACGCCGCCACCGCGCTACACACGGCAAGATAGGTCTTTCCCGTGCCCGCCGGTCCGACGCCAAACGTCACCGTACAGCTCTTGATTGCCTCGACGTAGCTCTTTTGTCCAACCGTTTTACATTTGATTTTTTTTCCGCGCGCCGTCACCGCCACGACGCCGCCCGTCAGCCCCTCGATCTCGTCCACGCGGCCCTCTCTCGCAAGCTCGATACAATAGGCAAGGCGGGTCTTGTCCACACTCTCGCCGTTTTCGACGAGCTTTAAAAGCGCCGCAAGCACGTCGATCCCCAGCGTCACAGCCTCCTCCTCTCCTTCGAGGAGCACCTTAACGCCGTCCACGTACGCCTGCACACCCAACTCTTCGCTGAGGAAATTCAAGTTTTCGTCAAACGCGCCGAGCATAGCGGCAAGCTTTTCCAAGGAGCCTATTTCGATATTTCGTCTTACCTTTGCCAAGACTTGTGTCCTCCGTATTCTTCAAAAATTGACGGAAAAGACGTACTCGTATTCCACCTTTAAAAAGACGGTATCCTCTTCCGTGTCTATTTGCTTTTTAAGTATTTTCACCTGTTCCTTACCGTAACCGATCGCAAGTAAGCATTTCGCAAACGCCTCTTCCCCGCTTATTCCCGAAAAAGAATTTTCGTACGTACACGAGAGGCACGCGCGCGCGGCGGCATAGCCGCTCTCCCCTCCTCCCGCCAAAACAAAGCCCGCTTCCACGGCGTCCCCCGCTTTGAAATATCCCTCTCCCCGAAGAACGACGAGGGAAAGGAGGGTACCGCTTCGATCCGCCACGAGCCGCTTTTCCCGCTGTGTTTCTTTGATAAACGGCGCGGCGTACGCCTCCACCGAAAAGACGGAGCCTACCTTTTTCACCGTGCAATGCCCTACGCCCTCCAAAGCAAGAATACGCGCAGCAAGTAAGTCGGCGTTTTTTTCGTCGTAGGGAGAGAACAGACGCACCCCATTCTCGTCAAGTAGACGGGAAATTTCCGTTTTTAAGGGAGTATCCGTCTTTACCTCGATTTTCAACACCAGCGTATCGGCAAACGCCGTGCCCGCCAGAAAGACAAGCCCTCCCAGCAGTACCCCCACGCGGGAACGCAGCCTTTCCTTTACCCTGCCAAGCCCCACTTTCCCCTCGCTTTTCGCGGCGTACGCGGCAAGCGGAGCGTGCTCGGGATAAAGAGCAAGCACCCGTTCGGCGTCCTTTGCGTCCACGAGAAATCGGGTACGGTCCTTAGAAAGCCGCTCTACCTTTTCCACGGCGATTCCACCGCGGGCAAGCCTACCAAGCGCCCGCTCGGGCATTACCCCAAGCAACAAGATCCTTTCTTTCATTTCCCGTCCTCCACTTGAAAGGAACGGATACGGCCGCAAAGATGCAGATCGCCGTCGAGAAATTTTCCTACTCGCAGCTTTTCTCCGACAATGCGCACGGACAGCTTAGAAAAGCGGAGCACCACTTCCGTTTCGGACAAATCGCCCAGCCCTTTTACGCCCTCAAAATATCCCTCGCCGTTCGGAAACACAAGACAGCGCGAGGAATAAAACGCCTCGCCCAGCTCTCCCGAAAAGATCTCTTTGTCAAACCGCACTTTTCCCGCCTCCGTTTTTTTTAGTGTATGCCAAAGGGGAAAAACTTATGATTAAGCAACTATTCCAAAGTGAATTCACGCTTGCAAAGCAAGCAATTCACAAAAAGCAAAGCTTTCCATTCACTAAATCCTTATTCAAACTGACCGCGATACAGCTCGTAATACTCGCCATGCTTTTCAATAAGCTCTTGATGTCTGCCCTTTTCCACGACCTTGCCGCCTTTCATCACAAGGATTACGTCGGCGTTTTCCACGGTGGAAAGCCTGTGCGCCACGATAAAGGAGGTACGCCCCTCCATGAGGGTATGGAAAGCGTCGGTAATTTTCCGTTCGGTACGGGTATCAATCGACGAGGTTGCCTCGTCCAAAATCAGCATAGGCGGGTGGGTCAGCATGATCCGCGCGATACAAAGGAGCTGTTTTTGTCCCTCGGACAAATTCCCGCCGTCCTCTTGCAAAAAGGTGTCGTAGCCCTTTTCCAAACGCTTGATAAAGCCGTGGGCGTGCGCCGCCTTGGCAGCCGCGATCATCTCCTCGTCCGTCGCGTCCTCCCGCCCGAGCTTGATATTTTCACGCACCGTACCCCGTTTAAGCCACGTTTCCTGCAACACCATGCCGTATGCCGAACGAAGAGCGTTTCGCTTTAAAGCCTTGACGTCCTCCCCCTCTACCGTCACCGCGCCGCCGTCCGTTTCGTAAAAGCGCATCAATAGGTTGATGAGAGTCGTTTTCCCGCTCCCCGTCCGCCCGACGATCGCCACTCGCTCCGCAGGCTTAGCTACAAAGGACAAATCCTCAATGAGCGGCTTTTTCGCGTCGTAGGAAAAATACACGCGCTCAAACGCCACGTTACCTTCCACCTTAGGCAAGCTCTTACCCGCCGCGTCGGATGCCTCCTCTTGTTCGTCCATCAGCTCAAACAGCCGTGCCGCGCTCGCCATCGCGCTTTTCAGCTCGGTAACGACGCCTGAAATTTCGTTAAAGGGCTTGGTATATTGATTTGCGTAGGAAAGGAATTTGGTCAAATCACCGACGGTAAACCCACCGCCCACGCATTTGAAGGCACCCAGGAGGGCGACGAGGGCGTAAATAAGATTGTTGATAAACCGCGTTGACGGGTTGGTGAGAGAGGAGAAAAAGGTGGCGTTCATGGTCGCCTTTTCCAACCGAGCGTTAATCTCGTCGAACTTTTCCTCCGTTTTCTTTTCATAGGCAAACGCCTGCACCGTTTTCAGCCCCGCGATCGCCTCCTCGGCAAACGCCGTCTGCTCCCCGCGGGTGGCTGTCTGTTCCTTGAAATATTTGTACGTTCTCGTCGCCACAAATTTCGCCGTAAACAGCGAAGCGGGGGAAACGAACACGACCACAAGCCCGATCAACGGGTCGGTCAGCAGCATAAATACGATCGTACCCAAAATGGTCAAGACTCCCGTAAAAAACTGCGTGAACCCGATCAAGAGGCCGTCGGCAAATTGATCGGCGTCGGAAACGACGCGGCTCACCGTATCCCCGTGCGAACGGGCGTCGAGGTACTTTAACGGCAACGAGGAAATTTTCGCAAACGCGTCGCGGCGCAGATCGCACACCACAGCTACGGAAATACGGTTATTGCAAAGGCTGGCAAGCCATTGCGTCAACGCCGCAATCCCCGCCGCAAGTCCGATTTTTATAAGCAGCTCTTTCAGCTTGTCAAAGAGCACGCCGTTTTCGATAATACAGTCGATCGCGTCACCGATAAAGATAGGCACGAGCAGGGACGCCGCCACCGAAAGCGCGGAAAAGAGCAAAGAGCCGACGAGCGCAAAGGGATATTTCCCCACATAGGCAAGCACCCGTTTCAACGTAGAAGACTTCGCCATCTCAGCAGCCCTCCTTTTCGCTCGAATCCACCTGTGAGAAATGGATCTCGCGATACTCCTCGCACGAGGCAAGCAGCTCCTCATGGGTACCGATTCCCACCGCCTTACCGTCGTCCAAAACGACGATTTTATCCGCGTGTCGCACCGAAGAGGTACGCTGGGAAACGATAAAAATAGTTGCGTTCAAGCCCCTGATCGCCTTCCGAAGCGCCGCCTCCGTTGCAAAATCCAGCGCGGACGCCGAATCGTCCAAAATCAAAATCTCGGGGCGTCTTACGACGGCGCGGGCGATCGTGAGGCGTTGCTTTTGCCCGCCCGAAAAATTCTTGCCGCCCTGTTCCACCTTGGCGTCCAAGCCGCCTTTTTCCTTGACAACTTCCCCCGCTTGCGCTACGTCGAGTGCCCAAAGCAGCTCCTCGTCCGTCGCGTCCTCCCTGCCCCAAAGCAGATTTTCCCGCACGGTACCTTTAAAGAGCACCGCTTTTTGCGCGACGACGCCTATTTTCTCCCGAAGATAGGACTGTAACTGCTTTTGGCGCACGTTTTGTCCGTCGATCAACACCTGCCCCGCCTCTACGTCGTAAAAATGGGGAATGAGGTTGACGAGGGTAGTCTTGCCGCTGCCCGTACCGCCTATGATCCCCACCGTTTCCCCTCGTCGCGCCTCAAAGGAAACGTTTTCAAGAGCAGGTTCACCCCCCTCGTGGTAACGAACGGTGACGTTCTCAAAGCGTACGAACGCCCCCTCGCGTTTTTCCTCTTTTTCCTCGTCGATTTGCAAGGACGGGGTCATAAGTAACACCTTTTCTACCCGACCTCCGCACGCCGCACCTTTGGCGACGGTCACAATCAGGTTGGCAAGCTTGATCAGCTCGACAAGAATCTGGCTCATCAAATTATATAACGCGATCACGGTGCCTTGGGAGAGCGCACCGCCGTCCACGCGAATCGCCCCCGTCCACAAAAGGAGCACGATCCCCGCGTTGACAAGCACGTACGTCAAGGGGTTAGTGATCGCGGCAACCGCCGCGGCAAAGCGGCGACTTTTGCTCAGTTTTTCATTGCGCCCATTAAAAATCGCCCGCTCCTCGTCCTCGCGGCAAAAAGCGCGAACGACGCGAACGCCCGTCAAATTTTCTCGCGTGGAGAGCGCCACCGCGTCCAAATCGCTCTGCGAGCGTTTATAGAGGGGCATACACGCAAACATGACTGAAAAGACCACGACGGCAAGCACCCCTACGGTCAGTACGAAACAGCCAAGCGAGGCGGGATCGACAATCCACGCCGCAATCACCGCCCCGAACACGATAAAGGGGGAGCGTAAAAACAGTCGAAGGGCGAGATTGATCGCCGATTGCAGGCGGTCTACGTCGCTCGTCATGCGAGTAAGCATTGCGCTCGTACCAAGCCCGTCAAGATCTTTATAAGACAGGGATTGCAATTTTCGGAAGAGGTCGCGGCGAAGCCCTGCGCTCACCCCCGTTGCCGCCCGCGCGGCAAAGTACTGTGCCGTCACCGCGAACACCAGTCCCAAAAGCCCGAACAACGCAAGCACGCCGCACATAGCGGCGATATACCCCTTATCGGCGTAGGGATAGCCGCCGTTTACCTGCTCGCCAAGACCTTTATCGACGATCAGGGCAACGACGACGGGTACCAAAAGCTCAAAGGTCGCCTCCAAAAGCTTAAAGAGCGGCCCCGCAATGCTCTGCCAAGTATAGGGTTTGAAATAGCTTACGATTTTTTTCATGCGTTACTCTACGAAATAGGAATACAGTTCTTTATATTCGGCGATTTCCAAAAGCCGTTCTCCCTCTTCGGTTGCCTTAGGATTTTCGTTAGCGCGGTAAATTCTGCCGCTGTTGATATACTTGTTGGTAAACACCCCAAGCAGTACGAATAACACGACGGAAAGCGCCGCAAAGACAATGGTCACGGGGATATATTCGTTCGTCAATACGGTAAAATTCTTCAATCCGAATACGATTGCCAAAATCAAACACAGCGTAAACGGCACCAAGGCGCAGAAAAAGGCGATCCGCGCTTTTTTCAAGCGGGGCTTCAATACCTTGCGTCTTTCCTCTTGCCTTTCCTCAAACGCGGCTTTGAGCGGCTTTTCCTCCTCCGTCAACTCCGCGTACCGCTTTTCAAAGCTTTCCTTGTGCTCCTTTTTGATGATTTCTACCGCCTCGTAGCCAAGGTCGAATTCCAAATTCTCATAGCCCGCTTCAAGGTATTCGTCGATCAAGACGTCGGGCTTTTCAAAATTCTCCGTCTTTGCCCGCCAGTAGCCCACGGACGCCTCCGTCGCTACGTCGTCGAACGAGAGCGCCTTTTCATATTCCAGCTCCGCCGCCTTAAAGCTCTTTTCGCTAAGCAGTTTTTCACCCACTTTCAAAAGCTCGGCGTAGGTTTTGGCGCGAAGGGCAGCCTCCTCCTCTTTCTTCTTGCGCAAAGCAAGCGCCTCCTCGGGAGTAAGCCCTACGAGATCCTCGTCGTCCTCCTCCAAATCGGGAAATTCAAAGGCAAGCTCTTCCACCGCCTCCGTTTCTTCTTCTGCAAGCCCCTCTTCAAGCGCGGCGTCCGTCACGTCCACGTAGCCGTCCTTGGTCTTTTTCATGCGAATTCCTCTGCCGTATTCGTCGTCGATAATTCTTTCTTCCATTTCCTCATTCTCCTGCTTTTTCTATTTCTTCTCGGGTCAGCGCGAACGGCGAACCCCACCTGCTCTTTTCCTGTTTCTTCCACCTTTTCGGCGTCACGCTCGAAACGACGTACGCTTGCGCCTTTCCCTTGTAACGGCTCTTAGCCCATTCGCAAAGCTCTTTCGTTTCAAACAGAGCAAACGCACAGCTCCCCGACCCCGTCATGCCCGCGCCGAGTGGAGAAAAGCTCTCCGCGCTCTCCACCGCCTCTTTCACCGTCGGCTGTAACGCTGCCGCCGCGGGGTACAAATCGTTCTTAAACGCCCCGCCAAGCCCTGCCGTATCCCCGCTTTTTAAGGCGTTGATTGCCCGCGTCGTATTGCCAAGCGAAAAATCGGAAGCGTTCAGCTCGTCATATTTTCGGTAAGCCGCGCCCGCGCTCACCCCCTCCTTAGGGCAAAGGAGCAAAAACCACAGCTTGTCCTTGATTTCTTCGATCGGCTCTATCCTCTCGCCGCGCCCGCACATTCTCGCAAAGCCGCCTTTTAGCATATAACGTACGTCGCTGCCCAGCTCGTCCGCAATGGCAGCCACCCCCTCGTCGTCTTGTATTCCAAACAGCGTTTGCATGGCGCTCAGCACCCCCGCCGCGTCCGCCGACGAACCGCCAAGCCCGCCGCCAAGCGGAATATTTTTAAATACGGTGATCTCCACGCCGTCCACGCCGAATTTTTGCGAAAAGCGTTCAGCCGCCTTCAAAGCGTTATTCTGCTCGGGTGGGATTTCCTCGCTGCCCATGCCGTGCATGACGACGGAGGAAAACTTTCCCTTTCGCTTTTTCACCTTGACGAGGTCGAAAAGATCCACGCTTGTCACAAGGGAATCAAGCAGATGAAAGCCCCCGCTTCTGCCCACGATTTCCAGCGTTAGATTGAGTTTTGCGTACGCTTTTACCTTTACGTAGTTCACGGATTTTTTTTTACCCCAAAGTGCGGCGAGGTTCGCTCGCCGCTTAAAAACTTCGTTTTTATTATAGCACATTTTTTTACGAAATACAATCCTTTGAGAGGTTTTTTAACGCTTATTTTTCTTATTTTTCACCTTTTTGGCGGTAAATAAGCAGCCTTTCGTCGCCACGTAAGGGAAAACTCAGCCCCTCGTTACACTTTTCAAAATCCTCGGGGAATTGCGAAAGCCTTTTCGCCGTCGTCCAAAGATCGTCCCCCGCCTTAGGCAGATACACGGAGATTGCAGCGTCGTTTTCCTCTCGCGCCTCCCCCTCCTCCAAGGAACAGATAAATGCCGTTTCCTTTCTTTCAAACGCCTTGACCCGCAGCTTTAAGGTTGCCTCCGCTTCCGTTTCCCCGCCCGCACGGCGACGTACTCCCACGCCGCAGGCAAGTGCCTCTACCTCCACTTCCTCACAGCGTATAGGCAAACGAGCAACGAACGGCATACTGAATTCCTTGCAGGCATACCCGCCGCCCTCCTCCTCACAGAGCAGCTTTGCTTCGATTACCCCCTCTACCTGCGCCGCTTCGCCGCCAACGGACGAAGTGACAGTCGCCGTGGGCGACACCACCGCTTTAAAGCGCGCGCCCTCTTCAATCGGCGTAGTAAATAAGGGCTGACAAACGATTCGTTCGGTAAAGATTTTTTCGTTCGTTAAATACCTGCCCACCTCATTTTGCTTTTCTATCGTCACTTCAAAGCTCGGCGAATAGGCGTCCACACAAAGAACGGCATCCTCTTTTACAAACGCTTTCACGTCGGCGTGCAGGGTCAAATTTACCCCAATCCGCGCCGTACCCTTATCCTCATCCGCCTGTACGGTAACGAGAGTTTCCGTCACACGCACCGCCGCGTCCGCAGGGGTAAGTGGTGCCGCCTCGTCGCAGGGCACCTGTGCCGAAAAGGGGATCAGCCGTTCGTACGCGCAAAGGGTGCCGTCCCGCTTTAAAATACAAAGTCCAAGACCGATTTCCCCGCTTACCTCCACTTGCCCGTGGGAGCAAACGGCGGCGGTCACGAACGTCCGTTCGGTGTGCGAGAGCACCCCCTCGGCATATTCCGTTTCAAAATCGTCCTCCTCTTCAAAGGTAACGGACGCGGGGACTACCCGCGTAAACGCCCCCTCTTCCTTTTTCAGGGCAAGCCCCTCCCCGCCTGCAAGATAGCGTACCTCTTTACGGCCGTAAACTGCGAACGAGGAAAGGCAGGTGGCGGCGATAAAGACACTCGACCCCTCTCTTCTAACGCTGATATTCGTGACGTCGATACTGCCCACGGCGAAATGGGCAGGCGCGATCTTCTCCCCCTCCGCTTTATGGTAAAATTCCGCACCCCGCTCGGCGCGGTTAATTTTTCCTTCCGCATCCTCGTAGAGTACGGTGAGGAGCAATTTGCCCGAATATTTCACCTCTCCGTTTTCGCAAGTGCTGTCAAGCAAGGTTGCCACGCCGTCCACGTTAAGAACCTTGGCGACTTCAAGGGCAGGCAAACGACATTCGACAACCGATTGCCCCACCGCTTTGCACGTTTCTCCGCTGAAAGTATAGGTTTGATACTGCGCTTTGATCATAGTCTTTTCCTCTCCGTTTTTTTCGTTGCCTTTTATCTTATGCAACCAAAAATAGGAAAATTCGGAAAAAACGGGAATAATTTTCAAAAAGCTCGGACATACTTATCGTATGATTAAGCCCAAGAAAACGATTGAAGAGGTCAAACGAATGGTAAAGGACTGTCATAAAAGTCGCGTGCGGGTGCACGTCGATTTAGGCAGAAACAAGAGTATGCAATTTTCAGGAGTGCTTTCAGGGCTATATCCCGCTCTATTCACCGTCGAGCCTGACGAGGAGGGATTTTTGGGAAAAACCGCCTATTCCTATTCCGACGTCCTCTGCGGCTCGGTAAAGCTGAAAAAACTCCCGTGAAAACGAAACGCCCCGCAAGCAAACTGCTTGCGGGGCGTTTCAATTACTTTTTTTATTTATTTTTCTTTTTTTTCACCAAGTATTGCACCGTGTAAAACGCACCGAAATAAATACACAGGAAAATCAAATACACGAGAAGATACACGGGATAACTGGTAATGCCGAGCACCTCTCTCGCCTCGCTAATCGGCATAAAGTACAGCGGATCCCCCTCGATTTTTAAGAGGAAAATTTCCACAAACGCATACACAAAGGTTGCCGCAAGACAAATCCCCTCTTTCCACGCCGTATTTTTCTCAAAGCAGGTAAAGCGCAACGTAATCAAGCTGATACAGCCGATCATGAGCAGCGCGTGCGTGGAAATAGAATAGAGGTTTTCAAACAAAATATATTTATTGTTGAACCCCACCGTTGGATAAGCGAAAAAGATAAGAGTGCATAAAAACCCGCTCATAGCGGTAAAATTGTACAAAAATTTCTTATTCACAAAAGCCGAAACGATAAAGAACCAACAGGAAATCGCACACCAAGGCCGCGGCAAGAGCGTACGCATAGTGCTCGTAAAATCGTACGCGCTGCCGTTAATAAACCACGTAATGCGCCGCGTGATCTCAAAACAGAAAATGAGTGCGGCAATCGTGATGATCACACCACGGCGCACCCGTTCGCTTTTACGGCGAAGAAAGGCAATCCCTATTATTACGCCAACGACAAGAAGTAACGTAATAATATGTAAGGTACCCCAAGTACCCTTAATCCCCGATCCCTCGGGATAATTGCTAAGTATCCAGTCGCGAAAGGTCATTTTACACCTCCAATTTTTATCTGTATTTTCTTTTTACAGGCAACCATGTCCGCTTTGAACGCAGGAAAATCAAAAATAAGCGACAAGAAAAACGACAGCGGAATAAGCACGATATGCGCAGGTATAATCAGCCACACCCACGGCCAGTATTTAACCTGCCCCGCAAATTCTCCAACGGGAATAGTTTTAAAAATATCGGGGCAAAGCTTGGCGATTAAGTACCCGATCGAATCGTCCGGTCCCCAAATATAGGAGGTGTTCTTGTAGCCGATCGCAAACAGGTCGCCACTGCGCAAAGGCACGAAGCCAAGCTCGCTTTGCAAAATCTGATTGAACATAATAAACAACATCACGATAAGCAAGCACCCCGGCACCCGCCATACCCGTTTCCAACTGACCGTGTGTATTTTAAACAGCACCATCAACAGCGGCACGATCCAGAGCAAGGAATGATGCACGTAAAAGCGTACGACGTCCAGCCACTCTGCCATTTGATCCACTTTCTTGATCGGCTCCAACGGCAAAAGTACGGACAAAATCCCGCTCAATACGCCGATAAAGAACATATAGTCCTTTGCCGTATCGTTTTTGGAGAGGAAAATAAAGGGAAACAAAAAGATGTTTGCCGCGCAAATATTGATAAAAAAGATATCGCGATAGAGCCTGTCCTTATCCACTGAATAGGGCGGGAAAAAACATTTTAAAAAATGTAGTGCAAGGGCAAACAAAAGCAATGAAAACAGCACCGCTTTTTTTGTTTTTTCCGTTTTATTCCGTAACAAAAAATACAATCCGACGCAGCTACCGCCGCTGAGGATTACCCAAAAGAAATACCAGAAATTGAACATTTGGATTTCCAACGCTCTTCTCCTTTCCACTAAAAACTTTTTTCACCTTTTCTATTATACTATCCCTGAATAATAATGTCAAGGGTTTGAATACTTTTTATAGCTCCGCCCTGCGACACTTTTTAAAAGAAAAACCCACCACATGGTGGGTTTTTAAGTTGCTTTTCGCTTATTCTTCGTCGTTTCCGCCAAGCTCCTCGGGAGAAAGATCGGCAGCCGTTTCCTCGGGGGCAAGCGTTTCCGCCTCGTCGTCGCGTTCGGTCACGTCCACCGTCGCCACTTCGCTGCCCTTGACGTTCATCACTCTGACGCCGCGCGTCGATCTGCCGATACGGCTGATGGCGTCCGCGTGCATACGAATAATCGTACCGCCCGTCGTAATGATCATAATATCGTCCTCGTCGTTTACCAGCTTCATGCCGACCAGCTCGCCCGTTTTATCGCTAAACTGCCCCGCCTTGATGCCTTTCCCGCCACGGCTTTGCAAACGGTAATCCTCAATGGAGGAGCGCTTGCCGTAGCCTTGCGAAGTAAGAGTGAAAATATCTTTCGTCTTATCGACGACAAGCATATCCACAAGGTAATCCTCGTCTGAAAGGTCGATCGCCCGTACACCCTGCGTGCCTCTGCCCGTCGCGCGGACGTCCGTTTCCGCAAAGTGGATACACTTACCCTTTCTCGACGCCACGAGGATCTCGTCCTCACCCGTCGCAAACTGCACGGAAATCAAGCTATCCTCTTCAAGAAGGTGGATCGCGATCTTCCCGTTTCTGGGAATACGCTTAAATTCGTCGGTGGAGGTCTTTTTAATCAACCCGTTCTTCGTCGCCATCACAAGATAGCCCGTGCCGTCCTCGCGAACGGGGAGCACCGTTTGGATCTTCTCCCCTTGATCGAGCTGTACGATATTGACCACGGCTCTGCCCCTTGCCGTTCGGTTGGCTTCGGGGATCTCGTAGCCCTTGACGGAGTACACTTTCCCCTTGGAGGAGAAGAGCAAAATCGGGTCGTGCGTGCAAGCAACGAACATCTTTTCCACGTAGTCCTCGTCCTTAGGCTTATGCGCTGTCAGCCCGACGCCGCCTCTGCCCTGCGCTTTATACTCAGCCACAGGCAAACGTTTTATATACCCCGTATGCGTCAGCGAAATCACGACGTCCTCTCTGTCGATCAAGTCTTCGTCGTCAATCGAGCCTACCGCCGCAGAAATTTCCGACTTTCTCGGCGAGGGATAACGGGTCTTGATGTCCGTCAAATCGTCGCGAATGATTTGCAACACTCTGCTCTCGTTTGCCAGAATATCTTTGAGGTCGGCAATGATCGCATTTAATTCTTCCAGCTCGGCTTTGAGCTTTTCCACTTCCAAAGAGGTAAGTCTTTGCAAACGCATTTCAAGGATCGCCTGCGCCTGTTTTTCGTCGAGCACGAACGCCGTCGTCAAGCCCTCGATCGCCGCCTGTCTATCCGAGGAGGCTTTGATGATACGAATGACCTCGTCCACGTTAGCGAGAGCAAGTACAAGCCCCGATACGATATGCGCACGCTCCTCCGTCTTTTCCAAGTCGAATTTCGTACGTCTTTTGATGACCTCTTTTTGATGCTCTAAATAATAGGAAAGGATCTCCTGCAAATTGAGCGTTCTCGGCTCCGTCCCGTTCTCAACGAGAGCAAGCAGGATAATGCCGTCCGAAATTTGCAATTTCGTCTTTTTATATAAGGTATTGAGAACGACCTGCGCGTTCGCGTCTTTCTTGATTTCAATAACGATGCGCATACCGTCCTTGTCCGATTCGTCGCGAATGTCGGAAATGCCTTCAAGGCGTTTATCCCCTACCATGTCTGCGATCGTCTTAATCAGTTGCGCCTTATTTACCTGATAAGGGATCTCGGTGACGACGATCCGTTCTCTCGTGCCACCCGCGTATTCCTCAATCTCGCACTTGGAGCGGATCACAAGGTTGCCCTGTCCCGTTCTATATGCGTTCTTGATGCCCGCTCTACCCATGATGACGCCGCCCGAAGGGAAGTCGGGCGCGGGGATATATTCCATCAGCTCTTCAATGGTGATGTCGGGGTTGTCGATCATGGCGATCGTACCGTCGATCACCTCCGCAAGGTTATGCGGGGGAATATTCGTCGCCATACCGACGGCGATACCGTCCGCACCGTTTACAAGCAGGTTGGGGTATCTCGCGGGCAATACGACGGGTTCTTCTTCGCTACCGTCGAAGTTAGGAATGAAATCGACCGTCTGCTTATCGAGGTCTTTGAGCATTTCCGCCGCAAGCTTGGAAAGCTTTGCTTCCGTATAACGCATAGCGGCGGCGCTGTCGCCGTCCACCGACCCAAAGTTCCCCTGCCCGTCTACGAGCGGGAAATTGATGGTGAATTCCTGCGCAAGCCGCACGAGCGCGTCGTATACCGAGCTATCGCCGTGCGGGTGGTATTTACCCATACAGTCACCGACGATACGCGCGCACTTTCTGTACGCCTTGTCGTTATAAAGCCCCATTTCGTGCATTGAATACAAAATTCTTCTGTGGACGGGCTTCAAGCCGTCGCGCACGTCGGGGATCGCTCTCGATTTATTGACCGCCATAGCATAAGCGATAAACGAACGTTTTAATTCCTCGTCTACCTCCATGTCGATCATTTTCGTCATGGCAAGGGTTTGTCTAAACTCCTCGGTCAATTCCGGACTGGATTCTTTTTTAGCCATTGTTTTCTTTTCCTTATCTTTATATTTTCAAACCTTTCCTCTTTAAATGTCGAGGTCGGTCACGAGGGCTGCGTTCTCTTCGATAAACTTTCTTCTCAGCTCCGGATTTTCGCCCATCAGCATGGTGAACATTTGGTCTGCCTCTGCGGCGTCCTGCATGGTCACTCGGATCAGCGTACGCGTCGCAGGGTTCATGGTCGTATCCCAAAGCTGTTCCTTACTCATTTCCCCAAGACCTTTATAACGCTGATATTCCACCTTGCCCGTCGCCTGTGCGTCGAACGCAAGCTTTTCCTCCTCCGAGTACAGGTAGTCTACCTTGCCGCCCTTGCTCGTCGCCTTATAAAGAGGAGGCTTGGCTGCGTACACGTGCCCGTGTTCGATCAACGGCCGCATATAGCGGAACAGGAAGGTATACAAAAGAATACGGATATGCGCCCCGTCAACGTCGGCGTCGGTCATGGAAATGATACGGTCGTATCTAAGCTTGCTCTCGTCGAAATCGTCAAGGATCCCACAGCCGAACGCCGTGATCATATTCTTGATCTCTTCGTTTTCAAGCACGCGGTTAAGCCGTACCTTTTCTACGTTCAAAATTTTTCCTCGCAAGGGCAAAATCGCTTGGAAGCGTCTGTCGCGTCCCTGCTTTGCCGTACCGCCTGCCGAGTCACCCTCAACGATATAGATTTCGCAAAGCTCGCTTCTTCTGTCCGAACAGTCGGCAAGCTTGCCGGGCAGGGTCGAGGACCCGAGCACCCCTTTTCTTCTCGTCAATTCTCTCGCGCTTCTCGCCGCGTCACGCGCCTTTTGCGCCGTGATACAGCGGAGTACCAGCTCTTTCGCTGCCGAGGGGTTCTCTTCAAGGAAAGTACTTACGTGCTCCGAAACACACTTATTGACGAACGCGCGGATATGCGAGTTATTCAGCTTATCCTTAGTCTGCGACTCGAACTGTGCGTTGACAAGCTTGACGGAAACCACCGCCGTAATGCCCTCGCGGACGTCCTCGCCCGTGAGCTTGTCGCTATCCTTTAAAATGTTTTGCTTTCTGCCCGCGTCGTTGATGACCTTGGTAAGCGCCATCTTCAAGCCCTCGACGTGCGTACCGCCGTCACGGGTATTGACGTTGTTGGCGTAGCTGTAAATCACTTCGTTATAGCTATCGTTATACTGGATCGCGACCTCACAAACGGTGTCGCCCTCCGTTTCTTCAAAATAGACGGGCGCGGGGAACAGCACCTCTTCGCGGTTTTTATTCAGCTCCTCTACGAAGGAACGGATTCCGCCCTCGTAGCAGAAAGAGTCCACCTTTTCCTGTCCTACACGCTTGTCTTCGAGGGTAATACGCAGCCCTTTATTGAGGTACGCCAGCTCGCGCAGTCTGCCCTTTAAGGTATCGTAAACGAACTCCGTCGTTTCAAAAATATCGGGGTCGGGCAAGAAAGTGACCCTCGTACCCGTAAGCTCCGTTTTGCCTACCGTCGCCACGCTACGCTGCGGTACGCCGCGGTTATACACCTGCTTGTAAATATCACCGCCTTGGTATACCTCCGCTTCCAGCCATTCGGACAGAGCGTTTACCGCCTTGACGCCGACGCCGTGCAGACCGCTCGACACCTTATACCCTGAATCGCCGCCGAATTTACCGCCCGCGTTTACTTTGGTAAAGACGACTTCAAGGGTGGAAATCCCCTCTTTCGGGTGAATTCCTACGGGAATACCGCGCCCGTTGTCCTGTACGGTACAGCTACCGTCGTCATTGAGCGTTACCTCGATATGAGTACAATACCCCGCCAAAGCCTCGTCAATGGAGTTATCTACGACCTCGTGTACGAGGTGATGAAGCCCTTTTGCGTCCGTGGAGGCAATGTACATACCCGGACGTTTACGGATATGCTCCAACCCGTCAAGGACTTGTATCTGCTCCGCGCCGTACTCGCCCTCTACCCGTTCTCTTTCGACCTCGGAAACGCCCTCGAACGTTTCTTCCCCCGTCGTTTTTTCGTTGATTTCAGACATACTTTTTTCTCCTGAAATTTTTTTGCGTTCTTCCCTTTTTTATAAAAAGGGAAATCGCCGCTTATACGAAGATATTATACCACAAAAAAATAAAAAAGAAAAGTGTTTGAACAAGGTTTTTTCTTCTTTTTTCTGAAAAACCCGTTTTTAGCCCGTCTTTTAGGGATAAATCGCGCGTTTTTACTGTTCCCGTGTTCTCCTTAGGCAAGGCGGTCGCTTTGAAAATTTGGGGCGTAGGAAAGCCAAAGCGAAAAGGAATAATTTTTTTTTGGCAGCTCATACTGCGGATATGGACGAGAAAAACATTTTTTATTGCGGCCTTTGCGGCAACGGTTTCACGGGCGCGGACGGGCAGTATTGCCCCGTTTGCGGACAAATGCTCTACGAAGCGTATACGCTTTTGAGAAACAGAAAAAACAAGGACGAGGAAAGCCTTGAATAAGGGAGAATTCTCGCTGCACTCCGTGAAAGAGTGCATCCTCACCCCTAACATTGAAAATTTCAATTGGTGATTTGTCAAACTAAGTGCAACACTTTTTGAGAAAAAGTTCAAATAAATCTACAGGTTTTTGGAAATTTAATACCTTTTTCGGTCTGGCGTTAATCAACGCCAGATTTTTTTCGAGCGTTTTTGTAGAAATGCGAGAA
>JAFTPK010000021.1 GCA_017463325.1 Clostridia bacterium
AATTTCCTCTTTACTCCAAGCAAGCAACGGACGTAAAAACTTCCCGTTTTTTTCTTTCATTGCCGCCGCACCCGAAAGGGAGGTGCCGCGCGCCAAGCGAAAGAGCACTGTTTCCGCCTCGTCCAAGGCGTGATGTGCAAGCACGATATAATCAGCCTCGCCGCCGTCAAGGATCGTTTGGAAAACGCCGTAGCGAAAAGCGCGCGCCGCCGTTTCAAGACTTTCTCCACGCTCCTTGGCAAGCCGAGGACAATCCGCCCTCGCTACCCGCAGCGGAATTTTCCACGCCGCGCAAAGGGTTTGTACGAACTCCATATCCAAACGGCTTTCCTCGCCCCTGATCCCATGCTCGCAATGCACGGCGGAGAGCAAAAAGCCCCCGCTGTTTTTCTCGGCGTTTAGCATATGCAACAACGCCACCGAGTCCACACCGCCCGACAGGGCGACGCACAATTTTTTGTTTTCGTACCCTCTGAGCTGCATCATAACAACAGTATAACACACCCTTAAAAATTTTGCAAGCATTTGAAAAGGACGGCACCCGCCGTCCTTGAAAAAATTTTCCTTTTTTTCTTAAATCAACCCCATCAAAAGCAGCCCAGCCAAAAAGCTTGCCGCAAGAGAAATCCAGTCCGCCACTTTTAGCCGTACCGACCGCCTATACACGACGTACCCAACGAACCCCGCCGCTAACAAAACGATATTTAAGAGAGGATCGTTCCCCGTAAGCGCAACGCAGAGCGTCAAATAGGCGGGAATTAGCGTTCGATACCCCCAAAGGGAGGAGGAAATTTGCTCGGCGTTTTCCGCTTTTTCCTTTTTCAAAAGCAGGAAGAAAAGGCTAGCCGCCGCCCCGCCGCAAAGGAGGGAGAAAAGAAGTGCTTGCGGACGAAAGCTCGCAAGCGTACCGCTCGCAAGCAGCCGAGCAAACGCCGTTTCCACGGAAATCAGCCCGCCGATCGCCATATACTCAAAATCCATATACCCTCTTTCGTGCAATATTTCAGCAAGCGCCGAGAGTCCAAAGCTTTCCGACAACGCCCCGCAAATAAAATAGGTTGCAAGCTCGAAAAGAAAGCTCCAACCGAGCATAAAAACAAGACCGTCTACAAGCGTATTCGCCCGCGTAAAAATAAAGGCATAAAAGAAATACAGACAAACGCCCAGCCCCACGGAAGCGAAATAATAAGGCAAATACCAACCGAGGTGGAAATAATTTTCCCTGCATAAAACAATCGTTATCCCCAAAAGATATGCCACCGTGTACGGAATGAACACCATTAAAAGCCCGATCAAGGTTTTGCCGAAATACAATTTTTCCTTTCGGATAGGCAGAGCGTAAAAAGCGTCCACGCTCCGTTTTTTCATCTTAAAGGCGTACTGATACACCGCCACAAACACGCATAATAGGGCAAGCGTCATGCAGAAAAAGGAAAGCCCGCCGTCGCCGTTGACTATGCGATATTCCCCCTCGACGCGCACCCCGCTCTCCGTGTACGCAGGCCAGCGGGAAAACAAATTGATATTCACCATCACCACCCCTGCGATCAACGCGCAAAGGACGGTTAAAACGATCAACGCATTCCGATTTTTTTTCAGCTCGTAACGCAAATATTTTTTCACCGTAAGTACCCCCTGTTTTTGATTTCGCTCACAAACAGCTCTTCAAAATCCACGTCAATTTCCTCAACGAATATAGGCTCCATTGCCCCTACCTTTTTCACGATCTCCTCGCGGTCGCCTTTCACTACAATTCGGACCACTCGTCCCGTCTTTTCAAACAGCAGGCAAGGGAAATCAAAATCCTCTTCGCGCACCTCCCCCGAAAACGCCGCTTGCAGCTTGCACACCCCCGCAAGCGCCTCGTTCAAATCCCCCGACGAGGTAATGCTGCCACCGTCGAGAATGGCGTAGCTATCGCAAATGTCTTCCAGTTCTCTCAACGAATGGCTAGAAATAACGACGGTGCTCCCCTTTTCCTCCACCAGCTCGATCAACCCGCGCTTAAAAATCAGCCGCGCTAACGGGTCAAGCCCGTCAAACGCCTCGTCCAAAAGCAAATATTTCGGCCGACAGGCAAGGGCAAGCGCGACGAACACCTGCCGTTTCATCCCCTTGGAAAAATTGCGAATCGGCTTGTTTTTCTCCAAGGAAAACTCGGTAACAAACCCATCAAAAACCGCCTCGTCAAACTCATAAAACGCCCGATAGAGGTCGGCAAGCCCCTCTGCCGTCACGTTGGTATCGTAATAGGGATCGTCGGGCAAAAAGAAAATCTCCCGCTTTACAGCCACGTTCTCGTACACCTTTTCGCCGTCGAATAAGACCTCTCCCGCGTCCGCTTTCAACACCCCCGCAAGCGTCCGAAGTAGGGTCGATTTCCCCGCGCCGTTAATCCCGACCAACCCAAATACCGCGCCGCTTTGCACCCGTAAATTCATGTCAACAAGCACGGCTTTTTTATCGTAGCCCTTTTTTAGCCCTTTCACTTCAATCATTCTCGTCACCTCCAAACACCGCAAGCACCGCTTCGTCCATTTCACTCTTCGTCACTCCCGCGCCTTTCCACGCCCGTAGCACAGCAAGAATTTCCCCCGCGGCTCCACCGCTTTTTTCGCGTCCCTCCGCGACAAACGCCCCCTTTTTGGGAAACACGGTAAGCAGACCCTCCGCTTCCAATTGTACGTACGCCCGTTGTACGGTGTTAGGATTGATCCCCCGTTCCAACGCCAACGTCCGCACCGACGGCAATTTCTCGCCCGCCACGTATACGCCCGCCGCGATCAGCCTCTTCAATTCCTCTACGATCGACTGATATACGTTTTGTTTGCCCCGACTTGGCATACCCTTTTCACCTCAAATCTGTATTATCTGTATTAAATATAACATATACAAAACCGTTTGTCAACGGTTTGGCAACAAATTTTAAAAAAATTTTTCTTCTCTATCCATTACGGAGCAAATTGAACCTGCCCAAAACAAGTTCTTTCGCCCCTATCGAAGCTCCGTGAATTGCACGCAAGGCGCAATTCACGAAAGGCAACGACTTTCACCACTTACGCCAAAAGAGGCAAAAAAATCCCGTCGGGCTTTCCCCGACGGAACTTTCTCACGGTAATTCAATTTCACTAAGATCTTTGGCGGGCAACGGTTTGGAGGAACGCTCCACGAATTTTCTCACCTCTTCGCTTGCCTTTTCAACGGAAACGTTGGTACCCGCACCGCCGACGCACCCGCCGGGGCAGCCCATACCCTCGATCAAGCACCCGTTTTTCTTGCCTGCCTTGGCAAGCAGCAGCATTTTTTTACAGGCATCCAGACCTTCCGCGTGCTCGATTTTCACGTCCACGGACGGATAGTATTCGCGAATACATTTTTCCACGGCGGACGCCACGCCGCCCGCAACGGCATACCCACGTCCCGCGCCCGTCGCTTGATGCAGGGATTTTTCGCCCTTGTAGTTAGAAAAATCAATTCCTTTCGCCGCAAAGATGCCCGACAACTCCTCAAAGGTGAGCACGAAATCGACGTCACTACGCACAGACGCCCGCGACGCCTCCAACTTTTTCGCCGCACACGGCCCGATAAAGACCACTCGCGCCTTCGGAGTTTTCTGTTTGATACGCCGTGCCGTTGTCACCATAGGCGTCAATGTTTGCGATACCTCTTCAATGAGCTGCGGGAATTGCTTTTTAGCGAGCATTGCCCACGCAGGACAGCACGAAGTCAGCATAAAGGGCAGCTTTCCCGAAACCACCTCTTCCACGAACGCCTTCGCCTCGGTCGCCGCGCTCACGTCCGCGCCCGAGGCAACCTCGTGCACCTCTTGAAAGCCGACGTCCAAAAGCGCCCCTTTGATAACGGACAGGGGCACGTCCGCCCCGAATTGCCCCACAATCGCAGGCGCGACCTCAGCCACGACGTAGTCCCCCTTTTTAATGGCTTGGATCATTTGAAAAATTTGCGATTTATCAGCGATCGCGCCAAACGGACAGGCAACCATACATTGTCCGCAACCGACGCACTTTTCGTTGTCAATTTTTGCTCTACCCAGCTCGTCCGTGCCGATCGCCTTAATCCCGCAAGCCGCGCTGCAAGGGCGAATTTTATGCGCAATCGCGTCGTAGGGGCAAGCCTTTTTACACTTACCGCATTTAATGCACTTTTCCTTGTCAATGCTCGTTTTCCCGTTTTCCACGCGAATAGCGTTTCTCGGGCAAGAGGCAACGCACGCCTTAGCAACGCAACCGCGGCATTGATTTGTCACCTCGAAAACGTTGTCCTCGCACTTATCGCAAGCAGAGGGAATCACCTGCATCAAAGGCGGCTCGTAATACTTGTCGGAGATATTGCTTTGATCAAGTCCCTCGGTGATATGTACAGGCTTATCAGCGGGTCGAAGGGACATACCCATAGCCAGCCGCACCCGTTCCCCCGCAATCGCGCGTTCGCGATAAACGCTCTCCAAATACCTAGGCACCTCGGTAGGGGTAATGCGATAGGGAATCGCCTCGATTTCCCCGTTGACCCCCTCCACGTCTGCCTCGAACGCAACTCGCGCCACCTCTTTAAATACCTCGTGTCTTAATTTAACAACCGACGTTTCCAAACCTTTCATCTTTCTTACTCCTCACTCAACCGATACAATCTGCCCGACAAAATAGCAAGATTTGCTGCCAAATCCTCCGTTTTCAGCACGATCCCCTTTGGTGCAACGAGGGTCGCGGGCGCAAAATTCCAAACCGCCTTGATCCCCGCCGCAACCATTCTATCCAAGGTCACCTGCGCGGCAGCCTTAGGCACGGCAATGATCCCGATACGGATTTTCCGCGCGAAAACAAACTCCTCGAAATCCGCCATAGAATAAACGGGCTTCCCCGCAACCGTCTGCCCGATCACCCTTTCGTCCACGTCAAACGCCGCGACGACGGAAAGACCGTTATTTTTAAAGCCCTCGTACCCCAAAAAAGCCTTACCCAGTCCGCCCGCGCCCACCACGACGACGTCCGAACGGTTATCATAGCCGAGAAAACGCTCCAAATCGGCTACGAGCCGCGCGATCGGAAACCCCTTTCGCGGCTTTCCCGCCTGTGTGGAAACAAGCTCCAAATCCTTTCTGACGAGCACGGAGGAAACGGAGATACTCTGCGCAATGACAGAGGAAGAAATAAAGGTAGCCCCTTTGGCGCGTTCTTCCTGTAAAAAGCGAAGATAGAGAGGAAGCCTCCCCATAGTCGCCTTAGAGATTTCCTTTTTATTTTCTTTGGTGTCTTCCATAGTCTTTCCTTTTTTTATCGTAATTTTTTTATCGAATGTATTATAACATACCGTTAAAAAAAAATCAAGGAAACGGGCGGTAAAAAAACAAAAAACGCCTGCGTATTTCTTTTACGTAAGCATTTTTTAATTCTTCCATAACGCAAATCTTTGATTTGCAATTCACAAAGCCACGTCAAAGGCGAAAATTCACTTGGATAAAACAGGCAAAAAAATCCTTTCCACCTCTCCAAGCCCCACAGCCTCCGCCTCGTCGTGTAACGCGATCACAGCCGTTTTCTTTCCCGCCTTACAAACCTCCAAAACCGCCGCGCGCGCCCGATTTCCCGTTTCCTCGTCCAACGAAGAAAAAGGTTCGTCCAAAAGCAGTAACGGAGCGTCGAATAAAAGCGCCCGCGCAAGTGCTACCCGCTGCGCCTCGCCGCCCGAAAGCTCACCCGCCCGTTTTTCCCGCAATTCTTTCAGCCCAAGCCGCGCAAGCATTTCGTCAATATTCGCGGACATGCCCACGACAAATCGGATATTTTCATAGACGGACATATGCGCAATCAGTCGCGGCTCCTGAAAGACAAACGCGGCTTTTTTCCTCCCCTCGATTTGCCCGTCGTAGTCCGTCAAACCGCCGAGAATTTTCAAAAGCGTCGTTTTCCCCACGCCCGATCTTCCAAACAAGCAAGTAATTTTTCCCTCGGGGAATTCAAAATCCTGTCCACCGAAAATCACCTGCTCGCCGTACGCCTTTTTCAAGCCCCCCGCTCTCATAAAAACCTCCTTTCAAGCCGCCGCGCCCACGCTGAAAACACCCATTCAAGCAACAGTCCAACGCCGCAAACAAGCAAAGTAAGTGCCATTAAGGTTGCCGTTTGTGCCGCCAGCCTCGCCTCCTGCATCAACCCGCCCACGCTCTGAAAAACGGTGGTCAAAATTTCCGCGGACACGGTGACCTTTAAAGCAAAGGAGAGAGCAGCCCCGCACTCATTCGTTAATTTAGGAAGCGCGGCGGGCAAATACACGCCTATCACCCGTTTCCAAACGGGCACCCGATACGCCTTGCACATTTCCAAAACCTGCTTGTCCGCACCCGAAAGAGAGGTAAAAAACGCGGTATAGAGCATAGGCAACGCCGCCGTAACAGCCACGCAAATCGCCCCGCCGTTCCCTCCGAAAAAGACGAGCAATAATAATAGCACCGCCAACGTCGGCAAGGAGCGTAAAACGGCGATCAAAGGCGACAAAAACCTTGCAAGCCACTCCCAAGCAAACGCTGCGCCCGCCAAAGGGAAAGCTATGCTTGCGGAAATGAGCGCGGCCAACCCCGCCCGTCCAAGGGTTGTCAAAAACGCGGAATAAAACCCGCCCGAAAGCAGCAGCTTTGCCGCCTCGCAAAGGCACGCCCACGGTGACGGCAACAAATACTCGTTCCCAATAAAAAGATAAAAAACCGCCCACACTCCCAGCAGCCAAAGCAGCCCGAGCACGGTCGGTAAAAATCCTTTTTTTACGCCGATTTTTGTTTTTTTCATATTACGCCGCCGTAAAAGAACCCGTCCGACACCTCGAAATTCTCCGTGGCAACGCTTGACAGATCCCTTAAAAATTCTTTGATTTCCGTTTTACTTTCCATAGCGGAAGAAAAATAAACACTCGCGTTTTCGATCGCCTCCCGCGAAAGCGTTTTCGGGGTAAACGTCGGCGCAATCCCACCGTGCAGTTTTCCCTCAACCGCGCCGCAAATACTTTCAATTTCGGCTGTTTTCAACCACGCTGCGCCGCTTTCCACCTGCGCTAAAAACGCCCGTACCCAAGCCGTATCGCTTTCTATGAGCGTTCTTTTAGCCACGATCACCGCTTGCGGATACCCGTTCCCGTCGCCGTAAAGCTCCTGTAAGCTCGCAGCGAACGGAAGTCCCAGCCTCTCCGCCGCAGGCGAGGGAGCGACGAGATAGTCAATCCCGAGCGCGGCAAGATCGCGCGAGGGCACCACCCCTTTCAAATTCACCTTGGTTCCGTCCATGGGTCCGCCGTCCGAAAGTAGCGCATACGAAAGCCCGAGATCGGAAAGCACCGCTTTTGTTACAAGCCCGGGCACGTTGGCAAGCTGCACCACCCCCACCGTTTTTCCTTTCAGCTCTTCGGCGTTATTCTTCCCGATCGGTTTTTCGCCGAGCAAATACAAATTCCCGTGCGTCGCAACGCCGAGCAACTGATACTCCTCGCCGCCGCCAAGCAATTTTGCGGCAAGATTTACAGGCAAAAGACAGACGTCGGCGTTCTTTTCCCTGTCCTTATTCGATACGTACGCCGCGATCGTGCTTGCTTCCACGACGTGGTAGGAAACGCCGTCCCTTTCCCCGTCCGAGTGCATAGCGTAGGCAAGCGCGAGGGCAGGCGCGCCGTCAGGCGCGTACACGTCAATTTCCGCCGCCTCCGTCTTCCCGCAAGCCACCAAGCCAAACACCGTAAAACAGCAAGCCAACACAGCCGCCAAAATCTTTCTCATATCGCCACTTTTATTCTTTCAGCGTCGCCAAAAGTGCCGTCACGTCCATAGCGGTATAGACAGGCTTTTCCGCTTCCTTTTCCCCTTGAATGGTTTCGATCACCTCTTCCGCCGACACCTCGCCCGACAGGACGCAAAGGGTATCAACGCCCGCGTTATTCCCCGAGGCAATATCGGTATAGAGCCTGTCGCCGATCACAAGCACCTCTTCTTTCTCTACGCCGAACTTTCCGCGAACGACGTTGATCATAGTAGGCTGCGGCTTACCGATAAATTCAGGCGTTTTTCCCATAGCCATTTCATAGCCGCGACACATCCACCCGCAATCGGGTGCCGCGCCGAACTCGTACGGACACACCCAGTCGGGGTTAGCCGCGTAGTAAGGCAGGTCGAATTTAAGCATTTTACAAGTGGTCATCATCTTCTCGTAATTCAGCTCGGTATCATAGCCCACGACGATCGCCGCCGCGTCCTCGGCGTACTCCGTCGTAACGTTCAAGCCCGCGCCTTTCAGTTCTTCGACGAACGAACGGGTGCCCTGCACGTATAAAATCCCCGTCGGGAATTTTTCTTTCATAAGCATAGCCGTCGCCTGCGCCGAAGTAAAGAAGTTTTCCTCCGTCACCTTTTCAATGCCAAGGCGGTTCAATTTTTTCACGTAATCCGCCACCGATTTCGAGGAATTATTCGTAATGAACACGTACCTGCCGCCCCGCTTTTCAATTTCGTCCAACAATTCTAGAACGCCGTCAAAGAGGGTATTGCCCAAATAGATCGTGCCGTCCATGTCGAACAAAAACAGCTTCTTGTTTTTTAACGCCGCCATATCCTTCCCGAAAAAGTCTTTCATTTGATTGCCTCCACGCGGTGGATCGGTAAGCCCTGCTCCACCCATTTTTTTTCATATTCCGTAACGATATTCCAAGTAGGATTTCCCTGCCCGTGCAAATCGTAGGTCACGTTTTCCGTTTGCAAACCCGCCGCCTCGTACTCACCCAAGGAAAAGTCGAAAAAGTCGCGATTGTCCGTTTTTTGTATAACGCGCCCGCCCTTTTTCAAAAGCTTTTTGTAAATTTCAAGGAAATTCCTGTGCGTCAGCCGCTGGGTCGCATACCCAAGCTTAGGAAGCGGCGTGGAAAAATTGAGATAGATGTTCTCAATCGACCCCTCAGGGATATAACACTCCAAGCACTCGGCGCGAATATTCAAAAACCGCACGTTTTCCAACCCCGCCTTTTCGGCGTTTTCCATAGCTGAAATCACGACGTTAGACACCATTTCAAGCGCAATAAAATTTCTGTCGGGATTGCGCCGCGCAAGCTCGCACACGAACCCGCCCTTGCCGCAGCCGATTTCCAAATCCACGGGATTATTATTCCCGAACACAGCCGCATAGTCCACGAGCGCGCGATAATTTTCCGCCGCCTCTTTCATATTCAAGATCCCGCCTACGCCGCGGGCAAGCAACCATTTTTCACTCGCGGCCATGCGCTCGTCAAAATGCCGCTTTTTCCTCATTCTCTGTCCCATACTTATTTACTCCCCGTGCTCCCGAACCCGCCGCCTCCGCGCGCCGTTTCGTCTAGCTCGTCCACGACGGTAAAATCCGCCTTTAAAAAGGGGGCAACGACAAGCTGAGCAATTCTTTCCCGCGGCGCCACCGTCTGCGGCTGAGCGGAATGATTATGAAGAGCCACCATCACTTCCCCGCGATAATCGGCGTCCACAACGCCCACCTTATTTGCGGGGGCAAGCCCACGTTTGGAAGCAAGCCCGCTGCGCGCGTAAATAAATCCCGCGTACCCCACGGGGATTTCCATAGCAAGCCCCGTTTTGATAAGCTTGGTTTCGTCGGGCAAAATGGTCAACTCGTCATCCAAAAGCGCGTAAAGATCAGCACCCGCGGCAAACTCCGAACCGTAGGTCGGCAAAACGGCCCTCTCGTCCAATTTTTTCACAGCAATTTTCGTCATAACCTTCTCCTTACGTATAATAACGTATTTATTATAACATACCACTAAAAAAAAATCAAGAAAACCGCGACAAAAAACAAAAAACAGGCAGCAAAGCCTGTTTTTTAGTAAATTGAAAATTTTAATTTCTTGAATTGCCCTTACGGGCGTGTATTCACTCTTCGTCCCACGGGGTGGGAACGCCGTCCACGTAGTGCCAAAAATTCCCCTCCTCCGTCGGCTCCTCTTCGCTGTAAAAATACAGTCCCTTGCTCGGTTTAAATTTGTCCGAATTCTCGATCTTCGCCCACTCTTCTGCCGTTCCCAAATAGTAAACGTTATTCACACACCCGGACCAAAAACCGATCGCAACAATTTGCTCTCCAAATTTTTTCATGGAGGTAGGCATGATTAAATTCTCCACAGTCGCCAATCCGCCGACGGCGTAATTTTCAATAGCTTCTACTCCCTCCGACAATTCCAAATAGGAAATATTTTGCTTGGAAAACGTATATTCCACGATCGTTTTTACACTTC
>JAFTPK010000022.1 GCA_017463325.1 Clostridia bacterium
AGATTCCAGAGTGGCTAAATGGATCAGACTGTAAATCTGACGTCTTCGACTTCGGTGGTTCGAATCCACCTCTGCCCACCAAAAACGAGTATTTATGCAAAAAACTATGTATAAATGCTCGTTTTTCTTGTATATTTGCATAAATATTCGTCGTTTTTTGCGATAACCTTGACCTTTGGGGGGTAATTTGGCGGGTAATTTGGGGGGTAAAATGCCTATTTTTCATGCCATTTGCGGCAACGGGAATTTTACCATTTGCATTTGTTCATACATGAAGTCATCGGGGAAGTGTGTATACACTTTTCCAACCAATCTTTGTGGACTGTCGCCCATCCAAATATCCACGATATCAGGACGAACGTACTGCTGACAAAGTGTGGAAAACGTATGTCGTAAGTAGTATCCCGTTTTACCATTAAGTAAGTCTTTAATAAGTTCATCTTGCGCATATTTGCTCGCCGTTTGAAACGTCAACGGTTTTGTCCAATCAATCAAATCCTCAGCCTGTGTAGGTATGGGGATTTTTTTGTACTCAATTTTTCCGTTTTTACGCTTACGGTTTCGTACGATAAGGAAGTTTTCTTCCCTATGAGCTTCTTCATCTACTTCACAAGGACGAAGCCCGAAAAAGTAAAGTAAATACATAGCTTGACGGATATCGTCATATTTAGAATGATTTAATCTCGTCAAAAACGTAATAATCTCGTCTTTGGGTAAAGCGTCGCGCGTTTGTCTTTCGGCGCGTTTGAACTTAATTAAAGCCACGGGATTGTGTTGAATAATCCCACTTGCCACCGCATACTTAAAAATACCGTTGAAAAGTGTGCGTAATTCTTCGTATTTGCGTGGCTTGACCTCCTTCATAACGGCATCGATATCGACCGTTCTAATGGTATTTATCGGTTTTTTACGCAAGGTTTCGGGTAATCCGTTGAAGTTTACTTCAAAACGCTTATGCTCTTTTTCGCAAAGCGTACCTTTCTTGTACTGATACCACTCGGCAAAGATTTCTTCCAAAAGGTTGAAACCTGTTTTTTGTCTCACTACAAGATATTTGCCGATATTTTCAGGAAGGGTTTTTTCTAAAAAGATAAGCTTTGCTTCGTTTATGTCGGTAGAAGCGGCATAGATATTGTATCCGTTCCTACGATAGCGTATCTCATAGTAAAACCCGTTCTTTCCACTTGGTCTTTTGATGACGTGTGCTACATAGCCATTGAGTATAAAGTGTTTTTTAAATGTTTTGTCCATACGTGATACCTCTTGTTTTGTAAATATGATATTTTGGGATCGCGTATTTTCACTTTGTAAACTTTGACCATTTTCATTGTTTGCCAAATTTCCAGAGGGTGCGGTTGTTGCCGAAGGAATAATCGTTTTTAGTTTATCAAGAGCAATAGAGTCTGCTGCCATTTGTAATATGGTGGCGGAAAGCTCGTTATCTTCGGCTTGGTTTGAAGTGTTTCTAATAAGATTCAATAAAGTGTTTAATTGTTCTTGTGTCATTGCCTCCTTGTAAAAATTTACTATAGCATATCACTTTTCTCCTAAAAAATCAAGTAAACAGAGCCCAAGCAAAAAGTTTTTTTGCATAATATAAATTTACCCTTATTAGTTATTTTTCGATAATTACCTTTTATCGATAAGGGCGAGATTTTGGATATTCTCGCAAACCCGTTTAACTGTTTAAGTCTCTGAAACTGATTATAAAAAGAAAAATGTGTCCTTTAACCTTGGTTGTTAAAAGACACTATGTAACTCTGTTCAACTATATGTCCTTAAGGACATTCTGCAACTTTATATTTATAGGATATCAAAAAATTGGGAAGTTGTCAAGATGAATAAGGAGAGAAGAAAGTCGAGTTTTGTCGAATGGGAAAAATGACAAAAAAATATGAGAAAAACACTTGCTAAAGGGAAACAAATTTATCCCTACTCCAACAACGAGCTGTTTATTAAGAACTATCAATATTTGTCCAACACGCACATGAACTACAACTGGCACGCATGGGTGGGCAATATCGAGCCGTATTTTCCCGTTACGCAGCTTCACGACGCGGAAAACAGAAAGAACGGCTTGAACGGAAAGAGCTACTTTGAGGGCTTGATCCATTATTATAGAGATAGAGTTTGGATTAAATTGATCTAAACCGAGGCGAGATTTTCAGGAGAAAGTGAGATGGGTAGACACAGACAAGAAAAAGACACTACGGCGTTTGAACGGCTGAAAAATAAAATTTCGTGGTTTTTCTACGGCTTAACGCAACCTGTTTTTGCGTCACTTCGGCGCAAAAATAAGGGGAAGACCAGTATCGGCGGGGCAAGAAGATCGGAATTGATCTTCTATTCTCTGATCGTGGCGATCCCTTTAATTCAAGTGGCGATCTTTTACATATACGTCAATTTAAACAGTTTCGTAATGGCGTTTAGAAAATACGACGCGGACACGAGCGAATATATTTGGGTGGGTTTTACTAACCTGAAAGACGTTCTGACGGAAATTTTCACGGGCGGCGTATTGCAATCGGCGGCGATCAATTCCGTGCTTGTTTACGGCTTGAATTTATGCTTGCTGCCGTTGCAGGTGTTTTTGCCGTATTACATCTACAAAAAATTACCGGGCGCGGAATTTTTCAAGGTCATGCTCTTCTTACCCTCCGTTCTTTCGACGATGGTTTTGGGCTTGCTCTATATTTCGGTGATGGATATCGTCGTGCCCGAGCTTGCCTTTAAATGGTTCGATAAAGACCTGCCTGCCTTACTTTCGGGGCAAGCGGGGTATGGACGAATTATCAGCGCGTGGACATTCTCGGCAATTTTCGGGTTTGCCAACGTCCTGATGTATACGAGCGCTATGGGGCGTATTCCACAATCTATCGTTGAATATGCAAAGCTTGACGGCGTGTCCCCCTTACAGGAATTTTTCAAGATCACGCTGCCCCTCATTTTGCCGACGATCATGGTCTATATCACGACGGGGATCGCGGGGATCTTTACCGATCAGGTGAATTTGTTCACTTTCTTTAATTCGGGTTCCACGGTGCAGACGGTAGGGTATTATATCTTTACTAAAACGCTGACGAGCACGGGGTATCAGGCGTATCCGATCGTTGCGGCGACGGGGTTAATATTCTCGTGTGTGGCAACGCCGTTGATGCTCATTGTCAGAAAGCTGGTAATGCGGTACGATCCAGAAGCGGAATTTTAAGAAGCGGGAGGAAAAAGAAATGAAACGCGATAAAGCGACAAAAACTAAAATGAATCCCGTGTTTGCGGTGACGCTGGGGATTATGATTTTGTATACGACGATCATGTTTTTATTGATCGGTTGGGGGGTTATGAAATCTCTGCAAACGGTAGAGGACTTTGTATTTCAGGGCTTGTCCTATTCCGCTTTTCCTAATGAAGTTGGGTTGGATAACTATATTTCTTCCTTCTCGCACATTAAGTACAAGGATACCTATTTTGGCGGAATGTTCCTGAACTCGATTGTATATGCGGCGGGCTGTGCGGCGGTATCGGTGTTGATGCCGTGTCTGATCGGCTACGTAACGGCAAAGATCGACGTATGGTTCAACAAGATCCTTTTGGGTGCTGTTTATTTCTCTATGTTCTTTACCTGCTACGGCTCTATGCCCTCTATGATTCAGGTGATGAACGATTTGAATTTGATGAACACGTGGCCGGGGTTGTTTATGATGAAAGCAAGCTTTTTGAGTAATACCTGCTTGATTTTCAATGCGACATTCTGTGGGCTTTCGAGGGAATATTCGGAGGCAGCAACAATCGACGGCGCCTCCCATTTAGATGTCATGCTGAAAGTGAATTTCCCGCTCATTAAAACGACGATTCTCGTTTTGTTCGTGACGGCATTTATCACCTTTTGGAACGATTATCAAACGCCCATGATCTATTTGAGCGACAGCCCGACGGCTTCCTACGGTTTGTTTGTATTCAATCAATCGACGAATAGCTACGAGGATTTCCTCGTGTATAAAGTGGCAGGGTTTGTGTTGATCCTTGCGCCGACGTTTTTGATTTTCCTTTTGATGAAGGATTATCTGCTCGGCAATTTGACAGAGGGAGGTGTCAAAGGCTAATGAAAAAGGTTTCAAGAAAGGGGAAAGCGCTTGCACTTTGCGCGCTTTCTACAACCTTATTTGCGGGAATTGTATTCGGCGGCGCGCGCTTTCGGGCGGACGCGGACGTAATGCAGACCAGCGAACTGTTTTTGCCGTCGCAAATGCAGATCGCCCATTCCACGGTGCCCGAAAATGCAAGCTCCATGGAGGCGGGCGTTATGATTACGACGGAAAATCCCAACTCGACCATTTCGCTTAGAAACGGAGCCGTCGGCACTTTTTCATACCGCTTTGAGCCTGTGAAAAAGGCTGGCGTAGTAACGCTTGAAACCTTTGATACGGTGTTCACGTCGGAAAGCGGGGAGAGCTTTACTTTGCGACTTGCGTTTGGGACGACCAACTATGCAAGCGTCGTCGTGGACGGCGAGGAGGCGGGGATCGTTTACGGCTCTTCTGGCGCGCCTTCGGGAAACACCAAATACGTCAATTCGACGGGCGTGTATACGGCCGTTCCTTCGGGCGAGCTGTCCGTTATCTTCAACGCAAGCACCATGGAAATTTTTGTGGGAGCGGCAGACGCAGAGGTTCTTGTTTGGGATTTGTCCGTACCTGAAAACGACGGGCGCGATCTTGGCACCGCCTTTCTTCCGTTTGGTCGCTATGGCGTGGAATTCGCCATGACCGAGTATCAGGGGGATTCCTGCTCTGCACTCTTCCGTGAATTTAACGATTGTAGCTTGGGGAGCATCACGCTTACGGAGTCGGGTACTCCCACCGTTTCGGCTCTTTTCACCGAATATGGCGTTAAGGGGGAAAATTACCGTTTGCCCAAGGCGGTCGCGGCCGATCTTTGGGACGGCGCGCTGGAAACGACCTGTGAAGTCATTGCTCCGAGCGGTGAAAGGGTGGCGAAAAACGCGGCGAGCTTTACGCCCGCGACTAGCGGCGAATACACCGTTCTTTACAGCGCGGAAAATAAACGCGGCACGAAAAGTTTTTACGAATACGAGCTTACCGTTTTTGACGAGGCGCCCGCCTACGAGGCGGCGTTTGACGAGGAGAGCTTTGACGAGGAGGTCACAGAGAAATTCGTGGGCGATACTCTGTATATCCCCGCAATGACCCTTTCGGGTGGGAGATATATTTACGGCTCCTCGCAGGCAAAGCTCACGCTTTTTTATAACGGCGTAAAATTAGGACGGTATAGCGATGTTTTCGGCGGCTTTAACTACACCTTTGCTGACGCGGGAAAATATACCGTTTCGTATGCGGTGGGCGGCGAGAAAAAGGAATATTCTGTCCGCGTGACCGTTTGTGAGGCGGCGCTTTCCGAGAGCTTTGCAGAAGTCTACGATAAAGGTAGCTTGATTGATTTAAGCGCGGCAAAGCTGATTGTGGAAAATCAAACGAAAGTGGATTGCAGCGTGGAGGTGGAATATCCCGACGGTAGCAGGTATGCGAACGAGATTTTCATTTTAGATCAAGCGGGCGTGTACACGGTGATGGCAACTGGCGAGTTGGACGGAAAAGAATACCGTAGCGTAAATACGATTACCGTTACCGAACGGGTGGCCGATTTGTTCTCCTATTCCCCCGACGGGATTACGGGGACGTATGGCAAAAGCTCGTTTAGCGATCTGTCGGGGTTCCTGCTCACCTATTCCAAGCCGGGGATTGCGGCGAAATATGTCAAGCCGATCGACTTGAACACGTACACGGGTATCACGCAGACCGATTCTACGACGGGGAAAGTTACGGTGAAAGAAGGGGCGAAAGCGCTCATTGCGATGTCGATCGACCCTTATTCCTACGGCGTTGCATCGGCGGAGGATTTTTATATCCACGTCACCGACGCGGCGGATCCTGAAAATTCCTTCTCCGTCGTTATCAGAAGTATGGGTTATACGTGGCTTTCGTACATTTGCGGGAAGGCGGGCGATCAAGACTATATCGGTTTCCACGGCAACGATAATGCAGGGAAAGCGGTGTATCACGGTCAGCGCGGCGATTTCTATACGACGAGATACGGATTTCCGTCTAGACATTCGTTCGTTGGTGATACGACCTACCAAACGGCAGAAAACAACGTTTTGAGAATTTATTACGATAACGTAGAAAAGCAAATCTTGGCTAAACCGAACAATGCAGCGCACGGCTGGATTATTTGCGATTTCGACGATCCCGCAGCTTGTAACGGCACGCCTTGGGAAGGATTTACCTCCGAAAAGGCGTATATTTCGGTGGCTTGCGGTTCGTTGACGAAAGCCACCGCAACTTTCCCTATTTATGAGGTGGACGGCAGCTCGCTTGTAAACGAAAGCTTGATTTATGAAAGCGAACCTACGATTTTGGTTGAGGAAGAGGCACTTTCAGGCGTTAAGGGATATAGTGTTACCGCACCTAAGGCAAAGGCGTACGATCAGTACGGCGGCGAGCTGGAAACGCTTGTAAAGGCCTATTACAAGCAGGGCGAAACGCTCTACGACGTCAAGGTAAAAAATGGTAAATTTTCGACCGAAAGAGCGGGCGAATACCTGCTTGTATACACAGCAAAGGACGCGTACGGGAATACAGCCGTCAAAGAGATTGCCGTGAACGTCTTGGAGAGCTTGCCGGCAATCAAAGCGGAGCTTGTAGAGCTTGGCGAAAGCTATACGCAGGGCAAAACGGGAAGTCTAATCCCCGTTTGCACCGATTTGGACGTGACGAACGTGATCGGGGAATACGCCGTGCAAACGACGGTGAGCGGCGTGGAAATGCTTGCGGTGGAAAACGGGAGCTTTTTGGCTGAGCTGGGCGGCGAATATACCGTCACGCATACGGTGATTGACGCACTAGGCAGAACGGGAGAGGTAAGCTATCAGGTCACGGTGACGGTGGAAAGTAATCCTGTTGCGGTTTCAGCCGTTCCCGTATACTTCGGGTTTATCCGCGGGAATAGTTATAAGCTTGCGGAGGTGTACGCAAAGGACTACGAAAACCTTTCGCTTGGCGAAATCAAAGCGGACGTGTACGTGAACGGTGAAAAGCTTGAAAACGGCGTTTATGCGCCAGAGCACGCCGTAGAGGAAAAGGACGCCGCAGAAACGCAGGAAACGGTGACGGTGGAATATAAGGTCGGTGAGGAAACGGTGTGCATCGACGGCGAGCCGCTTGTATATAATATACCTTTAAAAACGGTCTATAAGAAATACGTAAGAAAGGTAGGCGCGCAGGAGAGAGAGGCCACCGAGTTCTTAATGTCGAGATATTTTGCGTTTGACGGGGGCATGTCCGCAAACACGGAGGGGAAAGTTCTTGTTTTACAGACGAAAAACGAGGGCGCGGCAACCTTTATTCAGCCCGTGTATTCTAACGGATTTAAGGTGAAATTCGACATTGCGGACGAGAAGAATGATGATTTGAGCGCCATTAAAAATACGGTTGCGTACGTAAACGTTGTGCTCACAGACAGTTTAGACGGTAGCAAGCAGATTAAAATTTCAATCGTTGCGGAAAACGGTAACACCACCGTTTCTGTTAACGGTCAAGTGCTTGCCCCCGGGTTTGTGAGCGGTTCGTTGCAGGGTGTCTCCGGCGACGGGTTTGGCTTGAAATACGACAATCAGGCGCGCAGTCTTTACGATTTAAATAAAGGGATTGAGATTTTCAAGTTGACGAGCTACGCCGACGGCAGGGCGTTCGAGGGCTTTTCCGATAAGCTTTATCTAACGCTTGAACTGGGCGCGGAAGAGGATGCAAAAAGCGCGGCCATTCAATTGAATTCCATTAACGGGCAAAGCTTCTACACGGCGAGAATTGCCGACGATAATTACGCGCCGACGGTCGTGCTCGATCGGGAAGTGGGCGGCTCTTATGCGTTGGGAACGCAAACGACGATCCCTGCGGGGAAAGCGTATGACGTACTTTCCGACGTGGACGAAAGCTCATTTACCGTCAGCGTTACGTTTAACGGCGAGCCTATAAAAGACGTGAGCGGGGTATTGCTGCAAAACGTTTCGGCGGCGAAAGAATATGTCGTTGAATTTGAAAAGGCGGGAAAATACGTCGTTAGCTATTCGTTGAAAGATAAGCGCGCGGGCGTGATGACGGACAAAGAATTCGTCTTGCGTGTATACATAGATCAGGCACCCGTGATTGGCGCGGTAGAGGTGCAAAAGACGGTGAAGAAAGGGGAGAATATTTCTCTGCCCGTGCCTACCGTAACGTTTGCGGACGATAGCGAGGAAAATATTTTCTATATCGTCTGTATCGAGCCTGACAATCAGTACCGTTATGTAGAGGCGGGCGAAAGTATTACGGCAACGAAGACGGGGCTTTATGAGATCCGTTATCTTGCGATCGACGCGTACGGAAACCATAGCCTTGTGGAATACGAAGTGATTTGTTATTGAGGAGGTAAGGAACATGAAAAAGATTTTAAAAATCGTAAGCTTACTTTCCACCCTGTTTCTTGCGGTGAATACCGTAACGGCGTGCGTGAATACGAACGGCGGCGAGCAAGCTCCTGAGATCGTAGCAACCGAAGGCTACGTGGGTAAGGGCACGCACGAGGCGACGGTGACGAATGCTAGCGGATATTTTATCCAAAACGGTAAGACGGATTACACCATCGTAATTCCCAAAGATGCCAAGAAATACGAGTTGCAGGCGGCAGAGCTGATCAATCAGTATACGGCGTTGGCTACGGGTGCGACCTATCCCGTTGTCACAGACGAAAATTTAAAAGCAAATGGGAAATATATTTCGATCGGGGAAACAACGCTTTTGCATGAAAGCGGCATTGCCATTCCTTTTTCCCGCTATAAAAGATCGGGGTTCAGATGTTATACGGAGGGCAATGTGCTGTATCTTGCGGGGGCGAGAAGCAATCTTCGTAAGGGCACTTTGTATGCGGCGCAGGAATTTTTGAAATATACGATCGGTTTTAAAGCGTATTCGATCGACGAAATAAAATACAACAAGCTTTCGAGCGTGAGGGCGTTTAACTTCGACGTGGTGGAGATTCCCGAATTCGACGACAGACGGTACGGCGTGGGTACGATTGTAAGGAACGACGAGCACGTGAATTTACTTCGTATGGACGTTAAAGGGGAAGGGGAGATCCCGTTTAGCGGGCATAGCCATTTCACCGTACTGCCGCCCGAGATTTATTTTGACGAGCACCCCGACTGGTACTGGTATAAGACGGAGGGCGCAACGGAATACGACAGCTTAGAGGATATGTTCATCAACGGTCAGCTGTGTTTGAGCAATCAGGAAATGATTGCAGAATTTTGCAATCAGATCGTAGAGTGGTTCCGTAAATATCCCGACGCGGATTTCGTTCACCTTGGTATGCAGGACAGTCAAACGGGCTGTCAATGCAAAAATTGCAAGGCAAAAATTGCACAATACAATACGAATTTCTCGGGGCTGAATATCATGTTCATGAACCAAGTAGCGCGGACGGTGGAGGCGGAAATTCAGCGCACGGAGCCTGAACGCGAGCTTACCTTCGAGTGTTTTGCCTACTTTACGACGCTGATCCCGCCTGCGGACGAGGTAAACGGCGTTTGGAAAGAGCATTGCGCGGAGGTGGTACCTGACCAAAACGTAATGATCCAGTTTGCGCCGCTCGGTTATAACACCTCGGAGGTACTTGACAGTAACTATCCCAACGAATGTCCGACGTTTGGTCGTAGTGATTACAGAGAAAGTATGCTCGCCTTTGATTTCGACGGCGTGCGCGTCGGGGATTTGGAATATGTCGGGCATACCATTCTCGCGCAAAAGCCCGAGCTTGACGGTATGCCGTCGGTGCGAGGCGGTCAGACGCTCGTCGTACGGCTTTTCGATAAGGTACATAATGCGACCGTACTTTTGTATTACACGGTATTTGAAGAACTTCCCGTCATCTTACGCCATACGGAGATCGTCAACGAAGGGGAAAAGCTCTTTAAGCTGGACCGTGCGTATTCCTTTGCGGTGGATTATCCGCAAAAACAATGGGAGGCGGTGCGGCTTTACGGCGCGCACGGCAGAGAACGCATGGTGGAGCGCAGTAAGCTCTCGCAAGGAATTTTTACGATTGACAGCAAGCGCGGCGTTTCTTCCTCGCAAATGAACCCTTTCCTTGCTCTTGTATGTAAGAATACGGACGAGGAGAGCGGCGAGGCGTACGGGTATAACCTCGTGTATGGCGGCAACTTCGTCTTTAAAGCGGAGATCGGCGAAAGCGACGGTTTGCGGCTGGTCGGTGGGATTAACGACTACGATTTTTCGTGGACGCTTGCCGCGGGAGAACGGTTTGTAACGCCCGAGGTTGTCATGGTTTATTCGGACGGAGGGCTTGGGAAAATGAGCCGCGTATTCCACGATTTGTATCGGGAATATTTAATTGATAAAAAACACGCGAAGAGCACTCGTCCTATCGTCATCAATCATTGGGAGGCCACCCGTTTCACTTTTACGACGGAAAAGCTTTGCGCTTTTATAGATAGCGTAAAAGGCACGGGGATTGACACCTTCGTTCTCGACGACGGCTGGTTCGGAGGAAAAGGACCGAGGGATAACGAGCTTCGCGGCTTGGGCGACTGGGAGGTTGCCGAAGAAAAGATCGACTTAAAGGCTTTGATTAGATACGCACATGAGGCGGGGTTGAAATTTGGGATCTGGTTTGAGCCGGAAATGGTCAACCGCGATAGCGAGCTTTTTCGTGCACATCCCGAATACGTCTTGCAGGCAAAAGGAGTAGAGCCTTGCGAAGGACGTTGGCAATACGTGCTTGATTTAACGCAAAAAGAAGTGCGCGATTATCTCGTTTCTTCGGTTTCTAACATTCTTAACGATTATGAAATTGATTACGTGAAGTGGGATATGAATAGAGCGCTCACCGATTTCGGCTCGGTATTCGATAAGGAAACCGCTCACCGTTACGTGCTTGGGCTTTACGATATTTTGCAGCGGCTCGTGTACGGCTTCCCGAACGTTTTCTTCGAGGGCTGCGCAAGCGGCGGTTGTCGTTTCGACCCCGCAATGCTCTATTATTTCCCTCAAATTTGGACGAGCGACAATACCGACGCGTATATGCGTTCCTGTATTCAGTACGGTACGAGTTTTTGCTATCCGCTGTCGGCAGCGTCCTGTCACGTTTCCAAAAGCCCGAATCAGCAATGCGGAAGAATTACTTCGCTCGCCACGCGCGGGAATATTGCGCGGCTCGGTGCGTTTGGGTACGAGCTTGATACCTCTTCGCTCTCTAAGGAGGAAATCCAAGAGGTGAAAGCGCAGGTGCAAGAATATAAGCGGGAGGAGGAGCTGATTTTAAACGGCGATCTGTACCGTTTAAACAGTCCTTTTGAAGGGAATTTGTTTGCCGTAGAGGTGGTGAGCAAGGATAAGAAAAAAGCGACGCTTACGGTGATGAAACCGATCAGCGTGCATAATGATGACACCTTGCGTATATATCCAAAAGGGTTAAACGAAGGGGACAGGTACGAGGTGAAAGAGCTTGGGCTTATACGGTCGGGGGCAACGTTGATGGGCGTGGGGCTTTCCGTAAATTTGCCTAAACGGGATTTTGAATCGGTAGTATATCATTTTAATGTGATTGAGGAGTAATAGAAATGGAGTTGAGAAGAAAAGAGAAACTGACGGTTTCCATTGTGGATTTTGGTGCAAAGAGCAGCGTGGAAGAGTTGCAGACGGCAAGTATTCAGGCGGCGATTGATCATTGCTTTCAAGCAGGCGGCGGTGAGGTGCAAATTCCTGAGGGAGAATTTTATTCGGGCGGCATCAGACTTCGCTCCAACGTGACGTTGCATCTTTTAAAGAATGCAAAACTAATCGGTTCGCGCAACTGTGAGGACTATTTTGTGTTGCGCGACGATAAGCTTGAACCGGTACCTGCCTACATCTTAACCCCCGAAAATCGTATCAACGGACGCTCGCTGGACGGACAGCATTTCGGGCTGAGATGGTATAATTCGTTTATCAAAGCGTACCACGCGAAGAATATTGCGATTATCGGCGACGAAGGATCGGTGATTGACGGGCGGGACTGTTACGACGCCCAAGGGGAAGAGGAGTTCCGCGGGCCGCATTGTATCGGGATTAACGAGTGCGAAAATATCAAATATTATGGGTATACGATCGTCAATAGCGCGAATTGGGCGCATATGAGTTGGCGTTGTAAAAACGTTTTTTGTGAAAACGTTACCGTGATTGCGGGGCACGACGCGTTTGACGTCTTTGCAAGTAACCACGTGCGTGTGAAGAATTGTACGTTCCATTCGGGGGATGACTGTATTGCGGGCTATGACAATCAAGACGTAGCCGTTGAAAATTGCGATCTCTCTTCCTCTTGCAGCGCATTCCGTTTTTCGGGTACCCATGTACGCATTAAAAACTGTAAAGTGGAAGGAAATTCCAAGTACGTGCACCGTTATACCTTGACGAAAGAGGAGCAGATCACAAGCGTGCTTTTGTCAGACGAGGAAAATCCTAATCACCGTTATCGCATGAAGAGTTTTTACACCTATTATGGGGATAATCGTTTGGTTATTCGGAAATTGCCCTCGGATATCGTGATCGAAAATTGCGAAATTGCGAATCCAGAAAAGCTTTTCCATTTCAATTATTCGGGTAGCGAGCAATGGTCAAGCAACCGTCCTTTGGGGCAGATCAAGCTGAAAAATATCAAGGCGAAAAATCTCGTATTGCCGATGGTAGCGTACGGGGATAAGGAAACGCCGCTCGATATTACCTTTGAAAACGTGACGGTTGGGCTTGAAGACGGGTATCGCGACGATTGCGTTTTCAGGACGGCGAATTTGAAAAAGATGGTCTTGAAAAATTTCTCCGTGGAGAATTTCAAAGGGAAAGTTTTATTTAGAAATTACGGCATGAACAATGGGCGGCTCGTTTTGAAAAACGTAGACGGTCTGTGCGGGGTTTCCATAATAGAAGAAACAACCGAGCCGTTTACCGTGGATATGATTTAACGAGGCTTTATAAGGAGAAAATGCAATGAAAAATTTTGCGGCGGTAAGTACGATCTACGTATCACAAACGCTTGGCGACGATTTTAATTCGGGGATTCGCTTTGACAATGCGGAGCTTGGCAACGGGCCTGTAAAAACCATTGAACGGGCGCTCAAAATTGCTTGCGGAATGCGCGTTGGTGGATATATGCAGCCGCTTTCTGTGAAATTAATGGACGAGGCGTACGAGCTGGAAAAGCCGATAGAGCTTGGGGAATTTTCCACCTACGGCTATAACGGTGGAGCGCGCTGTTTTGACGTTACGATCGAGGGATTTGACCGCAAGAAGAAACCTTTGATTAGTGGCGGGAAACGGATTGAGGGTTTTGAAAAGGACACTTTCAACGGCGTGGAATGTTTAAGCGTCTTTCTCCCCGAGGTGAAAGCGGGAAAATGGGATTTTAAGGACTTGTACGTGAACGGCGTTGCCGCAAAGCGCACGAGGTATCCTGACGAGGGTTTTTTACTCCCCGAGGTCGTGGAGGTGGAGCTTGATCCGGAAAACGAAACTTCTAAAACCCATTCGAAATGGTTTATCGTCAAAGAAGGTGACCTTACCGAAGCGGTGGAAAAGGAGCTGTTAAACGCAAGTATTTGTTTTTCGCATTATTGGCTGTCGGAAATGATGGGGATAGAAGGGTACGACAAGAAGACGAGGAAATGCACCTTGGACGCTTACACCCGACTTACCGTTTCCGCAAAACCTGATCACGCGGCATCAATGCAATATTATTTTGAAAATCTTGCCTATGCCTTTAAAAACAAAGGGGAATGGTATTTAGACAAGGAGAGCGGGAAACTTTATTATATTCCGCTTGACGGACAAACGGCGGAAAACCTTGTCGTGTACGCGCCTATGGTAGAGAGCTTGGTGAACATTAACGGCGGATTAAAGGGCGAGAAAACGCGTGGCGTAACCTTTAAAAATCTTATTTTTGCTTACACGAAGAGCGATCATACTCCTTGTTTTGAACAAGAAGACGAAAATGGGGTGGTGGTGAAATTGCCCACAGGCGCAGACGTGCAAGCGGCAGTTGGGCTTCGCGGCGCTATCAATTTCAAAAATGCTACGGCGTGTACGGTGGACGGCTGTGAAATTTTCTGCGTGGGTACTTACGGCGTAAAGGCGTACGGTGGTTGCGACCACATTAAGGTTGTCAATACTCAAATTCACGATTGCTTGGGCGGCGGTGTAAGCGGTGGCGAGGACGGGCAGGACGAGCTTGATAAATACGTGTCCGATTTGGTGGTTAAAAACTGTCATCTTTACAACCTCGGGCTAAAATATTACGGGGCAATCGGCGTTTTAATTATACGCGGCTACAATTGCGTAATTGAAAATAACGATATTCACGATTTGGAATATTCTGGGATAAGCGTTGGCTGGTCGTGGGGGTTTGCCGATACGCATATTGAAAATATCCGTATTGCCTTTAACCGTGTTTACAATATCGGGAAAGGACATCTTTCAGATATGGGCGGGATCTATATTCTTGGCAAGCAAAAAGGAACGGTCGTATCGAATAATATCGTTCATGACATAAAGGGTAGAAACTACGGCGCAATCGGGCTTTACGCCGACGAGGGGTGTTCTTCTGCACTTTTTGAAAAGAATATCGTATACAACGTAAAGGATTGTTTCCATATTCATTTTGGCTCGCAAAACGTAGTGAGAAATAATATTTTCGCGTTTCCGCAAAAAGCTGCTATTACAATGAATAAATCTTTCCCGTATATGAAGTTTATTGCCGAATGCAATATTATACTTCTTTCAGGGGATTCTGCGGCGTACGGCGCGTGGGGTTCTCGTTGTCCATATGCGACCTCTATGTATTCCGATTACAACGTGATTTACCATTTAGACGGAAAAGAACCGTTGTTCGCAACCTCCGTCTTTGGGGAAACGGATTTCCAAGAGGGGAAAAAGTTGACGAGTTGGGACGAAAATACAGCGTTTGCAAACCCTCTGTTTAAAGACGCGAAAAATTTCGACTTTACTTTGCAAGAAAACAGCCCTGCATTTGCGCTCGGTTTCAAGCCGATCGACCTTTCTAAAATCGGACGGCAATCATAATGGGAAGAAAAAAGAACCCGACTGTTTTTTATGACGGTCGGGATTTTTTTGCGCCTTTCTTTTTATAAAAAAGAAGACGGAATCGCTTGATTTTTGTGTAAAAAATTTTTCTCAAAAGGATTGACAAGGCTGAAAAAATTACTTATAATGTAGCGAAAAAGGAAAGAAGAGGCGTGAAAGGATGGAATAGGTGAAATGGATATGGTTAGACAAGCCTTGCGGAGCGTTACAAATTGCCTATTTATCTCACCGAGAATGGCACGGCGGGGGAGGACCAAATCGCCTTAGGCGGCAAGGTGCACGACGGTAATCGCGTACATGGTATGTGCATTTTGTATTGCTTGGGATCTTTGGCGGGTGCCGTATTTTACGATCGGCGGGGTCTTTTTTCTCTCCCTCGTCAGCCGCTTGATCGACCGTCCTATTCGTCCCCTGTTCCCGAAAGGGATTTTTAACGACGTCGTCGTTGTGGCAACCGCGCGAAAATAAAATCAGTCTTTTCAAGCGATCCGCTTGACAAATTTCTTGGAAAGGGGTATACTTTTACCTAAGGAGAAAAAGCGGAACTATGAATGTGGAAAAATTAATCCCCGCCACCAAGAGCTATCTTTGGGGGGGACGAAAATTAAAGGAAAAATACGGCAAAAAAAGCGACGAGGAAACGATCGCGGAAAGCTGGGAGCTGTCCTTTTTGGACGCGGGGGCAAGTTGTCTTCAAAACGGCAAGACGCTCAAAGCCTCCGTCGGGGAAAAGGAGCTTGGGGTAAACGCTTTGCGCTTTCCCTTTTTTCCCGCGCTCGTAAAGCTGATCGACGCGAAGTCCGATCTGTCCGTGCAGGTGCATCCCTCCGACGCGTACGCGTTGCCAAACGAAAACTCGCTTGGAAAAACGGAGGTTTGGTATATTGTCGAGGCGGAGGCGGGCGCAGGTATTTATCTTGGCTTTAACCGTGACGTCACCAAAGAGGAGTACGAGCGGGCGATTAAAGAGAACCGCCTTTTAGAGCTGTTGAATTTCTTTGAGGTGAAAGCGGGGGAGAGCTATTTTATTCCCGCGGGTACCATTCACGCAATCGGCAAAGGCTGCTTGATTTGCGAAATACAGCAAAACAGCAACCTCACCTATCGGGTGTACGATTACGCTCGTAAGGATAAGGACGGCAAGCAGCGGGAGTTACATATTGAAAAAGCGTTAGCCGTCACCTCTCTTTCCAAATTCGAGAAACGGGAATTTGCGAAAGACACGGTGGGACTTAGTAAGTATTTTACAGCCAAAACCTTGCTTATAAAGGGAGAGGCGCGCGTTTTGGCTGACGCGGGTAGTTTTAAGGCGTTCACGCTCGTGCGAGGCGAGGGCGAGGTGAACGGAACGCGGGCGACGAGAGGGGATAGCTTTTTCCTCCCCGCAGGTCAAACAGCGACGCTGAAAGGAGAAATGGAAATCGTGACCACGGAAATTCGGAAATACTATGTAGGAATAGATCTTGGCGGCACTTTTATTAAAGGCGGGATCGTCAACGATCTTGGCGAGATTATTTTAGAGGAAAAAACGCCGACGGAGAGTGAAAAGGGCGCGGAGGGCGTAGCGAACAATATCGCAAAGCTTGCCCTTTCTCTCATCAAAAAGGCGGGACTTACCGTAGAAGAGATCGAGGGGCTTGGTATGGGTGTGCCCGGTATGATCGACGGTGAAAGAGGAGAAGTCGTATTCTCCAACAATTTAGGCTGGGAGCATTTCATGATCGGCGAGCGGGTAGGCGAGCTGACGGGCTTGCCTGTGAAAATTGCTAACGACGCCAACGTGGCGACGCTCGGCGAGGTGAAATTCGGCGCGGGAAAAGCCTATAAGGACGCGGTGATGCTCACTCTCGGTACGGGGGTCGGCGGCGGGCTTGTGCTTGGGGGAAAGCTGTACGAGGGCAACCACGGTGCGGGTGCGGAGCTTGGCCATAGCGTGATCGTTGCGGGCGGGGAGCCTTGCACTTGTGGACGAAAGGGGTGTTTGGAGGCGTATGCTTCGGCAACGGCGCTCATTCGCGACACCAAACGGGCGATGGAAAAGGACGCAAAGAGTAAGATGTGGGAGATCGGCAGCATTGACGCCGTAACGGGTAAGACCCCGTTTGACTATGCGGCGACGGACGCGGCGGCGAAAGCGGTTGTGGAAAATTATCTGGAAATGCTTGGCACAGGGATCGTGAACTTTGCGAATATTTTTCGTCCGGAGGTCGTTTTGCTTGGCGGCGGGGTTTGCGCGCAGGGCGAAAACCTGTTGCGACCGCTTAAAAGAATTTTGCAACGTGACTTGTTTGCGGGAGAGAAAGGGCCGCAAGTGGAAATCAAGATTGCAGAGCTTGGAAATTCCGCAGGGCTGCTCGGCGCGGCGGCGCTCTTCTTTGAGTAATGATTACGGAATGGGTTAAACCTAATTTTGAGCTACGTAATGTCTAAAAAAAAGAAAACGGCGATAAGCCGTTTTTTTAATGCAAAATTCGTATTTTAGGAATAGTCTTGCTTTCGGTGGATACGGACACGGTATAGCGTTTTTTGTTTATTTCTAAAATTTCCGTGTGTGTTTGGCTTTGAAAAAGCAGAGGCAAAGCGGGGAAAAATGCAGGCAGATCGAGCCGTTTGAAAGTACTCTCTCTCTCCGTCCATTTGCGTGTGAAATAGTCCGCCTTTTCCTTTTTGGGCAGGGCGGCGTATTCTATAAGTTCCCGAGGACTCAGGATTTTTTTGGCGACGGTTTCCGTTTTGGGAGGGCGTACCCGTTGTACGTCCACGCCCACCTCCTCTTGGGAGAGAGCGACGCAAAGCAAGCCGTCTGAGTGCGCGAGGGAAAAGGCAAAGCCGTCACATTTCCATTTCCCGTTTTTCGAGCGGGAAAAGGTGAATTCATCAAGGCTTTTTTGAAAGGTATCGTTGACCGCCTGCTCTAAAAGTTTCCAGACGAAATATTTTTCCCGCCTCGTTTTCTCACCCCCGCAAGCGCGCACTTCTTCGTCGCGGGATTTGGGGTATAGCTCGTCGCTCGGCACCGTGTTCGGTAGAGAGGCGAGGTAAATCAAAGGAGTATCCATAGCGGTATTATAGCATAGTGGCAAAAAAAATTCAACAAAAAAAGTGAAATTTACAAAACTTTAACGAAAAAACGGCGATTTGGCAATATTCGTCTTGTATAATATGGCTACAAAACGAAAAGGAGAATATAATTATGGTAAACGAAAAAGAAAGAAAAGCGGTGGAAAACATTCAAAAGGCATACACGGAGAAAAAAATGACGAAGCTTGACGAGCTTCGTGCGCTCGATCAAAGTATAAGACGTCCTGCAAACGTATTCGCGTACGTTTTTGGGGGGCTTGGTTCGCTCGTTCTTGGCGGGGGGATGAGCTTACTTATGACAGAGGCGGGTTCGGTGTTCGGCGCGGCGGCTTTTCCCGTTGGGCTAGCTTTGGGGATTGTAGGTCTTGCGGCGGTATCGGTGAATTATTTCCTGTATAAGGCGATCTTGGAACGCTCGAAAAAGAAACACGCGGCCGAGGTTTTTGCGCTTGGGAAAGAAATTCTCGGGGAATAAGTCAAAAACAAAAAAACACGGAAAAGTTTCCGTGTTTTTTTGTTTTTGGCGGTAAAAGCTTTGCCAAAAAAAATTGTTTGTAGTATAATAGAGAAAGTTTTTTAGGAAGTGATAGTTATGGCAAAACTTAGCTACAAGCATACGATCGTCGCCTGCCTTCTTGCAGGCGTTTCACAGGCGCTTATTGTCAATTTCGCCCCTCTTTTGTTCGTCACCTTTCAAGCTACCTACGGCTTGACCGCAATGCAGGTGACTTCTCTTATCACCGTCAATTTCACGTTGCAGCTGCTTACCGATCTTTTGGCATCCAAATTCGCGCCTAAGCTCGGCGTAAAAAACTGTCTTGTGGCGGCGCATATTCTTTGTGCGTTGGGGCTTGCGCTGATGCCCGTGCTCCCGAAATTTCTCCCGCCCTTTCTCGGGCTTGTGCTCGCCGTGCTGTTATACGGCGTGGGCGGTGGCTTGATCGAGGTGCTTACAAGCCCGACGGTGGAGGCGTGTCCCACCAAAAATAAAGAGGGTATGATGAGCCTTTTACATTCCTTTTATTGTTGGGGGGTGACGTTCGTCGTGCTTGTTAGTACGCTGTTTTTCTTCCTTTGCGGGGTGAAAAACTGGGCGGTTTTGTCTTGGTTGTGGGCGCTTTTACCTGCCGCAAACGCCGTCTATTTTCTCTTCGTTCCCGTGTATACCATGGATACGGCGGAAAGCGAAAAGAAAGGGGGCATGTCCTTGTTTAAGCAGGGAAGCTTTTTGATTTTGTTCGCTATGATGATCTGCGCGGGCGCAGCGGAAATTTCCGTAGCGCAATGGGTTTCCGCGCTTACCGAAACGGGGCTTGGCGTCGATAAAACCATGGGGGATTTGATCGGTACCTGCGGCTTTGCCGTTATGATGGGGCTTGCCAGGGCTATCCACGGAAAGCTGAGCGAACGGCTGCCTATAAAACCAACGCTGATCGGTTGCGCGCTACTTTGCGTCGTCGGGTATTTAATGATCGGACTTTCCCCTGTACCCATCGTGGGATTGATCGGGTGCGCTGTATGCGGATTTGCCGTGGGGATCTTTTGGCCGGGTACTCTTTCGTTGGCGGCGCGCCGTATTCCCGCGGGCGGTACGGCAATGTTTGCCTTTCTTGCCGTCGCGGGTGACCTCGGTTGTACGACAGGGCCAACCCTCGTCGGGGCTATTTCGGGAGGGATCGACGGCTTGCAAACGGGCGTTCTTGTAGCAATCATTTTCCCTGTAATGCTTTTCCTTCTCACTTTGTTTACGGGAAAAAAGGAGAAAAATTAAAACTTTTGTTATTTTTCGTCTAGCTTTTTCTTGATGGTGTGGAGATATTCGGTGGGGGTCAGGTGTACGTATTTTTTGAATAGAGCGGTGAGATAGTGCACGGAAGAAACGTTGAGAAGAGCGGCGATCTGCGTTAATGTACAGGAATTTTCTCTAAGGAGAGTTTTCGTATATTCTACTCGTAGGGTGTTTACGTGGTCGATAATCGTTTTTCCATACAACCGTTTGAATTCTCTTGACAACGTGGTCTTGTTTGTGCCGAAAAGAAAGCACAGCTCGTCCACGTTGATTTTTTGCGTAAAATTATCGTCGAGGTATTTTTTGACCTCCTCCATGTGCAGCTCGTCGATCTTTTTGATTTCCGTTTGCTTTGCCGCCTCCGTTTGTGGACGCGACGCGTTTCCGTTTTCAAGACCGCGTAAACATTTAATCAGAAAGACCTGTAAAAGATTTTTAATAAGCTGATCGGCGCCGAACGAAAATTCCTCTCGCTTTTTCATGTCTTTCAAGTTGGGTACGTCGTAGGGCGGAAGATACACCGTTCTTGCCTCCTTAATAATTTCAGCTAACATCTTTTGCAGTTCGTTGGAGAGTTGGAGAGGGGAATAGGTGAGAGCGTCTATTTTTTCGCTGGTACATTCAAAGCCGATAATAATTACGTTGGGCGCGCCCTTTTCGTTGCAAACGAGGGCGTGCTTTTCGTTTTCTCCATGGACGATCATTTGTCCTTGTTTTAAAAGCCCTGCGTAGTGCTCGGCCTCAATATTGATGCTACCGCTATCAACGTATAAAAGCTCGCAAAAAGGGTGGCTGTCGCCCGCTGTTTGGTAGTTAGGTGTGAACTCGAAATAATGAATGTTGGCAAGCCGCTTTACGGTGATTTCTTCTCGAAAGGGTTTTAATACAAAATCCATAAAGACCTCAAAATTGAAAATATATTTTCTTTATTATACCATGTGAAAATTCTTTTTGCAAGCGTGCGGCGTTTTTTTATGAAAAAATTAGGAAAAAATTAAAAAAAGAAAAAAATGGTCATAAATTCAATATTTTTAGTCAATATTTTCTCTTGAAATAAAAAAAGATTTATGATAAACTATAAACGAGAGAATTTGCGGACGAAAACCGCAAGGAAAAACAAGAGGAAAAAAGAGATGGATTTTGAGAATTTTTTTGAAAAAGCAGAGTACGTTTCGGCAAGCGGGGAATATTATTTTCCGTACGTTAGAAAAAGCTTTTACATAGAAAAAGTAATTAAAAAAGCGACGCTGTTCGTCAGTATTCTCGGGTTTGGCGAGGTGTACGTCAACGGTGAAAGGCTTAACGAGGAATTATACGTTAGCACCTATTCGCAATATAATAAGCAATTTCCGTCGGACGCCAACGCGCTTGAAGACGAAGCGTTTTTTGGCGACGAGGTGGATTACACCATTTACGTCACCTCCTACGACGCGACGTCTGCGTTAAAACAGGGAAAAAACGCGGTGGGCTTTCTTGTGGCAGGAGGTTGGTACCGTTCGGGCAAGGATATGTACGGCAATTTCCGTAACTACGGAAAAACGGGCGTGTGTTTTCGCTTGGTAATCGAAACCGAGGACGGGGAAAAAACAGAGGTCGTTTCGGACATGGGTTGCCGTTTTTATGAAAGTTTTCTTCTTGAAGGCGGGATTTTTCACGAGGAACAGGACGAACGTAAGGAGATTGTGGAGTTTGCCTCCGCGGACTATGACGATCGGGCTTGGCACGCGGTGGAAATTTTAAAAAGGCCGCAGGCGAAGTATTTGCCGTTGGATTGTCCCGTGAATAAGGTGATCCGCGAAGTAGAGGCAAAGCTTGTCAAACAGGGCAAAAACTATAAAATTTTCGATATGGGTGAAAATTTGACGGGGGTGCCCGTGATCCTTTCTTCGGGGAAAGTAGGAGATAAGATCGTTTGTCGCTATTCGGAGGAAATTCTTGACGGTGGCGAGCTTAATCCCAAGAACGTTTTTGCACAGGAAACGACCTTTATTACGGACGGACGAAAGGAACATAAGCTCCGTTTTACGTGGCACGGTTTCCGCTATGTACAAATTTCAAGCGAACAAGGGGACGAGGGGCTTGACTGCAAGCGTTGTAAGGTCGTACACGCGGACGTTAGGAATACCTCCGAGTTTGAGAGCGATAGCGAAATGCTCAACTGGTTGTATAAGGCGTACGAGCGTACGCAGCTTTGTAACTATCAATGCGGCGTGCCCACCGATTGTCCGCAGATCGAACGAAAGGGCTATACGGGTGACGGGCAATTGCTTTGCGAGCTGGGTATGACCATGTTTGACGCCAAGCGGCTTTATAAAAAATGGTTGCGCGATATTTTTGACAGCCAAGATCAAAAAAGTGGTTTCGTTCAATACACGGCCCCTTGCTTTATCGGTTGCGCGGGTGGTCCGGGCGGGTGGAGCGTCGCGATTATTACCGTGCCTTACGCCTACTATAAGGCTTACGGAGAGATTGAGGTGTTAAAGGAAGCCTATCCATACATGAAAAAATATGTTGGGTTTATGCGCGATCATATGCCCTGCGATTTGATTATTTATAAAAACAGGGAATGTCTGGGCGACTGGAATGCCCCCGGGCGGGAATTGATCCCCTCCCGCTTTGCGAATACCTGTATGTTTGTTGCCGCGTTGGAAAAGCTTATCAAAATCGCGTGTGTGCTTGGAAAAGAAGAAGACGTCGCTGGCTATAAACAGACGATAGATCGTTGTAAAAAGGCGATCGACGACGCGTTTTTTGACGAGAATACGGGCGATTACTGTTGGGGGGAACAGGCGGCGAACGCCTTTGCGCTTAGGATCGGCCTTGGCGACGAACGAACGAAAAAGAATTTGGCTGCACGCTATCGGGAACTGAAACGGTTTGATACGGGCATTTTCGGCACCCGCTATCTTGTAGAGGAGCTGATAAAGCTTGGAGAAACGGACGTTGTTTACGGGTTGCTGGATTCGGACGATTTTGCCTCGTATAAAACTTGGAAAAAAGAGGGGGCGACGACCCTGCAAGAGGCGTGGAAATACGGTCGAAGCCACAATCATCCCATGTTTGGTTCGCCCGTGCTTACCTATTTTACGGATATACTTGGAATTAAGCAGACGGAGGAGAGCGCGGGGTATCGTGAGATCGTCATTGCGCCGCAAGTTTTCTCTGCTTTGAAAAGGGTGCGGGGCAGTATTTTGACGGAGCGGGGTAGAATTGCCGTGGCGTACGAGGATACGCCGTGCGGTAGAAAATTTACGGTGACGATCCCTGAGGGAGTGCGCGCGAAATTTTCTTTTGCAGGGGTGAAAAAAGAATTGCCCTGTGGAAAAACTGAGGTGGTTGTAGCATTATGAAAAGGCAGAATTTGATTGACGATTATTTTGAAAAACAGCCGCCCAAACGGTTTGAGGCGGATTTACGCGTGTACACGACGCCTACCGTACGTTTTCGCGGCGCAGCCGTTGGTGAAATTGCTTTTCGTGGCGGCTATCTGATCAAAGGCGAGTTTGCAGGCGAGGCAGCCTTGGCGACGCTTTGGGAGGACTTTGAAGAATTTCTTTCCAAAAACGGTCTTGGCGGCGACGGTTACGCCGTGGAGCTTGTGAAAACGGCGGGGTATCAAAAGGAAGAATTTACTTTATCGGTAAAGGAAGACGGTTGCAAAATACTGGCGGCGGAAAAGGAGGGGATCAGGCGGGGCTTGATCCGTTTGGAAGACCTTTTGTTGCAGGGTGGCGGCAATATAAAAATCGGGGAAAGACACGAAAAAGCGGTGATTACACGCCGTATTTCCCGTTGCTTTTTCTCGCCCACCAACCGCCCGCCGAAGAACGGCGCGGAGCTTTCGGACGACGTTGATTATTACCCCGACGGGTATTTACGGCGGCTTATGCACGACGGGATTAATGCGATTTGGATCTATTCTTCTTTTGATGAATTGCTTACTTCCTCGTATATTCCCGAATTTGGCAAGGGAAGTGAAAAGCGGATTGCAAAGCTGAATAGAACGATTGAGAAATGCGCCCGTTACGGGATCGAGGTGTTTGTGTTTGCACTCGAACCTATTTCTCTCAATAACTTAACCGTAGAAAAAAATCACCCTGGAATTCTGCAAAAATATCCGCAAGTTCACGGCAACGTTTTTCTCGACCGTTTGACGGGGGAAAAAGGAGTGGCGTTTTGTACGTACACCGAATTTGGGAAAGGGTATTGCTATGAAGCGATGGAAAAGCTGTTTACGCTTGCGCCCGATCTTGGTGGGTATATGAGCATCACGCAAGGGGAGCGTCTTACGAGCTGTTCTACCGTCTTTGAAAACGAGGAAGGGGAGTGGACGAATACCTGCCCCCATTGTTCAATGTATTCCAAGCCCGAGATCTTGGCGCAAAAGGTAGAGGTTTTACGCGAGGGAATGCGACGGGTAAAGCCGAGCGCTGAGTTTATTAGTTGGACGTACGAGCACCGTTTTTGGGAGGAGGACGCTATTCGCGAGTACGTAAAAAAAGCACCCGCTGACGTGGCGCTTATGCAAAATTTTGAGGATAACGGTAGGGCAATTCAACTTGGGAAAAAACGAGTGGCAATGGACTACTGGCTCTCCTACGACGGTCCCTCGGAAATGTTTACGGCGACGGCAGACGCCGCGAAACAAGAGGGAAAGACAGCGTATGCGAAAATGCAAATCTGTTGCTCGCACGAGCTTGCGAGCGTGCCTTATATACCCGTGCCCGGGCTGATTTACGATAAGCTGACGAGGGCGAAAGCACTTGGCGTGACTGGGATCATGGAAAGCTGGTATTTCGGGAATTATCCCTGTTTGATGAGTAAGGCGGCAGAGCTGCTTTCGCGCGACCGTGTTTATCGGGATAAAGCGGAGTTTTTAAAAGAGCTTGCAGGTCTTTACTATGCGGAGGATGAAAAAGAACGGGTTGTTTCCGCATGGGAGCTGTTTGAGGAAGGGTACCGTCAGTATCCGATCAACGTTGCGTTCAGCTATTACGGACCTATGCACGACGGGGTTGTTTGGGAGCTTGCGTTGGAGCCGAAGAACTTTTCCTTGCCTCGTTCTTGGCTTTTGACGGATAAGACGGACGGCGACCGCATCGGCGAGTGTCTGTTTGGCGGACATACCGTAGAGGAAGCGGTGACGCTGTTTGAAAATATGCGCGGGCTTTGGAAACGCGGCTGTGAAATTCTTTCCACTTTAAAGGGGTGGGAGGAAAATGCAAACGAGCAATTCACCGTTGTAAAAGCAATCGGGGTTTTGGTGGAAAGCGCGAAGAATATTTTACGCTTTTATCAGCTTAGAAACGAGCTTGGTTATCAAAGAGTGGGGGGCATGGCTGCGTTGAACGAGCTTCGCGCTATCGTTAATGCAGAGATTGAAAACAGCCGTAAAATGATTGCTCTTTGTGAAAAGGATAACCGTCTTGGGTACCACTCCGAGGCGGAGGGGTATAAATTTTTCCCTGAAAAACTCCAAGCAAGAATTATTTCGCTGCAAAGGCTTTTAGAAACGGAGTTTGTGCGTACGGAAAAGCGAATCGCCTCAGGCAAGGCACCGCTTGGCTATTACCTCGGGGAGGAGATTGACTCGAAGTCTTACGAGGCGGGAACTGCCTTAGAAAACGGGGAGTGGGCGACGCTTTCGGATGGTCTTTCAAAATTCCGTCTTGCCGTGGACGAGCAGACGTTAAAGGTAGAATTTTTCAGCGAGAAAAAGACGGATTTTGTGCTTTGCGGAGAGTTTGAGATAGGGTTTCCGTCCTCGGCGATCCTTTTTAAGAACGACGGCAGAAAGCGTATGCACAGGGATACGCGCAGTCATCAGTCGATCAATGACGAGAGGGTGATAGAGGAAATGGCGAAATGGCGGGTGAATTGCCATTCGGAGGGGGAACAAACTCACCTCACGGTTGAAGCGGATCGGTCGGTGATCGGGCTTAAAAACGTTCCGTTCAAGCTGATGATTAAAACGACGGACAGGGCAAGCTGGTGCTTGGACGAAATGCCCGTGTACACGCTTGCGAAATCCATTCTTTCCCCTGCGGATTTTGGCTGGGTATTTTGTAAGAAATAAAAAAAATTGCGTCGCTTTTTAGCGGCGCAATTTTTTTGAAAAGCAAGTAAACTATAACGAGGCAAGAGCCTTGGCGGCGTCGTTGCCGATCAACTCCATAGCGGCGTTGTTGTAGTGCCCCACGCAATACGGGTTGATGTTTTTTTCGTCCTTGCTAAGAATGGGGCAAAGGCGGGTAAGCATTACAAAATCCTCGTCTGTTTTCACGGCGCGCTCCTGCGCCCGCATGATCGCCACGTCGCGGGCGGTCTTTTCTTCTACGCTCCCGGGGATCCAACCTGCAAGCGCGGCGAAATATCCCACTTTGATTAAACAGAATTTATCAAAGGAAAATTCGCTTTTTAAGTCGTTTTTGTAGCCGATTAGGCTTTGTAAATACTCTTCTTCGGGCGTTTCGATATAGGCGTCCGATTCCCCTTGTAACCAAACGTAATAAACGTGTTCGATCGTGCCTTGCTGCCGTGCTTTTTCAAGCCCTGCAAGGATTTTTTTCTTGGCGTAATAATAGTGCTGCGTGCCTTTGCGCCATTCGGCGACGGTGGTCGAACCTCTTGCCGCGTGAATCGCGATCACCTCTCGACCTGTTAAACGAACGTATTCTCGGCAAAGTGCAGGCACAAGGCTGCCGTTGCCTCCCGAGGCTGCCGCAATCCATTTTTCAGGGCGAACGTCCTCGCCGACGGGGTGCTGTAACGAAATTAATTCGTCGCGCAAATAACGGTATTCCAAGGCACCGTGTACGGGTTCGTTGGGAAAGGGGAGGCTTTCCGTCTGCCCCTGCATATTGCTTTGTCCGCCGAAAATCAAAACGTCCATGACCTTTTACCTCTTGACAAATTTTGCGCGATAACGGGTCACGTTCGTTCCGTTGTGATTGGAGAGAATAGAGAACTCGTCGCCGCTGATCGTGCAGGGCTGATTTTTGTCGTCCTCTGCGACCATAGCTACGTAATGATTGCCAAATTCCTTGCCTTCGTGCTCGATACGGATAGGGTCGCTCCAATGAATAAGGTCGGTACTCGTGCGCACCTCCATAACGTCGTCGATCACGCCTTTATCGGCGGGAACGTTTACGTGCGAGGAGGACAGGAAATAAAGCCCGTGCTTTGCGGAATGGAGTACGCGAGGGTGCCAAGAACAGAGAGCGATCGCCGTTTCTTTGCCGAGGTTGCCCGGTTCGCAGAAAGCCCCGTTGTAATATTTCACAAAGTCGCCCATAACGCCGTCCGTCCGCTTGCGCGTTCTAGCAACGAACACGTCACAACCCGTCCAAAGAGCCTGAATACTGTTTTGATAAATTTTATTGTAGAAGATATACATATATTCGCCGTCCGGTTCTACGAACAGGGAAAAGTCGCCGCTGCCAAGGCAAATGTCGCCTGCTTTTTGCCCGATCGCGTTGCCTGTGCCGGGATTATAGTTTTCGGTGAAATCTACTTCCTCGCCCGTAAGTACCCATCTGTCAAACGTCCAGTTTCTGCCCTCGTCGTCCGAGTGCATCAGCCCGATATGCCGAAAATCAGAGTCAATCTTCGGGGCTTTGCAAAGTCCGTATGCGTCATAGCCCGTGCCCTTGCCGTTCCAGCCCGTTTCGTTGTGAAAGAAACAGAAGAAACGGTGGGTGTTGGGGCAGATATAGAGGCCGAACGGCCAAATGCTACCGACAGGTTTGTTGCCCTCGGGATAGCGGATTCCCGAGAAAGCGTAGTCGGCGTGGCCGACGCAGAAATTCGTGTTGATTTCATACACCTTTTTCATGTCGTCGAGGCTAGTGCCGCAGAACATATTGATAGCGCCCATATGCGAATGACCGCTCATTGCCCAAAGCTTTCCGTCTACGTCGCGGTACATAGGCGTAGTGCCGTCTTGAAAATTATTGTTATCTTTATGAAAAGCGGTTTCCAGTATTTCTCCGATTTCGATTTTGTAGTCCTTGAAAAAATTGTTCATAATTTTCTCCTTATATTGATTGTTTTATTTTTTAATTTTTTTCTTTTTCAGCACGAACGTTACGTAGAGGACGAGTACGACGGCGAGTAGAGCGCCCCAAATGCAAAGCCATTGTTGCGCGTACAATCCGAGTAGAGTACCTGTTTCGGTGGCTTGCACGCTTGCGACGAAGGCGGCGGCGGGGAAGGTGGACAAAAAGCCGACGAAACCTGCTACGAATTGCTGTACGGCGTACGCGCTCATTCTCTGTTCCGGCTCCACCTCTTCATACAAAAGATTGATAATTCCGCTGTTCATACCCGCCATGGCAACGGACTGGATCACAACGTAAACCGTGTAAAAGACCATGCCGTATTTCGGGGTCATGAACGCCGCCGCGATCAAAGCCACGGCAAACAGGGAATAGCAAAACGCCGTCGAGGTCTTGAAAGAATACTTGTCGGCGAACCTGCCCATAGGACGGCTCGCGAGAGAGCGAACGACCGCCCCAACTGCGCTGACGATTGAAATAAAGGTCATAGAAAGGCCAAGCCCGAAATTTTCGAGGGAGCTAGTCGTATAAGCCCCAAAAAATCCGAGCACGGTGCAGCTGATAATATTATAAATAATTTGTACGACGAGCACTTTCCAAATACGTTTGTTTGCGAACACCTTTTTTAAGGTGGTAAAAAGCGGCTCTTTTTTCTCGGAACCGGGAATTTCTATGTCAGGCGTGTAAATCAAGACGAGGGTATGTACGACGGCGAGTAGGAAAATGGCGATTGCGCTGACAATAAACGCGTTGTTGATTTGTCCCGTAGCCTCAAAGTGGTCGATCACAAAGCTGACGATATAGGAAAAGACCATGCCGCCCATCAGCGACCAAATTTCCTTTTTCGCCGTGAACCTGCCCCTTTCGTTTGCGCTGACGAAGGTCATGTACCAGCTCAGCTTGGGGGCGCCGATAAAGTTGGATAAGATATACCCCGCAAGCAAGAACAGGATAAAGAAAACGTGTTTTAGCGTGTCGGGAACGGGTACGAAAGGCACGAGATAAAGGAGCGCGAACGCGAGCTGATTGATCATGTGCAAAACGGTGACCGTACGCTTAACTCTTCTCTTTCCTGCGAGTAAAAGCGCGAAGATTTGGAATACGTAGCCGAGGGAAACGAAAGAGGAAAGTATCCCGATCATTGCCTGCGACATACCGATCGTCGTTGCAATTTTTGCAAGGTAGGCACCTGTGATGACGATGGAGATGAAATATTCCACCGACGCTTCGATTACATACATATTTTTGCCGTGCTTGGCTTGCTTTGGCGTTACGCCGTTTTGAAATACGTCTTCCATAAAATAAGCTCCTTAAAAAAATTGATCGGGATTTCTCCCGATCTTGAAAACATTATACAACGAAAAAATAGAGATTGCAATATATTTTTTTAATATTTCTTGACAAAATTAAGATTAAATGCTATAATTTTTTTACTATGAGATACATAAAAATAAAATCGCTTCCCAAAATTCGTTTCGCGCACGTGTTCGCCTCGGAGAAATACGTCAACGAGCTGCCTGTGCAGCAAAATAAAATAGAGCTTTGCTATATCGCCAAAGGGGTCAATCACGTACGGCAGGGCGGGGTTTTGTATACGGAGGACGAATACGACGTTGCCTGTAACCTGTTTGAGGCGGTCACCTACGTGCAAACGGAGGCGTTTCACGAGCATCATTCCGTCGGCTTTACTTTGGAATTTGAGGTTTTAGACAAGGATGCGGAGGGAGCGCTACTGCTTCCTCGGCACTTTAAGTGCAACGAAAAAAGGCGAATTCACGAGCTTTTGGACGAAATTATTTCCGTACACACCTTTCACCCGACGGCGCACGCCCGTCTTGTCGGGCTGTTTTTAAATGCGCTTGCGGAACTAGACGAGCTGGCGCGGCGAAGTTTGGAGGGCGAGGGTGGTATTTCGCTGTACGTTAAAAAAGCCAAGTCGTACGTATATGAAAATATCCGTCGCCCCATTCGGCAAAAGGAGGTGGCGGCTCATCTTGGGATCACGCCCGAATACCTTTGTAGCGCCTTTAAAAGTGCGGGGGAGGAACCGCTGATCACCTTTATCAATAAAACCAAGCTCAAAAATATGCGCACGGTCATGCGGCGGGAAAATTTAAAGCTGTATGAGGTTGCGGAAATGTTCGGCTATGCCGATCCCAATTACGCAAGTCGTTTGTATAAAAAATATTTTGGTAAAAATATCACCGAACAATCTTGAAAATTTTAAGAACGCCTCCCTCTCTTTTAAACTGTACAGGTTTAATTCGCTCCGCAATGCTAAGTAAAAATATTTACAATTTTGTACCATTCATTTACAATTAAGTAAAGACAAAAAGGAAAACCTATGATATAATAAAAGAAAATAAAGGCTTGCCCGAAAGAGGTTGCTTGACGGCATAGCCAAAATAAAAAAAGAGAGGTAAACTATCATGGGCAGAATTTGTATTCCCGACTACGAGTATCAGGAAAGAATTCAAAAAGCGGCGAAGCTCGTCGCTGCAAGAGGGTTGGACGCAATGCTTGTTGCGTCTACGGAGAGCGACTATGCAAACGCTCGTTATTTTTCGGGCTTTTGGCCGTTATTCGAGCGCGCGGGGGTATTGATCGGCGCAAGCGGTAAAGCGGCGCTTCTTGTCGGCCCCGAATCGGCGATTTTTGCCAAGGATTTTGGGAAGATCGACAACATTATGGTACTCAAAGAATTCCGTGAATCGGCTGACCCGTCCTATCCCGAACTTATTCCCAACACCTTTGCGGAAGCGTTTAAGTCGGTAGGGGTAACGGGCGAGAATATCAAAATCGGGCTTGGCAGCTACGTAGAGTGCACCCTGCCTATTTACGAGGGACTGAAAGACGCGTTCCCTAAGGCAGAGATCGTAAAATGCAACGACATTATGGTAGAGCTTCGTAAAATCAAGAGCGAGAACGAGCTTGCTTGTATCCGCGAGGGCTTCCGTATTATCGAAATTGCGACGAACGAAGTCATTAAGGCGTTGAAGCCGGGCGTTACCGAGTTGCAGATGGTAGGGGTTGCGCAAAAGACGATTTACGAGCACGGCGCAGAGTACGAGGGGTTACCCATGTACGTATTCTCCGAGGCGAGTACCCGCCACGCGATCTCTCGTTCAAGATATAGAGAAATCGGCAAAAACGATATTGTACAGCTCAATCTTTCCGCGAAGATCGACGGCTATTCTCCCTCGATCGGTTTGCCTGTAATCATGGGGAAATTAGAGGGGGAGAGAAGAGAACTTGTCGAATTCTGTTTGAAGATGCACGAATGGACGGAAAAGCAGCTCAAAGCGGGCGTGATGGCAGACGAGGTGGCTAAGAAATTCCTGCAAAATTATAAGGACGCGGGCTTTGAAAAGAATTACGTGTACGGCCCCTGCCACGGTACGGGTATGATCGAGGTCGAGGCGCCTTGGATGGAAACTTCTACCCATTACGAGCTGCAAAAGAATATGACCTTCCAAATCGACACCTTTATTTCCGGACCTACTTTCGGTTGCCGTTGGGAAAAAGGGATCGCGATCAAGGAAAACGGCTGCGAAAGCTACACCGATTATTTGAAGAAGGGCATTATCGAGCTTGGTTTCTAACGCCATTAAAGGAAGGAGAAGAGTATGGTAGTAGGTAAAAAATACTGGATCGTGCCCGATTGCGAGCTGCCTCCCGAGGGTGAGGGCGTATTAAAGGGTCACGAAAGCGTGATTGTCGTCAACGACACGAATAAAACGGCGACGATCAAAGTAAAGCTCTTTTTTGCGGACAAGGAATGTTACGATAATATCACGTGGACGGTAGAGCCGCAAAGGGTGCGTTGTTTCAGAATGAACAACCCCGACGATATGAGCGGGTACGTCGTACCGCTTGAAACGCAGTACGCTATGAAACTTTCAAGCAATCAGAAGATCGTCGTGCAGTACGGCAGACTGGACAACCGTCAAACGAATCTTGCGTATTATACGACGCTTGCCTTTTAAGGAGGGAAAAAGATGATACTTAACGACAGTTTTCCCAAGGAAAAGGCGTACGTGCAGGAGAAAAATCTTCCGCTTGTGATCGTCGGCGGTACGGTGGAATATCACGGTCCGCATTGTTCGTACGGTTGCGATACGCTCATTGCCGAGGGGCTTGTAAAAGAGCTTGCAAAGACGAAAGAAATGATGATTGCGCCTACGATCGCGTACAGTCCGTCTAGCTATGCCGTGGGCGACGAAACGAGCGGCACCGTGCACGTGCCCGAGCGGGCGTTTGAGGACTACGTGTATTACGTGTTCATGAGCCTTTTGAATTCGGGGTATCGGAACATTTACGTAGTCATTCATCATCAGTTCGAGCAGGAGTCGGAAATGCCCATGACCCTTTGCTACCGCATGGCGGCAAAGCGTGCGACAATGGCTTATTTGGAAAAAACGAAAGGTCAAGGCTGGTGGGGGAGCGAAAGCTACTCTACCTATTACGAGGAGCTGGAAGGGGCGAACAATCCCTTTAATTGGATCAAGGTGATTCCCACTATGAGTGCGGCTGTGCAAACGGCGACGGGGTATGATCACGCGGGCAAGTATGAAAGCTCGCTGCTTATGTCCCTTTATCCCGAGTGTGTGAAGCTTGAACGCTTGGGGGATATTCCGCATTGGTTCACGAAGAACGCCGCAGAGGCGTCCAAAGCAATCGGCGACGAAATGAAAGAAAAGTCGCTTGCCTATTTGGAAACGGCAATTGTATAAAAATGGAGGCCGTCGCAAAAAATCGCGACGGCCTTTCAGTTTATCGCCGCCAAACACTTGCCTTTTTTTTTCGCGGGATGTATAATGGAACAAACCTATGAAAGGAGTAAAATATGGTAAACGATTTCATTTTTAAAAAGCCCGAAGAAGAGGGCTTGGGCAGTAAATACGTGCTTGCGTTTTTAGAGCGTATGCGGGAATATAAAGTGAATTTACATAGCTTTATGCTCGTGAGAAACGGCAATATTTTGACGGAGGCATATTATAAGCCTTTCCATAAGGATTTCCCGCACCGCATTTA
>JAFTPK010000001.1 GCA_017463325.1 Clostridia bacterium
GTTGCGAGTCGTACATTTAGTTTAGCACAAAGGAGCTTTTTTGTATAGTAAGGGCAAGGCTTAAAGCTAAAGCTACTTACCACCTGCACAGCAGGTGGGTTTTGACAAATGCGCGCTCCCGCTTGCATTTGTTTCCTGTACTAAAAAGAGCCTCGCGTTTTTTACGCGAGGCTCTTTTTATTTTCCTTAATAAATTCCCGTCCAATTGCTATCGTCGTCATCATCATTACTGGAACATATCACGTCTTCCGTCGGCAGCATGATTAGCTTTACCTCGACCGTTTGATACCTTTTCATTCCATTCCCTCCCCTATGCTTTTCTTATTTTCAACGTCTTGGAACGCTCGTCTATTATCATTATACTACTTTTTCATTCATAAGGCAAGCAAAATCACAGCTATTTTTTTTACCAAAAAAAGACGGCTTGAAGAGCAAGTCGCCTTTTTTCGTTGCTTTGCAAGCTTATTTTCTTTCAAAGCTGTCGCAGCAAGTACATTTTTCCGCGTCACAATCGCAGGTGTTGCCTACGTGGATTTTGGAAAGGGTACAATAATCGCCCGAACGGTTATATTTACATTCCGTTACGCCGCAGCCGATACTCATGTTCACTTCTCTTTCCTGCATAATTTTTCCCCTCCTTATTTTATTTTCTAACGGTAGTATGCGCAAATTGCCCTTTTCCTATTGACTTTTTTCAAAAAATCCTGTACAATAAATACTACAAGAAAATAAAACTCAAAAATAAGGAGAACGAATATGAAAGTTATTTTAAAGGCTGACGTCAAAGGCAGCGGCAAAAAAGGCGACATTATCGAAGTCGCGGACGGCTACGGAAAAAATTTCCTAATTAAAAAAGGGCTTGCCGAGCTTGCCACCGCCAGCGGCATTAACGAGGTTAATCAGAAAAAAGCCGCCGACGCTTACAGAAAGGCGGAAGAGCTGAAAGCGCAACAAGCGCTCGCTGCCTCCTTAAACGGCAAAACCGTCGTCGTAAAAATCAAAGTTGGCGAAAACGGAAAGGTCTTTGGCAGCGCCACCGCCCAGCACGTCGCACAGGCGCTCTATGAAATGGGCTACGACGTGGACAAAAAGAAAATTCGCATGGACGCTTTGAAAGCGCTCGGCTCCACTAAGGCGGAAATTCGGTTGATGGAGAACGTTTCCGCGACGATCACCGTGTCCGTTGAGGCTTTATAATCCTATGAAAAAAGAAACTTCCTTACAGAGCAAAACGCCGAATTTGACGAAAAAAGAAAAAACGGTCGAGCTGATCAAGACGGTTCTTTTATTGCTTGTTTCCACCGCTCTTTTTTCCTTTGCTGCGTATTGCTTGATAGAGCCTAACCAGTTTACGATCGGCGGTATTGCGGGGATTGCGATCATGCTTTCCTACGCAACTGATGGCGCAATTCCGCAAAGCGGCGTCGTATTTTGCGCCAACCTACCCTTGATCGTCCTTGCCTTTTTCTTCGTGAAAAAGAAATTTGCTATACTTACTTGCGCGCATATCGTGCTGCAATCTTTTTGGCTTTTCCTCTTTGAAAGGCTGCACGCCCCCGAAATTGTTTTTGACGGAGGCACGAAGATCTTTGCCGCCATCGCGGCGGGCGTTTGCCTCGGCACCGCTCTCGCAATCGTTTTCAAGCTGGGCGGTTCTTCGGGCGGCGCGGATATTATCGCCGTCGTGATCCAAAAGAAATTCCCCGCTCCCTCGATCGCATGGATGCTCTTTATCGTCAGCGCGATCGTAGTAGGCGCCTCTTTCTTCGTTTTCTACGATCAAAATCAGTCGCTTGCGCTCAACCTTCTTCCTATTATGATGTCGCTGTTCGAGCTGTATATCGAAAGCAAAATCAACGACTCTATCACGAACGGCTTTCAGTCAGCTATTGAATTCCGTATCATCACCGACAAGCCCGAGGAAATGGCGGCGGCGCTTATGCAAGAGCTGCAACGCGGCTCTACCGCGATCCCTGCAAAGGGTATGTATACGGGCAAGGAGCATACCATGGTCGTTTGCGTGATCGGCAGAAAACAGGTAACTACTTTACGTAAGGTCATGCGGCGAATTGACCCCGAAGCTTTTGCCGTGATGTCAAGCGTTTCGCAGGTCGTCGGCCTTGGTTTTTATTCAGGAAACGAGGACTAAAACTTCCTTTTTCCGTAAAATACAAAAAAATTCTAAAAAAATCGCAAAAAAACCTTTATTTTCAAGGCTTTTCGCGATTTTTTTTACTACGAACCCTTGACAAAAGGAAAAAAATAGGATATAATAGAATTACTCAAAAGGACAAGTCCTTCGAGAAAAAATTTTAAAGGGGATTAAACTCTATGAACAAAACCGAATTTATCAAAGCAATGGCAGTTAAAGCAGGCTTCACCGTTAAAGACGCGGCAATCGCTTTCGAAGCAATGCTCGAAACCATGACCGAACTTCTGAAAGCTGGCGAAAAAATTCAGATTATCGGCGTTGGCGGCATCTCTCTGAAAGACGTTCCCGCAAAGAACGGCATCAACCCTCAGACCAAAGAAAAGGTTGCTATCCCTGCTTGCAAGAAGCCCGTCGTGAAATTCAGCGGCAGCTACAAAGATCTGTTTAACTAAGCTTTAACAAATTCAAATAAAAAATCCGTACGCATTGCGTACGGATTTTTTATTCACCTTTTTTACAAAATAGGGTCGGTAATCAAGGACACGCCTACCTCCAACGCAATTTTTTTCGCCCGTTCCTCGATATCCGCGCGCAAGAACGCATCGGGGGAATGGGCGTCCACGCCGTAAATCACTTTACAGCCCGCCTCTGCCGCAAAACGGAAGAAACGAACGTCTGGATAGGCCCTGCCCTCGCGAAGTCCCAGAGCGTTTAATTCTACGGGAATTCCCATTCGCTTTGCACCGAGCGCAAGGCGGCGGTATTCACGAGCCACCGTTTCAGGAGAAAAGCCGTAGCCCGCCAAGTCGGGGTGGGCAAGATACAGAAAGTCCCCTGTCGCCAGCCCAGCAAGCACCTGCGTTACATAATAGCTCAAATGCAGATCGCCCGCCTCACGCGGGAGAATGGTGGGAAATTCGTTGCCGAGCATATGCTGTCCCAAAATCAAATAGTCGGGAGAAAAACGTTTTAAATAGTCCATTTGCGACTGATGATAGTCGGGATAGTATTCCATTTCAAAGCCGCACAGAATCCGAATATCGGAGGCGTACTCCTTAGCTAAGCTACGGACGGACTCCACGTACTCAAAGCCCTCTTCCTTTTTCATGCGAAAATAGGAATATTCGGGAATTTCCGCAGGAAAATCGTACGGGGCGTGATCGGAAAAACCAAGCGTTTTTATCCCCGCCTTAATTGCCGCTTCCACGTATTCTCTGTCTGCGCCCGTCGCGTGATTACAACGCTTTGTATGCGTATGATAGTTATAAATCATTTTATCTTTTATCCTTATTTCCCCAACCGTAATACAGCGTTACGCCGTCCTTTTTGCAAAAAACCTCTATTTTGTCGCAATACCAGTCGAAGTGCATTACGTGCCGCTCCTTTACGTATTCGCTCCCCTCGTCGTTATAATAGGGGTATTTATCCCATTGCCCACGCTTTAATTCATAGCGTTCGATCTCTACCCCCTCCGTCAACTTTCGCCACTTCGCCGATGAACCCTCGTATTCGATACGAACGTCGTCGCTGGAAAACGCAAATAGGTCGTCGCCGAGAAATTCCACCGTATCGGGAATCACGACCTCACGTAAATTTTTACAGCTGTAAAACGCCATTTCCTCGATCCGTTTCAGTCCGCGCGGCAAAACCGCCTTTTTGATTTCCCTATTTTTACGGATATAAAAAGAACTTAATCCCGTTTCCTTTTCTTCCAGCTCAAAGTAAAAAGTCCCGTCTTGATTGATGTGTTTCATTTTCTTCTCTCAGTAAACAACCCCGACGGAATTCCGTCGGGGTTGTCTTGGTTTCAACGCCGATTATTCTTCGGTTTTGTCTTCCTTGTTTGCAGCTTCTTCCGCAGCAGTTTCCTGTGCGGCTTTCGCAGCAGCTCTCTTCGCCATTCTTGCGTCCTTTCTCGCCTGCGCCTTCATCTCTTTCGTGACGATACGGGCAGCGTCGATCTGCGCGCGCATTTCAGCGGGTGTAGGAGGCACGAATGCAGAACCTTCCGCGTTCTCTTCAATCACTTCATAGCCCTGATCTCTTTCAAGAATGGAAGCTTCCGTTTCTTCGTCGAAGAGGTGCATATGGTTCGCGTCGAACGCAAGCTCGATCACCTCGTTAAGCGCAACGACTGCACGGCTGGAAATCTTCGCGATCATCTGCGTAGACGCGTCAACGATCGAAGCTTCCTTGTTCTCGTGGTCGAGTTCGCAATAAATTTGCGTTTCAGCACCGAGCTTTTCAATAACTTCTACACGCGCCTTTACAATCGTATCGGGCGAGTTGGAAATGAACATCTGATCCTGATGAATATCTTCGGGACGAACGCCGAGGATCACCGTCTTATCCGTGTCAAGGTATTCTTCAATATTCTTGATGCGGGAAACAAGGCTGCCCGGAAGCAAAAGCTTGTTGCCGCCGATAATGTTGATATATACTTTCTTACCGTCGGATACAAGGCGAGATTCTCTAAAGAAGTTCATCTGAGGGGTGCCGATAAACCCTGCAACGAACAGGTTTACGGGATAATCGTAAAGGTTCTGCGGGGTGTCTACCTGCTGCATAAAGCCGTCTTTCATAACGACGATACGCGTACCCATGGTCATTGCCTCAACCTGATCGTGCGTAACGTAGATGAACGTCGTAGCAAGACGAGCGTGCAATTTGGAAATTTCCGTTCTCATGGAAGCACGGAGCTTCGCGTCGAGGTTGGACAAAGGTTCGTCGAGAAGGAATACTTTCGGTTCACGAACGATCGTACGACCGAGCGCAACACGTTGACGCTGACCACCCGAAAGTGCCTTCGGCTTTCTCGAAAGGTAGTCGGTGATACCAAGGATCTCCGCCGCCGCTTTTACCTTCTGGTCGATTACTTCCTTGGGTACTTTACGGAGCTTCAAACCGAACGCCATGTTGTCGTAAACGGACATATGGGGATAAAGCGCGTAGTTCTGGAAAACCATGGCGATATCTCTGTCCTTAGGAACAACGTCGTTCACAAGTTTCCCGTCGATATACAGCTCGCCCGAAGAAATTTCTTCAAGCCCTGCGATCATACGAAGGGTGGTAGACTTACCGCAACCGGAAGGGCCTACCAGAACGATAAATTCCTTATCTCTGATATCGAGACAGAAATTGAAAACTGCTTGTACGCCCGAGGGGTACACTTTATTGATGCCTTTCAGCAAAAGTCCTGACATAATCTTTTTCCTCCTGAAAATCGGACAATTTATTTTTCGATACTATTATTTTACTACATTTAGAAAAAAAATACAATGGGCATTTTCGACAAAGTTACCCGCCCCTATTGTATATTTTGCACAATCAAAAGCCTTTTTGCCGATTTTATCGGCGTGCAATTCACGTCCGCAAAGCAATTCACTCTTTATAAAAACAGCTCGCCTAATTCTCTCCATTTCCCCGCAAGCCCCGTCGCGCGCATTACTTTCGCAAACGCACCCGCATTCAAGCCCGCCTCCAAAACGTCTACCTCTTTTTTCAATCTTTCCAAACATTCCTTGAATTCTTTATGCGGTAACAAGTATTTCGCGGCAATCAAAAACGCCATAAAATCCCTTTTCCCGCAAGCCGTTTCCCCGCTTTCAAGCTTTGGCAATCCCACCTTTCTTGCCGTCGCCGCGTCCTCGATTGCAGCCGTGCTCAAACGGGCGCAATACACCCGCTCCCCGTGCGCCGCAAGATTGCGAAAGCCTACGACCACCTCCACCAAATCGCAAAGAAAGGAATAGCTTACGCCGTATTCCTTGGCGATACGCCTTCCGTCCTCCTTTTTCATTAGACAAAGGAATTTGGACAAATTGCCGAACGACAGCGCGCGAATAAGCGCCCAAAAGGGAACGTGACCGTAACGCTTTCGATAATACGCGATATAGTCGCGATAGCTCCCCGAGCCGTCGCGGCAGGCGTCTTGCAGCGTTGCCCTACAAGTGCCGACAATCCAACGCACTTTTGCCGAATTTTCCGGCTCGTCGGTGAAATTTTTCTCCGAAAGATACTCCTGCTCGCGCACGCCGTAGTTTTTACTGAACTCGTCTGAAATGAGCGCTTTTAAATTCAGCTCGATATTTTGCGCGTACTCGTAAACAAGACCGCGCAGCTTTTTATCAAAATCGAACAGTGCCTCCACGTCCTCGAACGTCGTGCCCGCCTCGTAACGGCGGTTCTCGTCCTTAAAAAGACGGTTGTACCCGACGGCAAAATTAAAGTAGCCCTCCCATTTCAGCCGACGCTTCGCACGCTTTTCGTCGCACACAATCAGTCCGTCGCTTTTGAGTTTTTCGATCTGTTGATCGTAGGTTAAATAGATTTTCTTCTTTTCCATACCTTTATATTATTCTTTAAAAGAACCGTAATATTCCTTGCCGTAAATGATGCTGACGCGGCCTTGCATATAGTCCACAAGCCCGTTTACAAACCCCTCTTTTTCTTCCGATTTGACCGCCGCCGTAAACCGAACCTTTTCCCCGTAATCGGTAAAAAGGAGGGAGCAGGGATTTGACGAAAGGTATTTTTGCACGCCGTCTATCCCCGTGTAATCCACCTCGACGATCAGCTCCGTACACCAACGTAAAACGCAAATATCCGCCGCCGCAAGGTTTTCCGCAGCCGACGAGGAATACGCCCTCACCAGCCCGCCCGTGCCAAGCTTGATCCCGCCGAAATAGCGCACCACGACCACGAGCGTTTCAAACAGTTGTTTATTTTTTAGCACCTCTAAAATGGGAACACCCGCCGTACCCTGCGGCTCGCCGTCGTCCGAAAAGCGTTGCACGTTGCCCGTCTTATCCGCAATGAACGCATAAGTGCAATGGGTGGCGAGAGAATGTTCCTTTCGGATCCGCGCAATCTCCTCCCGCGCCTCCTCCTCGCTCTCGACGTGCATGGAATAGGTGAGAAAACGGGAACGCTCGATCACCTTTTCGCTCTCCCACGGAGAAGCTACCGTACGAATAACCTTTTCCATAGTTTCAAAGTCCTTTGAAAAAAGGCGGTATTTCACCGCCTTTCGTCTTATTTTACAAGAATTTTTAAATGCACCTTTTTACCTTTATGCAAAACGAATTCCTTGGCGGGCAGGTGCATATTCGCGTCCGTAACTTTGGTGTCGTCCACGCTGACGCCGCCCTGTTCGATCAGTCGGCGCGCCTCGCCCTTGGATTTTGCAACTCCCGCAAGCACCATGGCGTCCACGACCGTCTGCGCCCCCTCGATCTCTTTCGTCAAAAGCTCCGCCTCGCCGCCGCCAAACGCCGCCTTGGCCTGCGACTGCGCAAGCGCCGCCTTTTCCTCGCCGTGCACCTCTTTGGTCAGCTCGTACGCAAGCACTTCTTTCGCTTTATTGATACGCTCGTCCTTGTGCGCGCAAAGCTCCTTAATCTCGGAAACGGGCAAAAACGTAAGCAAATTCAAACATTTCTCCACGTCCTCGTCCGCAATATTGCGCCAGTACTGATAAAATTCGTAGGGCGTCGTTTTGTTCTCGTCCAGCCATACCGCCCCTTTCGCCGTCTTACCCATCTTCTTGCCGTCCGACGTCGTAAGAAGGGTAAACGTCATGGCAAACGCCGGCTTTTGCTCTTTAATGCGGATCAGGTTCGCGCCCGCGAGAATATTGCTCCATTGATCGTCGCCGCCAAGTTCGAGCGAGCAGCCGTATTTTTGATGCAATACAAGGAAGTCGTAAGCCTGCATGAGCATATAATTAAATTCAAGGAAAGAAAGCCCTCTTTCCAAACGCTGTTTAAAGCACTCCGCCGAAAGCATACGGTTGACGGAGAAATGCGCGCCGATATCACGCAGGAAATCTACGTAGTTGAGGTTCAACAGCCAGTCGCCGTTATCCACGACGATCGCCGCGTTCTCCCCCTCGAAATCAATAAACCGAGCCATTTGTTTTTTAAAACATTCCACGTTATGGCGAATGGTTTCTTTGGTCATCATGCTTCGCATATCCGTTCTGCCCGACGGATCACCGATCATAGCCGTACCGCCGCCGATCAAAATGATAGGCTTATGCCCCGCTTGCTGCATATGGTGCATGGCGATCAGTTGCATGAAATGCCCTACGTGCAACGAATCGGCCGTAGGGTCGAAACCGATATAAAAAGGAACGCTCTCTTTCCCGAGCTTTTCATACAGCTCGTCTTCAAATACCGTCTGTTTAATAAAGCCTCTCTCTCTGAGCGTGTCCATTACGTTTTTCGACATGGTAGTTCTCCTTGCATATCTTTTACATTTTATATAATGTACCATATTTTCCCCGTCTTTGTCAAACGATTTGAGCACGCAAATGAAAAACTTGACAAATTTCACGGCGTGTGTTATACTTTCTATTATGAAATATCCCATCTTACTCGATATGCTTTTCGAGCTACTTCAAAAACGTAGGCTGCCCGCCTCTTATTTCGCGGAAAAATATTCCCTTTCCGAACGTACCGTTTACCGTTACGTGGGCGAGCTTTCCAAGTGCGCGCCCGTAGAAGTGCTGCGCGGCCGCGGGGGCGGCGTACGCATTTCCGACGCCTACAAGCTCCCCGTCGGGTTTTTGTCTGCCGAAGCTTACGCGGCGGCTTTTGAAGCGCTGGAACTTGCCTATTCGGAAAGCGCCGACGAACGCTTCTTAACCGCCTTGAAAGCCCTTTCCTCAGCCGAAAAGGCAGAGCGCGCGCAAACCTCCCTCTCCTTTGCCTTGGAGGAGGTTTTATTGGACGGCGGCGTTTTCCATGAGAAAGTTTCTTTGCTTCGAGAATGTATTCGCGAACGAACGCTGCTCGAAATTGAATACCGCGAAAAACGGTCGGCAAAAAACAAGCGCAAGGTGGAGCCTATTTTGTTAGCCTTTCAAGACGGAAAGTGGGCACTCCTCGCCTTTTGTCGCGTCAAAAAAGAGGTGCGGCGGTTTTGGTTGAGCAAAATCTACGCGGCATTTGCCTTAGAAGAAAAATTTACCCCAAAAGAGCTTTCCGACGAAGAAGTACTTACCTTATTACGCAAAAAAGAGGCACCCATGGTTGAGGTGAGGCTGGAAATCAGCGAGAGCGCGTACGGCGCGGCGGTGGAAAAATTCGGCGTGGAAAACATCCGAGAACGCGGCGAAAAAAGGTTTGTGGACGCCCTCTTTCCCGACGACGATACGCTTGCCGCAAAACTACTTTCCCTCGGCTCGGGCATTACCGTCCTTAAACCCGAACGGATCAAACGCAAGGTAAAAGCGCTTGCCCTGGGGATTTTAAAAAATTATTGACAAACTCCTTTTTACCGCCCGCTTTTCGCATAAAGCGGGCGGTTTTCGGATATAATAAGATACCGAAACTTTTAAAAAAGGAAGACCTTGCATAATGTATAAAATCGTATTCACGGGCGGCGGCTCGGCGGGGCACGTTATCCCCAACGTTGCCCTTATCGACGAGCTGATCAAAACGGGGGAGGCGGATATTGCCTATTTCGGCTCGGACGGGATTGAAAAAAAGCTCGTTGCCAGTAAAAAAATCCCCTATTTCGAGCTTGCTCCCCCCAAGCTGAAACGGAGCCTTTCCGCTTTTACCGACAACTTGAAAATTCCATTTATCTTTTCCAAAGCCGTCAAAAAAGCGGAGGAGGGGCTGCGCGCCTTTTCCCCCGACCTCGTCTTTTCCAAGGGCGGCTACGTCGCCCTGCCCGTCGTTTTTGCGGCGGCAAAGCTCGGCGTGCCCTGTATCGCCCACGAAAGCGATTATTCTATCGGCCTTGCCAACCGTCTAAGCGCAAAAAAGTGCGCATCCGTGCTCACCTCTTTCCCCGAAACCGCGCGGAAGATACGCAACGGGAAATTCAGCGGCCCGCCCATTCGTGCAGAGTTGTTTGCCCATTCCCGTTCAGCCGCCAAACGGGAGCTTTGCGAAGGCACGAGCCGAAAAGTGATCCTTGTGTTCGGTGGGGGCAGCGGGAGCGAAACCTTGAACGAGGCGGTGAGAAAAGCAGCTAAGCGTTTGACCGAGCGATACTTTATTTTACAGGTTTGCGGCAAAGGAAAAACAATCGACTGTCGGCTTAAAAATTACAAGCAAGTGGAATTCATTACGGACATGGGTGCCGCTTATGCCTGCGCCGACCTCGTCGTTTCCCGTGCGGGGGCGGGCACGATATTCGAGCTGCTTGCCCTTAAAAAGCCCGCCCTTTTAGTTCCCCTTGAAGGGCAAACGCGCGGCGATCAAATTGAAAACGCCGCCTATTTTGAAAAGCAGGGCGTTTGCCGCATACTCAAACAAGGGGAGTTGAAACACTTAGCGGAGGAAATCGACGCGGCGATTTTAGACGAGCAATTAAAACGGCAGCTTGCTCTCTTTTCCTATCCCCTTGGCAACGAAAATCTTTTACACGAAATTCGCGAGTTGGTGAAAAAGCAATGAAAAACGAGTACGCTCTTCCCGTTTACAAACGGCCGAAAATGATTTGGCGGCGACGCAGAAAAAAACTGCTCGCCGCCTTTTTAGCGTTGCTGCTTTTAGGCGTTTTACTTTTTCTTTATTTTCAGCGCAACGTCACGCGAGTACTTATTTCGATCAGCGAGGCGACTATGCGCGCCTCCACCACCGTCGCCGTCAACGACGCCGTGTATTATACTTTAAGCGACGAGCTACGATACGAAGATCTTGTAAGCGTGGAGCGCAGTGAAAACGGCGATATCGTCGCCGTCAGCGCGAACGCCTTAAAGATCAATAAAATCGCCCGCGACACCGCTTCCATTTCGCAATCCAACCTCAAAAATTTGAGCTTGAACGGGATCCCCATTCCCCTTGGCGCGCTAACGGGAATCGAGGCTTTGGCGGGGTTGGGGCCGCGTATTCATTTCCGCATTATTCCCGTTTCCAGCGTCGCCTGCGATTTTTATTCCACCTTTGAAAGCGTTGGTATTAACCAGACCCGACATTCCATTTACTTAAACGTGATCGCCGATATTTCTATCGTCATGCCCTCGCGTACGGAGAATTTTGCCGTGACGACGGAAATTCTCGTCGGCGAATTCGTCCTTGTCGGCTCCGTGCCCGACGCCTACCTACAATCGGACATCTTTGGCGAGAAACCCAACCTCGCCACTTAGCTTTTTTTGGATTTAGAACGGAAGAGCATTGCCATCAAAAAGGAAAATATCACCGCCGCTGAAACGCCCGCGCTCGCTGAGGAAAGCGCCCCCGTCACCGCTCCAAAAAAGCCGCGCTCTGCCCCACGGATCGCACCGTTTGCCAACAGATACCCAAAGCCCGAAATGGGCACCGTCGCTCCCGCGCCCGCAAAATCCACGAGGGGCTGATACAGCCCAAGCCCCTGCAATACGACGCCGATAAGCATGAACGTCACCAAGATTTTCCCCGCCGTCAAGTCGGTGAAATTGATGACCACTTGCGCAATTGCGCATATCAGCCCGCCTACGGCAAACGCTTTTACAAATTCCAAAATTAACGAAAAATATTCTGCAAACATTTTACCTCCTACACCCGTTCAAAACTGACAGCGTGGGCAATACAGGGAATACTCTCTCCCTGCCCGCTCGAAACGGTGGAAAGGAGCGCGCCCGTCGCCACGAACAGTACCCTGTTAAGCTCGCCACGGCGCATTTTTTCCACAATATACGAATTAAATACGAGCGCGCTACACCCCGCGCCGCTGCCGCCTTGAAATTCATCCTCGATCACGTTATACACGATCTCCCCGCAATCCACGTGATTGTTTTGTATATCGACCCCTTTTTCCCACGTCAGATCTTTCATAAGTCGGCTACCGAGCGCACCCAAATCGCCCGTTACAATCAGATCGTAATCGCTCGCCTTTTTCCCCGTATCCTGCAAATGCTTGACCACGGTATCCGACGCTGCGGGTGCCATAGCAGCGCCCATATTATTCACGTCCGTGATCCCGTAATCGACCACCCTGCCGAACGTCGCGCTCGTCAAAGCGATCGGGGAAGAGGTCGTTTCTTTGGCAGCAATCACCGCGCCGCCCGCCCCCGTTACCGTCCATTGCGCTTGCGGCGGACGGGTACAGCCAAGCTCTAACGGGTAACGGTATTGCCGTTCCGCAGAAGAAAAATGACTGCCCGTTGCCGCAACAATCCGCTTGAAATACCCCGCGTCGATCATTGCCCCTGCAAGTGCAAAGCTCTCGCTCATAGTCGAGCACGCGCTATATACTCCTAAAAACGGGAAGTCAAAATCGCGCGCTGTGAACGACGCCGAAATGATTTGATTGAGCAGATCCCCCGAAACAAACAGGTCGATATCCCGTTCGGTCAGCCCTGCGTTTTCAATCGCTTTCCGCACCGCAAAAGTGAGCATCTTACATTCCGCTTTTTCATAGGTGCTCTCCCCAAACGTGTCGTCCTTTAACGTCTTATCGGCAAAGTTGCCGACAATCCCCTCGCTCTCCTTAGGTCCCGCGATACTACCCGTCGCCACAAGGCGGGGCTGATGATGAAAGAAAATTGTGTTCATTCGATACCTGCCCCTTACAAAAATAAATAAATTAACCCTACGAGAGTTCCCGCGAGCACGCCGTATACAATGATAGGCCCCGCAACGACAAACATTTTTGCCGCCAGCCCGTATACAAGCCCCTCCGTCTTAAATTCCATAGCCGGTGAGCAGACGCTGTTGGCAAAGCCCGTAATGGGAACGATCGACCCCGCACCCGCGTGACGACCTATCCGATCGTACACGCCAAGCCCCGTTAAAAGCGTGCCTAAAAAAATCAGCAGGATACTCGTGCCCGCCGCAAGCTCGTCGCCCGACAGCGAAAAAACGTTTTCCAAAAAAAAGCGAAAAAACTGGCCGAGCATACAGATCAGCCCGCCCACCCCGAACGCGTGCAAGCAATTTTTGAAATGCTTGGTCGGCGGAGAAAAGGAATTTACGTAGTCGATATAATTTTTGTTATAGTTCTCTCTATTTCTGCCTGTCATTTCGTTTCCCCTCCTTTGCCTTTCGGAAAACAGGTTTCCCGCTCCGAAAGATTTTGCGTCGTATCGTATACTTTCGTCCGTTTCATATTCTTACTTTGCGTAAACGGCAAAAAAATATACCGCCCCGAAGGGCGGTTTTTTCCTGTTGTTTTTTACAAAAATTTTTACAGCTCGTTACGCTCCAAAAAGGCGCGCGTAAGCGTAACGTCGTCGGTGTATTCGATCTCCGAGCCAACAGGGATCCCGTGCGCAAGGCGGGTGACGGTAACCCCCAACGGCTTGATCAGCCGCGCAAGATACATAGCCGTCGCGTCCCCCGAAACGTCGGGATTAGTGGCGACGATTACCTCTTTCACGCCGTCGCTTTCAAGCCTTGCGAGCAGCTCCCGTATCCGAATATCATTAGGTCCAACGCCCGACATGGGGTCGATCGTGCCGTGCAAAACGTGATACACCCCTTTGAATTCATGCAGCTTTTCAATCGCCGCAACGTCGCGAGGCTCCTTGACTACGCAAATCACGCTCTTATCTCGCGCCTTACAAATGCCGCAGGTTTCCTCCTCGGTGAAATTTCCGCAAACGCTACAATAACGCACCTTGCGTTTGACGCCGATAATCGCGTCCGCAAACGCGCGGGCTTCGCTTTCGGGCATATCAATAATTTTATAGGCGTAACGCTGCGCCGTTTTCTTCCCTACCCCGGGAAGCTTGGAAAACTCGTTGATCAGCTTTCCGATCGGTTCGATAAATATCTCCACCTTAGATCATTCCTCCAAGGCCGCCCATGTTGCCGAACTTGCCCATTTTTTCTTCGTAGACCTTATCCGCTTTTGCATAGCCGTCGTTGATCGCCGCCAAGATCAGGTCTTCCAACATTTCAATATCCGTGGGGTCAACAACGCTCTCGTCAAGCTCGATCCCGTTTATGATCTTCTTCGCGTTCATATACACGACAACCGCTTCACCCGCCGCCGTGCCGACAACCTCCCAGTCCTCTAAAAGAGTTGCCGTCTTTTCCATTTCTTCTTGCATTTGCTTCGCTTGACGCATTAAATTTTGCATTCCCGCGTTGCCGCCTTTATAGCCTGCCATAATAGTATTTTCCTCCGTTATTTGATTTCTATTTTTATGCCCGAAAAGGTGCTTTTCAGCTCCTCGATCGGCCCTACAACCTCGTCCTTTTTCTTGCCCGCAAGTCGCAGTTCAAAGCCGTGCTCCTCGATCCCGATCAACCCGAACGCCTGTTTGATCAGAGCGTAATGCTCGGGTTTTTTCAAGGAATTGTACATAGTTTCGCTCGGCGTCGTCAATACAAACGTTTCTCCCTCGAACGCATAGTCAAGGTCGGTACAAATCGTAAATAGCACGCCGTTTCTGCCCGTCTTTCTAAGCGTTCTGATAAAGCCGCCAAACACCGTTTTTGCGTCGCCGCCCGCCACCGATTTAAATGCGGGCGTGGGCGTGAGGGTAGGCGCTGGCGTGGGCGTTTCCAAGATCGGCTCCGCCCCTTTCTTTTCCTCTTTCCTTTGCCTTATAGGGGAAACGCACTCCTCTTCCTCGGGTGCTTCCAAGGGGGGAGGAGGAAGTTCTTCCTCCATTTCCTCCACCACGGGGGCAGGGTCGGGTTCAATAAATTTCGTCGCGGACACGGGTGCTTCTTTTATATTCGACAAAAACTCCCCGTTTTGCAATCTTTTTTCCAAATCGGCAATACGGCTTAAAAGGGCTTGTTCGCTCCTTCCGCTTTCAGGCAAAGCCGCCTTAAACACCGCCGTTTCAAAGACGATACGCGGCGAGGTGGAAAAACGAAGATCAGCCTCCGCTTTTGCAAAGACCTCGGTAGCATATAAAAGCCGAGCAGGCTCCGTCGCCTCCGCAAGCGCTTTTACTTTCGCAAATTCCTCCTTGGGCATAGAGAGTAGCTTTTGCGCCGTCTTACACGTTTTAGCGATCGAGAGCGCGTTCAAATGGTTGAGCAGATCGCCCGCCAAAAGTCCGACGCTTTTGCCCGAGAGAATAAAACGCTCCGCCTCCTCAAACGCCTCGCCGACGTTCCCCGTCAGCACCGCACTCGAAAGCGCGTGAATTCCGTCGAAATCGGCGCTACCGATCACCGCCGTTACGTCTTGATAAGTAAGCTTGCCCTGCGAATAAGAAACACAGGTATCCGCAAGCGAAAGCATATCGCGTACGCTCCCTGCGCCCGCCCGCGCAAGCGCGGAAATCGCCTCGGCGTCGTACTTTTTACCGATCGTATCAAACACCTCACGCAAACGCTCCTCCAAATCGCTTTGGGGAATGAGCTTGAAATCAAAACGCATACAGCGAGAGAGAATGGTTGCAGGAATCTTTTGCGATTCGGTGGTCGCAAGAATGAACACCGCGTGCGAGGGCGGTTCTTCCAGCGTCTTCAAAAGGGCGTTGAACGCCTGCGGCGAGAGCATATGCACCTCGTCAATGATATACACCTTGTATCGCCCCGAAGTGGGCGGGTATTGCACTTTTTCCCGAAGATCGCGTATCTCGTCTACGCCGTTGTTGGAGGCCGCGTCGATTTCCGTAACGTCAAGGTTGGACGGCGTTTTGAGCGCCAAACAGGTGGGACATTTCCCGCACGGCGAGCCGTCTACGGGCGACTCGCAATTGATCGCCGCCGCAAAAATTTTCGCAACGGAGGTCTTCCCCGTACCGCGGGGGCCGCAAAATAAATACGCGTGTCCGATCCGACCCGTGGCTATTTGGTTTTTGAGCACCGTAACGACGTGCTCTTGCCGAACGACCTCCCCGAGCGTTTTGGGGCGAAAAGTTCGGTATAATGCAAGATGGGACATAGCCTCTACCTCTTAATGATTTTTTGTAATTTCTTTTTACTTCGTTGAATGGCGTTGTCGATACTCTTTCCGTCCTTGCCCGTCGCTTGACAAATTTCAACCGAGCTCATACCGTCCATATACATAACGATTACGCGAAATTCAAAATCGGAAAGTACGCGGCTCATTCGGCCTAAAAACTCTCGCCTATCCTCTTTCCGGAGCATTTCGTCTTCGGGTCCGGGATTGTCCGCAAACGGCTCGCTATCCGAATCAAAAATGGAAACGTAGTTGTTGAGCGGCACGTTCTTTAACCTTGCCGACGCCTTGACCGCGTCTACAATTCGACGGGTCACGCAAAGATATGCAAAACCCGAAAAAGAGCCTTGCCCCGTCGCAGCGTACTCCGAAATTGCTTTTAATAGTCCGAACATTCCCTCTTGGATCAAATCCTCCGTTTCTCCACCAACAAGAAAAAAACAACGGGCGCGACGGCGAACGAGCGGCGCATACCGAAGTAAAAGCTCCTCCGTCGCCTGTCTATTCCCGCCCTGCGAGAGAATGACGAGCTGTTCGTCCGAGCATTGCTCGGTTGTCCGTTTTTCCTCCATAGCTCAACCCTTTAAACGGTTTCTCACTACCTCGTACGCCGCAATGCCCAGCGCCACCGAGGCATTGAGGGAATTCACCTTGCCCTGCAAGGGCAAAGAAAGCACCTTGTCGCACTTCTCTTTCGTCAGGCGTTTTACACCGCTATCCTCGCCGCCCACGACGAGAGCAACGTTCCCTGAAAAATCTTCGGCGTAAATATCCTCCCCGCCCGCTTCGAGCGCGTATATCCAGTAGCCGTTTTTCTGTAAAACCTCGATCGCGTGATTGAGCGACGGCACTTTCGCCACTTTCATATGCTCCGCCGCGCCCGCCGAAATGCGGATCACACTCTCGGTCACGGACGCGCCCCCCATTTTAGGAATGACCACGCCGTCCGCGCCCGCGCACTCCGCGACACGCAAAATACTGCCGAGGTTATGCACGTCCTCAATTCCGTCGCAAAGCACGATAAAGCCGCCCTTTTCACTCTTCTTTTCCGCGATAATATCGTCCAAATCAAAATATTCGTAGTCTGTCGTGAACGCAATCACGCCTTGGTGGCGGCGGGTTTCGCTCAGCTTATCCAGCGCACGCTTGTCCACAAATTGAACGCGTACGTCTTTCTTTCTTGCCTCGGCAAAGATCAGAGAAAGCGAGCCTTGCGGCGCGTTCCCCTTTTCCCCTTTTTCAAGCATGATCTTTTCAATGGGTTTTCCCGTTTTCAATAATTCGATAACAGCGTTTCTTCCTTCCGTTTTCATTTGCCTTTTCCTCACGGTTTATAAGCGGTCGCCGCCTTTTCTCCACAAAACAGCGACCCATCTAACGACGAAAGCAGCTCCTCTATACGTCCCTCGTCACCCGTCAAATACAAAAATCCCAGCACCGTTTCAAAGCCCGTCGAGCGGTTATAATCCACAGCCGAAGCATTCTTGCTCTTCGTGGCTTTTTTCGCGTTGCGACCGCGGCGATACAGCTCTGCCTCTTCTTCCGTTAAACGGGGCAGGAGAGTTTCAAGAAAATCGCTCTGCCCTTTCGCGGAAACGATTCGCGAAGCGGCGCGCTGAAATTCGGACGCACGTCCCTCCCCCGAACAAACCAAGCGCGAACGCACGTACAGCGAATAGACCGCGTCACCCACGAACGCAAGCACGACGGGATTTAATTGTTTCGCCGCCGTTTTATCAAGCGGTCTTTCAAAGCCAGTCAATCTATTTCCCTCGATTTTTTGTTTTATTATACCACACCGCGCGAAAAATGACAAGCGATTACACGGCGTTGCAGGAGGAAAATTACGCCCCACCCTCTATGAGGGTGAAGTAATCGGCAATTCCCGCCACCACGGCAACGGCAACGGCGCGCTGAAAACTATCGCTAATAAGCAGCTCTTCGTCCTTTGGCGAGGATAAAAAACCACATTCGACGATCACGGCGGGCACTAAAAAGCGTAGCATGAAATAATCCTCCGCTTTTTCCTTGCGCCCCTTTACCCCCTTGGGCGCATACAAATCGTTCAAACGCCTTTGCAGCGACGAGGCAAGCGCCGCGCCCTTTTCGCTGCTCGGAGAATAAAAGACCTGCCCGCCCCGCGAAGAGGCTGCGGGGTAAAAATTTTGGTGAATAGATAACACGAGGGTGGGCGACGCCTCCTCGACAATCTGTTTCCGTTTTTCCATATCCCGTCTTTTAAAGCCTTTTGCCGTCGTATCGTACAGGCCGCCCTCCGTCTTTCGCGTCATCACCACCTCGAAGCCCGCCTCCGTCAATTCAGACTTGATCTTAAAGGCGATTTGCAAATTCAAATCGCTCTCCTTTACCCCCGTGGTTTTTCCCATAACGCCGCCGTCAATCCCGCCATGCCCCGCGTCAAGCACGATTTTCATAGCGGGAAGCTCTGCCCCCACCGCCACTTCGCCGCCCGCCGCCTTAATACACAAACCAAATGCCCCCAAATAGGCAAAAATCGCTCCCAAGAGGGTCGCTACCGTCTTTTTTTTCATAATAGTATTGTATGCGCCAAGTAAAGGTTTTAAAAGTTTTTTTCGTTTTTTACAAAAATCGACGGGGTTTTTCTTTATCAAACATACTACGACGAACGTTTTTTGCTATGCTTGGAGCATGAAACTACTCCCTTTACTTACCGCCAACCCCTCACTCGGTGCGTTTTGGCTTATTATGCTCTTTGCGTTTAGCTTTTTTGCCGTTCATTTGCTACTACTCGCCAAAGCGGGCTGGGAAGCGAAACGGGAAAAGCGGGAAGAAAAATCCCAACCGCCAACCAAAACGGAGGAGCCTAAAAAGTCGCCAGCACCCGTTTATTACCTTGTAGAAAAAAAGAAAAAGCGGCCGAAAAGCACCTATTCTCAGCCGCGTGAAATTCATTTCAATTAATACCTGCCCCGCTCGAAATTTATTTTTCGGGCGTTTCTTCTTCGTATTTTTCCAAATTTTGTCCATCCGCCCAGAGCCGTTCCAAATGATAAAAAAGACGGGTATCGTCGTTAAAAATATGCACGATCACGTCGCCGTAATCAATGACCGCCCAACGACCGTCGCGTACCCCCTCCGTGCGGGTGGGATCTATCCCGTATTCCTTGGAAATGACCTCCTCCACACGCTCGCCCATCGCCTTGATCTGCGGAGCGTTACTCGCGCTCGCAATTACAAAATAGTCGCAAAGCGACGTCTTTTCCCGCACGTACAGCGTGACGATATCTCTCCCTCGTTTCTCCGACAGGGCTTTACAAATTCTATCCGCAAGTTTTTTACTGTTCATGGTTTCCATTTTTTTCGTTCTCCTTATAATATTCGTAAGCTTCTTTCGTTAAGCGGTATACCGTTTTTCCCGACCGCTCTAAATATTCCACCGTTTCTTTAAGCGACGCCAGCAGACATTCCTCGGCGTCTTTTTTTAATAGCTCGCGTAGCCGCTCTACCCCCGCATAGGTGCGCTCCTCCTCCAAAAGATCGGACAAAAATACCAACTTTTCCAAAGGTGACATTCCCGCGCGCCCGCTCGTATGATAACGGATCGCATTTAAAATATCCTCGTCACGCTCCTCGAAGGCGTGTTCCGCAAGATACGCCCCCGCAAACTGATGCCAAACGGCGGGCGGCACGTCCTCCTCCACTTGCAACCCCTTTAACAGCGGACTATCGGCGGTCAGGTTTTTCGCACAATCGTGCAGCAGAGCAGCCTTGATTGCTTTTCGCTCCTCTACGCCAAACCTCGGCGCAAGCTTAGCCGCAAGAAACGCCACCCGCAAGGAGTGATCTTTCCGCTGGGGTTTTTCCAAAGCAAGCGCCTCTTTTACCCCGTTCATTCGATACGTGCCCCGCTCGTTTAAGAGTTTTGCTACCTCGCCTCCCACGTAGGGCGTAAGCTCCTCTCCCGCCGCCGCAAGCACTCTTACTTTCGTAGAGGAAAGATTTTTTCCTTGATAGGTCAAGGTAATGAAATCTATGCCGAAGCGGGCGTAAAAATCCGCGTGCTCCTTTTCCTCCCAGCCGCTTTCCTCCGCGCGAGCGCAAACGGCAAGCGTCGCGTCCAAAAGAATATCCTCGGGATTTTTCCAGTTCGGAAAATCGCGAAGCATATCCGTACCTACAAGAAAAAACAGCTCGCACGGATCGTATTTTTCCTTGAAATACCGACAGGTTTCAAAGGTGTAGCTTGTACCCCGTTTATGGATCTCGTAGCCGCTGACCTCCACCTTGGCAAGGTGCGAAAACGCCGCGCGGCAGGCGGCAAGACGGTCGGCGTCCGAGGCGAGCTTTTTTCCTTTTTTATGCGGCGGGCAAGACGCCGGCATAACAAAAAGCGTATCCAGTTGTAAATCCTCTACCGCCCGCTCGGCAAGATGCACGTGCTCGACGTGCACGGGGTCGAACGAACCGCCGAATATCCCTATCCGCATTCTTTTCTCCTTTTTTTATTATACTATATTGTGAAATTTTTTTCAAGGTTTGAAAGCAGGTTTTTTCGGCAAAAATTAAAGCATGAAAAAATCTGCCTATTATTCCGATTTACTCTTTGCTTTTCTTGCCCCCGCCGTTTTATTGTTATGCTATCTACGCTATCTTCGGGTGCCGCTATTTCCCGCCGCCCTCGTCGCTATTTTAGCGGGCGGTGCCATCGCCCTTCTCCTTTCTTTCTTTTTGAAACGAAAACGGGACGCCGTGTTTTTGAAACGCACGGAAACGGAAGAGGCGGAAAAGCTCGCTTTGCATCTTTGTATGCTCTCCAAAAAAGAGCTTGCCGTCTTTTTTGCAGACGCCCTCTTCGGCGACGGAAACGTTTTTGTAAAAAACGGGGAATGTTTCGCCTTTTTTGGGGGAGAGCTGATTTTATTACAATTTTCCCCCGATCCGCTGACCGCCGAGCGAGTGCTCCCCCTTTTAAAGGAAAGCGCGGAATCGCCCGTCCTTTACTGCCGCGCGCTAAATAGCGAAGCGGAAAGCTTTTGCGCCCGTTTCGGCGTGAGCGTTAAAACAGCCCCTGCCGTGTACGCTCTACTTAAAAAACAGGGCAAGCTCCCTAATGCGTACCGCAGCGAACGGGCGTTTCAAAAGAAAAAACGGCTCTCCCTTTCTTTGCGGTTTTCCAAGCGTTTCGCCTCCCGCTTTTTCGCAAGCGGCGTGTTTTTGCTCCTCTTCTCCCTCTTCGTGCCCTTTCCTTATTATTATCTGCTCTTCGGCGGGATTTTACTAACCGCCTCTCTATTCGTCCGCGTATTCGGTCACGCTTAAAAACGCCTCGCCAAGCGCCTCGACGATATCGCTTGCAAGCAGGGAATGTTCACCGTGAATCTTTGTGGCAATTTCAGCCGCACAGCCACAAAGATACGCCCCCGCCGTCGCCGCCTCGAACGGGGAAAGCTTCATAGCGGCAAGCCCCGCCAGTACCCCCGAAAGCACGTCGCCGCTACCGCCCTTGGCTTGCCCCGCCGTGCCCGTCACCGTCACCGCCGTACGGTTGCCGTCCGTGACGATACTCGACGCCCCTTTCAAAAGCAACGTAACGCCGTGCCTTTTCGCAAACTCCTCCGCTAAGGCAAGGTCGTTTTCGAGCACCTCCGCTGTGGAAACGCCGACAAGGCGTGCAAATTCCAACGGGTGCGGGGTCAAAATTACGCCGCAAGAGCGACCGGCAAAAATTTCCTCTAACCTTGCCGCGGAATATTCCGCAAGCGAGGTGAGCGCGTCGGCGTCAACGATCAGCGTGCCCGAATGGTTTTGAATAAGATATTCCGTGAGCTTCGCCACCTCCTCCGATACACCTAAGCCCATACCCACAGCCAAACCGCCGCCCGGGATCGCGGCTAAAATTTCCTCGTTAAACGCAGCCATGCCCCCGTCGTTTAAAGGAGAAAGCAAAATTTCGGGCGTCTTTAAAAGGAAATAGGGAAGAATGGCACTCGGCGTATACAAACGGGTATAGCCCGCGCCGCTCCTTGCCGCCGCCCGCGCCGCCAAATAAGCCGCGCCCGTATATTTTTCGCTCCCTGCCACGATACTTGCCACGCCGTAATTGCCCTTATGAGTGTTGCGTTTGCGGCGGGGAATGACTTCCGCCACCTCCCGTTTTCCTACAAGGTAAGCGTAGCCGTTGCCCTCCAAATCAAAATCGGGCAAGCAAATGCCGATATCTGCTCTTTGCAATTTTCCGCAATAGTCCAGTCCGTCCCCAAGCACCGCGCCCGTTTTGATCTCGCCGATACAAAGCGTGACGTCGGCGTTCACCGCCGCCCCTTTTACAAGCCCGTTGGTGCCAGGCACCCCCGACGGAATATCCGCGGAAAGCACCTTTGTCCCCCGCTTTTTGAGAACGTTGATTTTCTTAATAACGCTTTCTGCCGCCTCGTCCCCGCGCGAGGCGTACCCCGTGCCAAACAGGCAGTCAATCACGAGCGAATAGCCGCCGTCGGGCATTTCCTTTAAAATCTTTCCGCCGTTGATCTCGAATTCGGCGCGGTTGATTTGACAATCCTCCGTCTGCTTCGCCCCGAACGGATAGGCGTCCACCGTCCTACCGGCATTGAGCAGCTTACGGCCGCAACAATACCCGTCGCCGCCGTTATTCCCGCCGCCGCAAACGAGCAAAATTTTCCCTTTCGGCGAAAGCTCCTTTGCAAGCTGAAACAATGCCTCCCCCGCCCTTTCCATCAATTCGAGCGAAGGAACCCCAAGGCGTTCGATCGTGAACGCGTCCGCTTCGCGCATTTGTTTTGTCGTCAATAAATAGTTCACGCTTTCCAACCTCGCAACGTTACTTCTCCCGCGTAAAATTCTCTTTTTTCTCCACCCATGTACGCAATCAATCCCCCTCTTTCGTTTACAGAAAGGAGGGTTGCCTCCTCCGTTTTTCCCTCGAAAGCGAGGGTGACCTTTTCCCCCAAATACCCAAGCCGCGCGGTATACTCAACAAAGGAAAAAGGAGAAAAAAACGCCGTGCGAAAGCCCTCCTCTACCTCTAAAATATCCACCTCTTCCCCAAGCTCCAAACAAACGGAGGTGGCAATCGAAGAAAGCTCGGGCGGGAGAGGGTTGTTAATATTTAGCCCTACTCCGACGATCAAGGAGGAAAGAAATTTTCCCTGCAACTGATTTTCAATTAGGATCCCGCAAATCTTTTTTCCCCTAACGTGGATATCGTTCGGCCATTTGATTGTCGGAGAAATGCCAAGTCCCTCCAAAGTTTTGCAAACGGCGACAGCCGAACGCGCCATAACGAGAAAGGCGTTTTCGGCAAGAAAATTTTCGGGATACAAAAGCATGGATAAATACAGCCCGCCTTTTTCAGAAGAAAAGCTCCTACCCTTGGTACCCTTTCCCATAGGTTGCGACTTAGCCACGACGAACAAATTTTCCTTTTCGCCGCGCTTTTCCTTACAATATTCCTGCGTTGAAGCGAGCGTTTCAAAGCGCAACGTTTTTAAGCTGCTTGCGTTGATCATTCGTCCGCCTCCTTGATTTTACCGAGCGCACTTTTCGCCACGTCATAATCGAAGCCCTTAGACAAAAGATAGCGATAGCCCTTTTGCAAGGTAGCTGTATCAAGCTCTTTTCCGCGCAAATATTTTTCAAGAATACGGCTTGCCGCCGCAAGCTGATCTTCGCCGTCCACCCCTAAAAGGGCGCGCTCGGCGTCCGCTTCGGAAACCCCTTTTCCTCGAAGCTCCATTTTTAAAAGCAATTTCCCCTTACTCTTGGATTTTTCCTCGACGTATTTTTTCGCGTACGCCGCGTCGTTGACGAAATCGTAGCCGCGCATTTTTTCAAGCACGTAGTCAACGACGGCGGGCAAGTACCCCTTTCCCGCAAGATACTCCGCGATCTGCTTTTCCGTTTTCGCGCTCGACGAAATATGGGTGAGCGCCTTATCGAGGGCAACCCGTTTTTCGCTTTCAAGCTGTAACTTGGAAAGTTCCTCTGCCGAAACCGTTTGCCCCACCTTTAAACGGTTTTTGACCACGACCTCTAATTTCATGCCGCAACAAAACCGCCCGTCCACGAAAATATTGCAACGGGTTTTGTCCTTGACTTGTGGGGTGATGGAAGTGATCTCGCTCATACCTGCTCCTTATTTCTTATTATTGTACCATTCCCTTAAAAAAAAGTCAACCTGTGGCGCGAAATACCGTTTACATTTTTTTAAAAAAGTGCTACAATGATAGTATCACAATGGATAAGGAGAATTATTTGTATGGAAAACGAAATTTACAGCGTTGAGCTTGGCGGTATGAAAGTGGATATGCCCGTTCTTCCGCTCCCCAGCGGCATCAAGATTGCTTTTTTTAATTTACACGGAAACAGCAAGCTCACCGAGCATTGCGGGAAACTGCTTGCAGAAAAATTAGCGAGCGCAGAAGTCGTCGTCACCGCCGAATCCAAGGGCTTACAGCTTGCCCATTGCGTCGCAAGAGAGCTTGGACAGGATTTTTACGCCGTGGCGAGAAAGTCTAAAAAATTGTACATGCAGGACGGGATCGAAGTGACGATCGAATCCTCCATTACAACGGGAAAGGAACAAAAGCTGTACCTTTCCAAGCACGACGCCGAACTGCTTCGCGGCAAAAAGGTAGCGATCGTTGACGACGTCGTTTCGACGGGCGCGTCGCTTGCCGGCTTGGAGGCGCTTGTGGAAAAAGCAGGCGGCATTATTTTCAAAAAGGCGTTCGTGCTTGCCGAGGGCGACGCGGCAAACCGCCCTGACGTCACCTATTTGGGCGTTATTCCCCTCTTATAATTTCCACTTTATGAAAAAATTACGGGTTACGGAAGAATTTTCTTGCGTAACCCGCATTTTTTTGCGCGGGAATACTTGCATTTTTTTATAAGATAAGCTATAATGTAGATATAAAGTCGTAATTTTTACGGTCGCGCGTGGGCGCGTATAGAGTAATATTTTCCGTGAGGTAAAAACTATGAGCAGAAAAACAGCTACTATTGTGAAGAAAAAAGGCGGCATTCTCGGCAAACTTGTCGCTCTGTTGCTTGGGTTCATTCTCGGCTTCGTAAGTGCGATCGGCGGGCTTGTCGGCGGCGTTTACTTCCTCGTTTCCAGCGTCAAAATTAAGGACGCCGTCAACGGCGTTTCCTCTATGACGGGACAAAATATTGATTACACGCAGTACATAACCGAAGAATACGCCGAAAAAACGGTGCTGGGGCTGGTTGGGTCACTTGGAGAAGTCGCCCAAGAATTCAGCGCGGGCACGGGCAGCCTTGCTACCCTGGAAAAAATTTCCCCCTACGTCCGCACCGCTATTGAGCAGCTCGCCTCGCAAACGGCAAACTATGGCGTGCCCCTCGACGTCGAAACGTTGATGGTCACTCCCTTTGGCGAGCTTGCCGCCTTTATGCAATCGACCATCAACTCGATCGAATTAGGCCCCGTAATTAAAACGGCAACGGGACAAATGTCCTCCCTTTTGATGCTTATTTGCTACGGCGAAGAGGGCGTACACTATGAAATGAATGGCGAAGAAGTGGTCATGCTCGGCGAATGTAAGCCCGTGACCGTCGGTCAGTTGACCAACGACGCTGAATTTAAAAACGTGCTCGGACGGATCACGCTTGCCTCGCTCGTGCAATCGGCGGGCAGCGTCAATCCCGACGACGCGATCATGCGCACCCTTTTGTACGGCACCAAGGGGGTCGATTACGAAATCGTAAACGGCGAAATCGTCATGCGACCGATTGCGTTTACGTACGACAGCGGCCTTGACGCTTGGGCCAACGACGAGGGTGTGCCCTACCTCAAAGACGGCGACGCTTGGGTAAACGAAGCGGGCGACCGCATCTCGGCAAACACCGTACAACCCACTTCTACGAGCGGCAACGAATACGATTACGTCGTAGCCGATAAGGACGGCAACGTCTTGTATCAACTTAAAAAGAATGACGCGCAGAGCGTGTATTTTGCTTATCTTTCGGGGATTCAGCAAACGCATCAGGGGCTTACGCTTGGGGATTTCCTCGGCGGCGAGCAGGAAATTTCGGAAATTTTCGAGGGCGTTTATTTGGGCGATCTTCTCGGCCTCGACGCTAACTCGGATAAAATCATGCTCTCCCTTGCCTACGGCGAACAGGGCGTTGACTACGAAGTGAACGGCACCGAGATCGTGCCCATCACCACTCCCACCTCCCTCGGCGCGCTGATGGGCGGCGATATGAGCGGGATCCTTGAAAAGGTAAAGCTGTATTCTCTTCTGCAAAACGTTTCGCCCTTGGACGAAAACGCAAATCCTATGCTCGTTGCCCTTTGCTACGGCGAAGAGGGAGTACACTATGAAATCGTAGACGGCGAGATCGAATGGAAAACGGACGAAGAAGGCAACCCTTACGCCGCCCGCTCCATTAAGGATTTGATGGACGATCCCAACGCAATTCTCAACGAAATGACCCTTTCGGGGCTTCTCGGCATTTCGCCGCTTGACGATCCGAAGCCCAACAATATTCTCCTCATGCTCTGCTACGGCGAAGAGGGGGTACACTATGAAATCGTAGACGGCGAGATCGAATGGAAAACGGACGAAGCGACAGGCGAAAAGTACCGTCCTCGCACCATTTTCGATTTGACCGAAGACCCGAACTCTCTGATCGACGGCATGACGCTTGGTTCACTCCTTGGCGTTTCCCCGCTCGACGACCCGAAAGCCGATCCCCTGCTGCTCGTGCTTGCGTACGGCGAAGAGGGGGTACATTACGAGATCGTGGAAGAAAGCGGCGAAAAGAAAATCGAATGGCTGATAAACAAGGAAACGGGCGAAAAATACGCTCCGCGTACCTTGCTTGAACTTACGCAAGACCCCAACGCGCTTTTGAACGGCGTTTCCCTTGCCGCTGCCCTTTCCGTTACCGCGGAGAGCGACGCGATTATGTTACAGCTTGCCTACGGCCCCGACAACCGCTATACGATAAGCGGCGAAACGATTGAAATGAACCCCGTCGTATACGACCTCGTAGGCGGCGTTGCCTACGACGACAAGCAAGAAGAGGTAGGCGCGGCGACTTTCGTAAAAGAGGTTGACGGCGAACAGATCTTTGCCCTTGCAAACGGCGAATATATCCGCGGCACGGAGGAGGCGGGGTATTTCGTATACCTCACGCAAGAGGCGGCGGAAAGCGGCGACGAGGATGAGAGAGTTCTGTACAAGAAAACCACCCTTGCCGATTTGCGCGGCGACGAGGCAACCTCTATTATTGAAAGCATTGAGCTTGGCGCGGCGCTTGGCGTAGCCATCGACTCGACGGATAAGCTGATGGTGGCGTTTGCTTACGGCTACGAGGGCGTACATTTCGAGCTTGACGGCTCGGGCGAGCCTACTTGGAAAACCAACCCTGCCACGGGGCTTCCTTATCAGGCGCGTACGATTAAGGATATGAAGAACGCGACGGCGATCATTAACGATATCCGTTTGGAAACGGCGCTCGAAATCGGAGAAAGCTCGCCCGCGATCTTAAAAGCGATTGCGTACGACGAGGACGGTGCCCCCCGCACGATCGGCGATTTGAAAGGCAATCCCGACGCCCTTATCAACGGTATCGAACTTTATACCATTATGACCAACGTCGATAAAGAGGACACCTTGATGATGTTCCTCCTGTACGGCGAAAAGGATATCCACTACTCCATTGACGCGGACGGCGTGGTGACCATGCTGCAAATGCAAATCGCGATCCTTGGCGACAAGGCGTACGACGTTTACGGAGAAGAACTCAACGCTACGGTGGAAACGGTTACGGGCGGCTATCAAGTGACGGTTGACGAAACGGTTTATTACCTCTCCGAAAGCCACCGCGTACAGAGCGGCGGCGCGGATAAAACGGTCGAGATCGGCGAACAGCAAGCACCCCTCTACTACGCGTTCTTGGACGGCGCGCTTACCCTGCCCGCAAAATACGAACCCCGTACCCTCGGCGAATTTACCAACGGCGGCGAGGTGCTTGACGATTTGATGAATTCGCTCACGATCGGCTCTTTGATAGGCAACGACGGCGATTCCAAGATCATGCAAGCGATCGGCGGGTGGAAAATGAAAGATTTGCAAAGCCAAACGAAAATCAATTCGCTCAAACTTTCGGACGTTATGACGGTGAACGAAGGCTCCCCCAAAGTCCTGCAAGCGATCGGCGGCAAGACCATCGGCGAGTTGCAAGATTCGGATACTTTCGATAATCTTTATATCTATGAACTAATCGAAGTAAAAGAAGATTCGCCCACGTTCTTAAAAGCAATTCAAGGCTGGCAATTAAAGGATATGCAAAGCCAAACCGAGTTTAACAAGTTACAGCTTGGGCAAATTATTGAAATTATTGAATATCCCAAAGAGGGTGAAACCAAATCTCCTGCCATCCTTATTGCAATGAAAGACTGGAAAATCAGCGATATGCAGGATCAAGATAAATTCAACGGTTTAAAGATTGAAAGTCTAATTCCTATCGACGAAAGTTCTTCTCCTATCTTGCAAGCCATGAAGGTCAAAGGCTGGACGGTTGGAACCTTGCAAAGTCAAGACGCGATCAACGGGCTTACTCTCGAAGAGGTGCTCGGCAAAGAGAAAATTGCAGACAGTAAATTCCTCAATACCCTCGGCGACACCAAGATCGGCAACCTTTCGGAGGCTATCGACGGTTTGAGCCTTACCAACCTGTTCGGGGAAGATATTTTCAGAACAATCAAAATTAACGGCAAAACCTACTACGCTTATACCAACCGCGACGCGGGCGGCAAAGAAATTTTGTACCACTTGTATGAAAAGACGGAAAACGGGGAAACCAAATATTATTTGGAAAATACCTTCCAAACGGAAATTTCCGTTGCGAAAACGCATATCCGTCAAGTACCCTTCTACAACAACGGCGGCACCATGACAAGGCTTTACTACGCGGACGGCATTTACTATTTGGACGGCGATTTGACGCAAGACAGCGGATTTAGAAAAGGCGACGCCGAGGTAGTCATCTACCCCATGACCGCGCTCAACCGCCTGTATGAAAAGGAAGTGACGGAAACGGTGGGCGAAGAAGAGGTGACCAAGACGAAATATTTCGCCGACGAGGCGTGCACGATTGAAAAACAGCGCGAACTGGAAGGAGCTTGGCATTACATGCTGATGGATCCCGTTTCGGGGGAAGTCGAGGACGAACCCACGATCGGCCACATGAGCGATATGATGACCAACATGCAGGAGAATATCCGTAAGGCAACCTTGAACGAGCTGGAAGAGGACGGCATTATTCAGTTCGGCGAGGGGGAGGATAAGATCACGGAAATGAAGTTGAAAACGCATATCGTGATCGGTCAAGACCCTATTACCGGCGACGATATTGCGATTGATATCGGAACCCCCACCTCTTCCTATTACGGAAAATCTTATATCGGCGAACTTTCCGTTATGCAAATGCTCGACTATATTCGTGACATCTTCGCGGCAATCAACGACGTTGAGTCTATTCTCTCGGGGAATATACTCACTCCTTAACAAAAAAGTGAAAGAGAGCGGAAAAATCCGCTCTTTTTCTTTGCAAAAGGTAGAGAAAACGGTTGACTATTCTTTCCAAATCGGATATAATAATACCATACGGCTACAAAAGTAGTCGGTTTAACCTTGCATACCGACAGAGGTATGCCGAATAAGACCAGGAGGTGAAAAGCAATGGCTAAATACGAAATGCTCTATTTGCTGAACAACGATTCTACGGAAGAAGTAAAAGCGGCTGAAATCGCTAAATACGAAGAAATCGTTAAGAACGCAGGCGGCGCAGTAGTTTCGACGGACAAGTGGGGAACCAAGAAAACCGCTTATCCCATCAACTACAAGACGGAAGCTTATTACGTTCTTATGACGTTCGAAGCAAATGCAAACGTACTTACCGAATTGGAACGTGTTGCCGGTATCGACAGCGAAGTTCTTAGACGCGTAATTACGAAAGCATAAACGATAAGGGTGGAAAAATTATGAACAAAGTATTTCTCATTGGCAACTTGACGCGCGATCCCGAGCTTTCTGAAACGCCCAGCGGCGTTGCTATGTGTCGCTTTTCGATCGCCGTGAACCGCAACTACACTTCGAGCGACGGCGAACGCCAGACCGATTTCTTCAACTGCACCGCTTGGCGAGGACAGGCTGAAACGATCGCTCGATACACCAAAAAAGGCAACAAGGTTGCCGTTACGGGCAGTATTCAGCTCCGTAACTACGAGGACAATCAAGGCGTTAAACGCACCGCTGTTGACGTGATCGTTCAGGACGTTGAATTCCTGACGCCGAAGTCGGACAGTAGCGATTTTGACGGCGAAGAGGCTCCTCACGCGGCTGCCGTGCCCAAGAAGAAACCTTCTCTTCGACCCATGGACGACGACGGCGACATTCCGTTCTAACTAAACGGAACTTAAACTAATTTAAGGAGTAAAGAAAAATGGAAGAAAAGGCACCTGTTAAAAAGGTTTTCAAGAAAATGCCCCGCAAAAAGGTTTGTACTTTCTGCCAGGAAAAAATTTCTGCAATTGATTACAAGGACGTAAATCGTTTGAAGAAATTCGTTACCGAGGGCGGTAAGATCGTACCCCGCAGAATGAGCGGTACCTGTGCGGCGCACCAAAGACTTCTTGCTACCGCGATCAAGCGCGCAAGAATTGCTGCTCTTCTCCCTTTCAAAGGCGAGTAATTCAAATCAAAAACTCCCAAAGCTCAGTCTTTGGGAGTTTTCTTTTGCAAAATAAAACCGCGCATTTCGCGCGGTTTTTTCCGTTTACAGTAAATAGTACGGCATTTCTTCGCAGAGCTGAACGCCTTTCGTTTCTCCAAGCTTTTTCGCAGAGCATTTTTTTGCGGGAGCTTTTTTCGCCGCCGTCTTTTTTACGGGGGCTTTCGCTTTTACTTCCGTTGCCGCCACTTCTTCCTCAACGGGCGTTACCACCGCGCTGTTTTCCATATCGGGCGCCGTCGTTTTGACCTTGGAATAACCGTTGTTTTCCACTCTCTTGATTGCGTTTTTACCGATTGCCATAAGCTAAAATCTCCTTTGTAAGTTTTGTGTATTCTATTGCGCTGCGGCTCGTCTTTCGATAAGCAACAACGGGCTTACTGTTGTCCTGCGACCACTCGATCGCGCTATCTACACGAATATACGTATTGAACAGTTTCGCGTCCTTTAAGTCGCTTAAAATTTCCAACGTCTGCTTGAAATATTTCTTGCGTTCGTCCGCTTTCGTCACGGCTATCCCCATCACTTTCAAAGCGGGCGCAAGCGTCTTTACCTTATGATAGAACTCGAACAGGTTTGCTAAGCCAAACAACCCCCAAGGGCTTGCCTCTACGGGAATTAAAATATAGTCGGACGCGCACATCAAATTCATCACCCACCCGCCAAGCGTCGGGGGCGCGTCAATCAGGATATAATCGTAGTACCCTCTCGCGCGGACAGGCTCTAAGCATTTCTTAAAAATAAATTCGCGTTGCCATTTGGTGAACAGGTCGAATTCAATACTGCTCATAAGCGAAGTGGAGGGAACAAGATCAAGCCCCTTATAGCCCGTTTCCACAATAAAATCCGAAAGATCTTTTTCGTTTTTAACGGCTTCGTAAAGGTTCTTGCCGCTCTCGGAAAATTCAAGCGCTTTTTCCTCGTCAAAGTAGGACAGGGTCAAGTTCAACTGCATATCTCCGTCGATCATGAGCACCTTTTTTCCCATTGCCGCCATGGCGCAAGCCACGTTGGAGCAGGTCGTCGTTTTGCCGCTGCCCCCTTTATTGTTCGCAAATGCAATTACTACCGTTTTACTCATACCGTATCCTTTTTCTTCGGCGTTACCGCCCGTTTTTTCTTGGTTGTATTTTTGGATTTGGCTGCTTCTTCTTCCGCTTTCTTGCGCGCCGCCCTATCCTCGTCGTCCTCTAAGTACGCCGCAAGCTCCTTAATCCCCTCGCCCGTAAACGAACTGACGGGAAAGATTTTTTTACAGCCCGCAAGCTGCAACCAACGCCGCACCCGTTCCACGTTTGCGTCGGGTTTGTCAATCCCTGTGATAATCCCGATCGCCTCGCGATTTACCATGCTGGTAAGACAAGGCGAGAAAATGGAATACGGCTCGTTTGCGGAAAGCACCAAGCCAACGATATCCGCTTCGTACGCGTAAAGCGCTAAGGCGCCGCTCGTTTCCCTGCGTTCGGTGTACTCGCCCGGGGTGTCGATCACGGTGTCAAGGTAATTGACGTACTGCGTCTTATAATATTTAATTTCTTCCCCGCGCAAAGCCTGCGTCAGCGTGGTTTTCCCCGCCGCGACTCTGCCGAACAGCATAATCTTTTTCATTAGGTTTTCGTTACTTCACAGCAAATATAATCCAGCTTTTTCACGAAATATTCGCGAATTGCCGTGAACGCCGACTCCACCGACGACACCGAGCCTGTAATGATCAGCGTACCCGTAAATCTGTCCACAAAGCCGATCTCCGCGCCCGAGGACTTCATGGCAATATCCGCCGCGATTACCGCACTCTCGTAAGGAATGACCGTCAAAACGCCGATCGCGCTACGCGTATAATCCGCTTGCGGGTCAAGTCCTAATTTGGTATACAGTACCTCGCCCGGATTCGCAATGATGTGACAAAGCGTGATTTGTTTACCCGGAACAAATTCCTGTATAATTCTCATTTTATCTTGCATTTCCATAATTTCTTACTCCTTATGGGTTTGTTTCTTTTATAAGCTCGTTGCGTTAAAACGATTTAGATGCGAGCAAGACAAGGCGCAGGAGTATCTTCGACGGGAGCGTACTAGCCGTACGTGACCGAGAAAACACGCACCGCAACGCTGTATTGCGACGCAGATGGATCGTTTTTAGCCGCCGATTTGGCATTTAAGCCCACTCTCTTCCGCCACCGAAAGCAAATACTCCATCTTTTCTTTGGAGGGAGGCAGGATTTCTTTAAGCCCGTAATTGCGGCCAAGACCTGCGTATTTATCCTGTCCCAAACGGTGATAGGGAAGAAGATGATGCTCTTTTACCCTGGGCAGGGAGGCGGCGAAACGGGAAATTGCCCTGATTTCCTCCGCTGTGTCGTTAAAGCCCGGAACGACGGGAGTACGAATAATTAGCTCTACACCGCTCGCCGCGATCTTTTTCGCGTTCTCTAAAATTAGCTCGTTCGGGGCAGAGGTATACTCCTTATGTTTCGCGCTGTCCATGTGCTTAATATCCATTAAGTACAAATCGAGGTGCGGCAAAATTGCTTGAATTTTATCAAAGCTTGCAAAGCCCGTCGATTCGACAGCGGTATGTAAGCCATTCTCCTTACAAGCCTTTAACAGCGCCGCCGCGAAAGTGTGCTGTGCAAGGATCTCACCGCCCGAAAGAGTGATCCCCCCGCCGCTTCTACGATAATAATTTACGTCCGCAAGCAATTCGGGCAACAGCTCCTCCACCGTAACGTCGCGCCCGACCGTCTTGATTTTATCCTTTTCGGCCATGGTTTGAATTTCATATTCTTGCGACTCGGGATTGCAGCACCACGCGCAACGCATATAACAGCCTTTGAAAAAGACGATGGTACGAATTCCCGGTCCGTCGTGGATCGAGAATCGCTGTATATTGAATATCCGTCCTTTCGTGCTGTACGTCATAATTGATAAATTTCCTTAATTTTTAGTTACGCTCGCCCTATTTCGCGAAACGATTTAAAATCCCTGCTCCGTTCTATTGATAATATCGTCCTGCAAAGATCTTGAAAGTGTCGTGAACAATGCGCTGTAACCCGCAACGCGGACGACGAGCGTCTTGTACTTTTCAGGGTTCTTCTGCGCGTCGATCAGCGTTTCGCGCGTGACGACGTTGAACTGCATATGCATACCCTTTTGATCGAAATACGAACGAATGAGCGCGACGAATTTGGTAAGCCCGCTCATACCCGCAAGCGCGGAGGGGTGGAATTTTTGATTGAGCAGCGTACCGTTGGAGGCTACGCCCTGTTCAAGCTTAGCAACCGAATTCGCCGTTGCCGTGGGACCTTTTACGTCGCGACCCGACGCAGGGCCGATACCGTCCGCGATCGGCGAATACGCAAGTCTGCCGTCGGGCGTTGCGCCCGTCTGTGCGCCAAGAGGCACGTTTGCCGAAACGGGATAAAGCCCTGCTTGGAAAACGCCGCCGCGAGGGTTCTTGTATTTCTCTACCTCTTTCGTGTACGTATTCCCTACTTCACGGGCGAACATATCCACCTCGTAGATGTCATTGCCGTATTTGGGGCAGGTTTCGTCGATCAAACGCTTGATTTCGCGATAGCGTTTCTTCTTTTCGTCGTCGATCCCGCCGCCTGTCGTGATCTGATTATAAATGGACAGAACAATCTTATCCGTGATCTCAATGCCCTGCCGCGCAATTTCCGTGGCAAGCTTCGTCGTGATTTCTTCTGCCTTTTTGCCCTTAATCCCATAACCGAAGTTGGCAGCCATAGCCTCTTTCAACTCGGACATGGTTACCTTCTTTTCGTCAAATACAAGCTGTTTGACCGCCAAAAGTCCGTCCGTATTGTTCGCGATCCCGAAGCCTTGCGGACCAGAGAAATTATACACCGCGCCGCCCTCTTGCATGGATCTCCCGCGGCCGATACAGTCCTCCACCATACAAGACTCGAAAGGAAGCGGACAACGCCGTGCGTGCGCGAGGTCGATCGCGTTGATGGAATTGACCATCAGCTTGATCATGTAGCTTTGCTGCGTCTTATATGCCTCGAAGAATTCTTCAAACGTTTTCATTTCGGTAACGTCGCCTGTGTCGGGGCCGATCTTTTCCCCTTCGTTGACGCCGTTGGAGAAAACTAGCTCCATAGGACGGCACATATTGAAGAACGCCGCGTCGTGCCAACCGTCCGTCTTGCCGCCTTTTTGCGGTTCTACGCAACCGATAATGGCGTAATCTCTCGCGTCTTCCATTGACACGCCGCGCGACATAAGCGCGGGAATAATAATTTCGTCGTTATAATACGCGGGCACGCCCGTGCCGATACGGGTGAGCGACGCCGCTTTGATCAGCAAGCTTTCAGGCGAGCCGTTCCATACACGAATGGAAATGGAGGGCTGCGGAAGCGCCGTCTGAATGGACGCCTCTAAGCACATATACGAAAGGTCGTTCGTTGCGTCCATGCCATGCACGTTTTGACCGCCAACGATCAGGTTTTGGAAAGCACCGTAGCCCGCAAACCCGTCCGCAGAGGCGTGATCTCTTACCTTATTGATATCGTTGAGCTTGATCCAAATACAGTCAAGAAGTTCTTGCGCAGCCTCGGGAGTCGTTACGCCCGCCGCCAAATCTTTCTTGTAGAAGGGGTACATGTACTGATCGAAACGCCCCGGGGAAATGGAATGGCCGTTGGATTCCACCTGCAACAAAAGCTGAATAAACCAGAACGACTGGCAAGCCTCGTAAAAATTCGTTGCGGGGAATTCGGGAACGTGCGCGCAATTTTTCGCGATACGTTTCAGCTCCTCCTTTCTCGTGGGATCCTTTTCCTTTGCTGCCATTTCGCTGGCAAGGGTCGCGTATCTGTGCGCGTATTCGATTACCGCCTCACAGCTTTCAATCACCGCAAGCAAGAAATTGCTTCTCTCCACGTAATCGGCGTCAGTCACGTCCAGCTTTTCAAGCGCCGCGTCCGCTTCGGCGATAATGCCGCGATACCCTTTGTTGAGCACCTTGCAATATTGCACGGAAACGTGACCGATCCCGTTGTAGAAATAGTTGCCGGGCGTATAAACGTTATGCTTTACAAAGCCGTCGTACGCCTCGGGCGTCATGAGCGATCTTGCAAGGTCGCTCGTCGTTTTTCCTTTCCAGTAAGGAAGAATGGAGCGAAGCTCTTCTTTGGTCTTTTCGCTGATCGCGAAAGGATCGGCGGCACGCGTAGACACCGTATCCAGCTCTTCAAGCAACCACTCGTAAGAAAATTCGGGGAATACCTGACAGCCGCGCGCTTTCACCGTTGCGCTACCGACGATCAGCTCGTGATCGTGGATAACGATAGGGATATTACGGAGAATGTGCGCAAACGCCGCGCTACGACGACGGATAATGGGAAGATCCTCCGTCGTTTTATAGCTTTCCGTGATCAATTTGGCACGCGCCGATTCGATCTCGGGCATACCCGTAAACATATCGTCAATGAGCTTTTGAATTCTTGCGCTTTTTTCTAAAACGAATTTGATGTTTTCCATATTTTACCTCAGATTTGTTGCCAAAGTCCTTCGTGGGGAGCCGCTATGACGCAAGACGAAGAGAGCATTGCCTGCCCCTGCGCATACGCCGCGCCCGCCTCTACGGCCGCCGTAACGTCGCCGACCTCGCCCGTGAGCATGATCACACCCTTGCCGCCCATACCGCGCGAAATACGAATATCGTACAGTTCCACCCGTGCCGTCTTAACCGCGATATCCGCCGCTTTGATACAGGACGCTGCCGAAAAGGTTTCAATAAGCCCGAGAGAGCCTTTCTTTTCGCCCGTCTGCGTGCCGAACAACGCCTTAATAACCTGCTCGTCAATGCGCCCCATCACGGAAGAGTCGATTACGTAGCTTTCAAATTTCGCCGTGACGTGACTGACCGCCGCCGTGACGTTGGAAATGGAGCCGGTAAGAATAATTTCATACTTGCCGGGACACGCGGGATGCGCCGATACCATATCAATGCCCGCCGCTTTGAGCGCCGCGTCTGTCGCCTCTACCCCTTTGGGAATACTTTTTAATTCGATTACACCGATTGACTTATACATTATCTTACCCTACTAATCGTTATTTTCTCTTTTTCTACCGTAACTTTCCCGTCAATTGACGCGTATTGCGGCAACGACAAGCCGTCTGCTGCCGACGCGATCAAATCCCCTTTCTTTACCTCGGCTCCGTCTTCTACGCAAATGACGCTGGGTGCGCCGATATGCTGACGAGTGCCGATCTCCACTTTTGTAAAATCGCTCGTTTCCCCTTTCCAAACGGAAACCTTATCAAAGGATTTCACGCCAAGCACGCTTTCCCAACGCTCGGAGGGTACCATGCGGTACTCGCGCTCAGGCGTAGGCTCTACCTCCTGCGTACCGACGAAACGAAGCTTATTTTGTGCAAGCAAGCCTTTATAGTTGGTGATCACCGCTTTCGGGGAAATCCCTTGACAGCAAGCAAGCGTTTCGCAAATCCCACAGCCACAACAAAGAGTTGCCGAAAGAACCATTTGCGGCAACGCAACCGCCGCTTGCATAGCTGTCCGCACCATTTTATGCGGTTCTAAGGGATAACCGAGTAACGCTCTCGGACACATATCCGTACAGCGGGTGCATTGACAGCAAGCAGTTTCCGCCCTCGCCACCGATTTTTTTACGTCGATAAATTTCGACTGGATCGCGGGAGAAGCGTCGGGCAAAATCAAAAGCCCCTTCGTCGTTTTGGTAACGACCGCCGTTTCTACGTCGATCACCTTTCCCATGGACGGGCCGCCGTCTAACACGGTATGCCCCTCGGGAACGACGACACCGTATTTCTCAAAAAGCTCCTCGACCGGTGTGCCGACAGGTACCTTGACAACAATGCTTTCCTCTACGTTGCCGCCGATCGTCAGCCATTTCATCATAACAGGCTCGCCTTTGAGTGCAAGCGCCACGTTATACACCGTTTCTACGTTGAATACGATCGTCTTTGCCGTAATGGGAAGATTGCCCGGCTTTACTACTCTGCCCGTCGCTTGATAAATCAAGCTGATTTCGTCGCCCATGGGATAGACGTTGGGAAGAACCTTGACAAAGATACGCTCCGCAAGCTTATTTCCCTCTTTCCAACGCAATTTCTCGGCGGTATGCTCTTTCACGCAAAGAAGTGACGCGGGAATTTTTGCATATTCGAGAACAGCCTCTATCCCTTTGAGAACGTTAGAAAGCTCGCGCTTTAACAGGATATAGTCGGTATACAGGAGCGGTTCACATTCCGCGCCGTTGATAAGGAGAACGTCCGCGCCGTCGGCAAGCTTTGCGTACGAGGGAAACCCCGCCCCGCCCGAGCCAACAATCCCGGCCGATCTCATGATCTCTTTCAATTCCATCATTTCTTTCAGTCTACAATCCCAACGATCACCGCGTCGGCGGGTACGGGCGTCGAATGATTGCTTTCAAGCGCAACACGCGCCGAGCTACCCGTCGTAATCAGTACCACTTCGCCGATCCCCGCGCCTACGCCGCCGTCGATCGCGATCAAATATTCGTCCGTCAGCTCGCCGTTTTTCATGAGCTGGACTTCCATGAATTTGCTACCTACGAGAGAGTCCTGCTTTCTCGTGGATACGATATTGCCTCTGATGACGCCTCTTAACATTTCTCTTTTACCACCTTTACTTTACTGCCGTTGCCGATTCCTACTGCATTTGCATCGTCCGTGTCTACGTGCATTTCTAAACGGAAATCCTTATGCACACGCACCTGCACGTCGTACCAACGAGTGCGGCGAGTTCCGCATACGTCCACCGTCACCGTGTCACAGTCCTTGACCTTGAAGGCTTGCGCGTCCGTCGGCGACATATGGATATGACGGTTAGCGATAATGCAGCCCTCTTTCAGCTCTACAATCCCCTTGGGACCAACGATACGAATGGGGGCGCTACCCGTAAGATTGCCCGATTCACGTACGGGAGGCTTTACCTTTAATACGTACGAATCGGTCATGGAAATTTCCACCTGCGACTTGCTTCTCAACGGCCCTAAAACGCGCACGTTTTCAATGGGGCGAAGAGAAGGACCTACAATCGTAAGCGTTTCCTTACAAGCGTACTGTCCCGGCTGAGAAAGGTCTTTGAGCGGAGTCAGCTCGTACCCCTTACCGTACAGCGTTTCCAAATCGGCTTTGGTTAAATGGATATGTCTGTTCGACACGCCGACGGGGACTTCGCCGTTCGTAGGGCAGCCGCCCGCAGGCGCGCAAGGCGAGGTGGGCGCGGGCGCCCTGTCGCTCATCTCCGAGAGTACTTTTTTTACCATTTCCGCGATCTGCGCAGTTGAATATTCCATAATCTTTACGTCCTTTTTTCGTTATTTTACCAAGCAAAATTCTATGCTACAAAAAGGTCCGCGTGTTTTTCGGGCCTTTTTGTAGCACCCAAAGGGAGTTTTCCTCCCTTTGGCTACTATCCTACTTTTTCTTCCGACTAACTTATTTGATAGCGGGAAGAAGCTTTTCCACGTCTGCGTGGGGTCTGGGAATGACGTGCGTTGCGATTACTTCGCCAAGCGCGGTAGCCGCCGCGGAACCTGCTTCAACAGCAGCCTTAACAGCGCCAACGTCGCCACGAACCATAACGCTTACCAAACCGCTACCGATCTTTTCGCTACCGATAAGAATAACGTTTGCCGCCTTTACCATAGCATCCGCTGCTTCGATCGCTGCTACAAGACCTCTCGTTTCGACCATACCTAATGCTTCCATTTGTTTATCCTCCATTTTTAATTTTTGTTTTTTTTATTTTTAAGGCCTTTCCCTTAAATCCGATTTTTTAGCCCGTCGTTAAGAATTTCATCACGTCGGGGTGCGGGCGCGCAATCACCTCGCACAGCTTCACGTTTCCAACCTCTGCCGCCGCTTTCGCGCCCGCGTCGGCGGCCGCTTGCACAGCAGAAACCTCGCCCTCGACAACGACCGTTACCAGTCGCCCTCCAAGACGCTTTTCTACGTGAATAAGTTTTACGTTTGCTGCTTTTACCATCGCGTCAAGCCCGGCGATTGCGGCGACCATAGCTTGCACTTCCAGTAACGCAATTGCTTTCATAAGAGTTCTCCTAAACCTAAAAATTTCTAACCGACCGCGTTAAACACGGGGCGGCTCGGGAAAGCGGTAAAAAACCGTCTTCCCCGTCGTCCGTTCCGTTTTAACTTATTTGATTGCGGGAAGAAGTTTTTCCACGTCTGCGTGGGGTCTGGGAATAACGTGCGTTGCGATTACTTCGCCGAGCGCGGTAGCCGCTGCGCTACCTGCTTCCACAGCAGCCTTAACAGCGCCAACGTCGCCACGGACCATAACGCTTACCAAACCGCTACCGATCTTTTCGCTACCGATCAAAACGACGTTCGCCGCCTTTACCATAGCATCCGCTGCTTCGATCGCTGCTACCAAACCTCTGGTTTCTACCATACCTAATGCTTCCATCATGATTTTAATTCTCCTTGAATTTTATTTTTTTTATTTTTTTTATCTTAATTTGTCTTTGCCGAGGGCGCTTAAATGCGCAAACCATTCGATATCTTCGCTCTGACGGGCGATAATCTTATGGGTGATGTACAATCCGCGCTTTTCCGCTTCCTCTTTTCCCGCCGCCACAGCCGCTTCAACAGCCGCCGCGGTGCCTTCTGCCTTGATCGCCATTACGAGGGGCACTTCGGCTGCGTCACCCGCCGCCGGCTTGTTTTTGTCGATCGCCACGATTTTCACGTCCGCGGCTTTCGCCATTCTGTCGGCTACGACGATCGAGGTCGTAAAACCGAAAACTTCTATCATTCCAAGCGCCATATCCGCCTCTCCTTAGTCGGCTACGTAACAGATCTTGATGCCTTGCTGAGAAATATTCATCTCCATTGCCTCGTTGAGTTTATCAAGAGGATAGGAGTGGGTAATGAGTTCCTTGATAGGAATATTCATTTCTCTTGCCTGACGGAGGAACGCCATCGTCGTGGGATAGTCGTCTGCGCTATAATCCCAAGACCCGACGAGGGTGATCTCCTTATTACACATTGCGAAGTGCGGGTTCACGTTATATTCGCCGTTGTTGACGAAGAAGCCCATTTCACACATACCGCCGCCGCGACGGATATATTCGTAGATGTCCTTCGCCGCTGCGGGCGCGCCCGTGCATTGGAACGCAAAATCCGCGCCGATACCGCTCGTTACCCCTTTCACGATCGCCACTCTCTCTTCAAGCTTGGTCGCCTCGCGGAAGTTGATCACCGTCTTTGCACCCAGCTTTTTCGCCATTTCAAGACGCTTGGGCGTACCGTCGATCGCGATTACGTGGTTGATGCCAGCCGCTCTCAAAACGCTGATCATAACAAGTCCAACGGGACCAAGACCCTGTACGAGGACTTTTGAATTGAAATTGATAAGACCCGTGCTGTTGGCACGCTTTAATGCGTGTACGCAAACGCAAGCAAGTTCGAGGAGCATTCTTTCCTGCAAATCAAGGTCGTTGACGACGAAATACGTCGCACCCGGATCGCGGATCAAGATATGCGTTGCGAACCAACCCATGAAAGGATTTGCGTCGTTGTGGGGCACAAGCCCGAATACGCCCTGCTTTTCGCAGAGGTTGGTCTGCGCGGGGTGGTTACGGCAGATCTGGCATTCGCCACAGCTAATAACGCTGGTAACGATCTTGTCGCCTACCTTAATGGGGTTGCCCGCCGTGTCGAACTTAACGTTCTTACCGAGCGCAACGATTTCCCCCGTGCCTTCGTGGCCGAGCGTTACGGGAATGATCCCGAACGGGTCGCCCTTCCATTCGTGAACGTCGGTGCCGCATACGCCGCAACCCTCTACCTTCACGAGAATGTCGTCGTCTTGAAGCTCGGGAATAGCAAATTCCTTTACCTCGATATTCTTGGTGGCCGTGAGCATTGCCACTTTCCCCGTCTTGGGCACCTTACCGCCGCAAGAAGAACAGGAAGAGCTGCTGCCGCCCATTTCCCCGAGAATTTTACGGACGAGATTTTCTACCTGAGCTGATGTAATATCCATAATGTTCTCTCCTTTTTCGTTCTTTAAATAATTCGGAAACTATCCGACATGACGCAGCGACGATAACGCGTAAAGCTTCTCGCGCTGGTAAGTCCTTCGCCCGTAGGCCCTGCGATCGTGAACGTCGTATGACCTTCGCCGCCAAACCCGATCCCTGCATACGAGGGCGCGTTCTTTACGAAGATGGTCGTTTCCACCGCCCGCGCAAAACGGGTGAGGTGATCAATGTTCTTCGAGTGCATATGCGCCGTGTGTCTGTTGCCGTGCTCCGCTTTTACCGCAAGGTCGATCGCCTGATCAATGTCGTCCACTCTTACAATCGGAAGAATGGGCATCATCAATTCGTGCTGTACGAAAGGATGCTCGAAATCCGTTTCACAGATAATGCAACGAACGTCGTCGCCTACGTTTACCCCAATCTTCGCCAAAAGCACCTTCGCGTCGCGGCCCACACAGTCGCGGCTGACCGTCTTTTTGACGATTCCCGTCTTGGGATTTTTTACGTCCACGAGCACGATTTCCGCAAGCTTTGCCGCTTGCTGCGCGTTGATTTTATACGCACCGTTTTGCAGCATAGCCGAAATAAGCTCGTCTGCGACGTTACGGAATACGAATACTTCCTTTTCCGCAATACAAGGCAGGTTGTTGTCGAACGAGCAGCCGTCGATAATGTCCTTGCCCGCCTTTTGGATATCCGCCGTATCGTCTACGATTACGGGAGGATTTCCCGCACCCGCGCCGATCGCCTTTTTGCCGCTCGAAAGCACGCTTCTTACGACCCCGGGGCCGCCCGTACAAACGAGCAAACGGATATTCGGATGCTTATACATCACCTGCGCCGTGTCGAGCGTGGGCTTCACTACGGAAGCAACCAACACTTTCGGGCCGCCCGCCGCCGCACTTGCGCGGTTGACGAGGTCTACGGCGTAGTTGGAGGTTGCAATCGCGTTCGGATGAGGATTGAACACGACGCCGTTTCCTGCTGCGATCATACCGATACTGTTACAAATGACCGTTTCGGAGGGGTTGGTGCTCGGCGTGATACTACCGACGACGCCGAACGGCGCCATTTCGGTCAGCGTCAGGCCGTAGTCGCCCGTTTTCGCTTGCGCGACGATATCCGCCGTGCCGGGGGTCTTGTCCGCAACGAGGCAATGCTTTGCCGTCTTATGCGCAACCTTACCCATTTTCGTTTCCGCAACGCCAAGCTCCGCCATAATAGAGGCCTCCGCTCTGCAAAGCTCACGGATCTTCGCAATGACCTTTTCACGCTCTTCAAGACGCATTGCGCGAACCGCTTTATAGCCCGCCGTCGCCGCGTCGATCGCGTCGTTCATATCCTCGTAGATCCCGATCAGCTTACGCCCGTTGTATTGCGTGGAATCCCAACCCTTTGCCGCAGGAGTTTCGCTTGCAAGATTTTTCAAAATGGAAGCCACTACTTCTTCGATCTGCGCTTCCGTCCAGTTAATAGCCATTTCTTAACTCCTTAGCTAATTTTTTTTCTTATTTGCCGAGTGCGGAAAGCACCTTACGGGTGATTTCGGAAACCAGCTCGTCCTTTTCGGCACCGTTTACCTCTTCTTCGATCTCAATGCCGGGGTGACGGCCGGGAAGATTCATCTTCTTACGAAGATCCATCAGCTTTTTAAGCTGCTCGGTGGGGATTTCGTGTACCGCGCCAAGCTCCATTGCGTACTTGCAAATTCTTGCGTTGAATTCCACTTCTTCCATAACGAACTGCGCCTTCGTCAGGTTGCAACCAACCGTAAGCGCACCGTGGTTACGGAGCAAGAACGCGTCGTGGTTCTGAATGTAGGGAGCAAGGGAATCGGGGATTTCCATCGTGGACGGCGTACCGTAGTCACAGGTGGGAACTTCGCCGATCGTAAGCACCGCTTCGGGAAGAATGTACTGATCGAGGGGAATGTCCGCAACCGTGAACGCCGTCGCGATGGGAGGATGCGCGTGAACAACCGCGTTTACGTCGGGACGATCTCTGTACACACGCATATGCATCTTGATTTCGGACGAGGGGTTGAGCTTCCCTTCCAGTTTCTTGCCGTTTTCGTCTACTTTAATGATCATGTCGGGGGTCAACGAGCCTTTGGAAACACCCGTGGGCGTGCAATAATATTCGTGATCGTTGATCTTCACGGAAATATTACCGTCGTTGGCTGCTACGAAACCCAAAGCGTACAGCTTATGGCCGACTTCGCAGATTTCTTTCTTGATTTCAAATGGAGATTTCATAGTAAATTCCTTCCTTTATATTATTTTTTATTTTGTCAAATTTTTCGTGTCGAGCGCGATCATATATTCCTCGTTGGTGGGAATGACAAGCGTCTTGACCTTTGCGCCCTTTTTACTGATATCCGCAATTTCTCCGCGAGGACAGGTTGCGTTTACCTCTTCGTCGATTTCAATTCCAAGATAGGACATTTCTTTGCAGACCTGTGCGCGCAAATCGCGGTCGTTTTCGCCGATCCCCGCCGTAAAGACGAGTGCGTCGATCCCGTTCATTTCCGCTACGTACGAGCCGACAATCTTTTTCACGTTATGCACGAGAATATCCAGCGCAAGCTTTGCCCGTTCGTTACCCTCGTTTGCCGCCGTTTCTACGTCGCGGCAATCGCTCGATATGCCCGAAACACCCAAAAGCCCCGACTTGGAGTTGAGCAGCTTTTCCACCTCTTCCGCCGTCAGCCCTTTCTTCTTCATGATGAAAGGCACCACCGTCGGATCAAGCGCGCCGCTTCTCGTCCCCATAGGCACGCCGTCTTGCGGCGTAAAGCCCATAGACGTATCAATCGCCTTTCCGTTCATGGTCGCCGTAATGGACGAGCCGTTGCCAAGGTGGCAGGTGACGATCTTCGCGTTCTTATTCTTCAAAAGCTCCTGTGCGACGCCGCTTACGTATCTATGCGAGGTACCGTGGAAACCGTAGCGACGGATCTTGAATTCCTCGTACAGCTCGTAAGGGATCGGATATACATACGCTTTCGGCTCGAAATCCGAATAGTAGGAGGTGTCAAAGACGCCTACGTGTTTGATATTCGGCATCACCTCTTTGCAAGCCTTAAAACCGCTGATCGCGGGAGGGCCGTGCAAAGGATTTAACTCTACAATGCTTTCGAGGTATTTAATTTCGTCCTCGCCGAGCACCGCCGATTTTCTAAGCATTTCCCCGCCGTGCGCCACACGGTGACCTACCGCGTCGATCTCCTCGACGCTTGCGATCACCCCGAGCATTTTATCGGTGAGCAGCTTTAATACCAGCGTGATTGCCGCGCGGTGATCTTTCAAGTCGGCATTCGCCTTATAATCCTCTTTGCCCGGACATTTATGCGTTACCATGCCGTCAATGCCGATACGTTCACAATTCCCTTTCGCAAGCACCGCCTCGGTGTCCATGTCGAAAAGCTGATATTTCAACGAAGAGCTACCGGCGTTTACAACCAAAATTTTCATTCCGTTCTCCTTATTTTCTGTTCGCAATAACTTCCGCTTCAAATTTTTCCACGGCGTCAAACCAGTCCTCTTTCAGACCCTGTCTACGCAGGTATTCCTCCCAAACGTCCGAAATCGGCAGGAATTTTACTCTTTCGTGCATATACAGAACTTTAGTCAAATTGTTCTCGTCTTGCAATTTCTTCATTTCCGCGTACGGCTGCAACAACGCCGTCAACAGCGATTTTTGCATGGAGCGAACGCCCGTTACCCACGCGCAAAGACGGTTGATGGAAGCGTCGAAATAGTCAAGCGCGATCATAACCTTTTCGTCGGCGTCGTTACGGATAATTTCCTTGGAAAGCTCTTTCAGCTCGTCGTCCACTACGATCACGTGGTCGCTATCCCATCTTACGGGACGGGAAACGTGGAGCGCTACTTTATCATAGAACGCAAGGAGCGAGGGAATCTTATCGGAAACGACCTCGGTGGGATGATAGTGACCCGTATCAAGCAAGCAGCAGATGCCGCGCGTCGCCGCGTAGTTCTGATAAAATTCGTTACTGCCTACCGTATAGCTCTCAATGCCGATCCCAAACACCTTGCTTTCCACGGCGGGGATCACCCATTCCTTGTCGTAATCTTCCAAAATGGCGTCGAGGGACTCTTTCAATCTCTGACGGGGTCCAAGACGGTCGGTAGGGATATCCTTATACCCGTCGGGAACCCAAAGGTTGACGGCGCAAGGGCTACCCATGGCTTTACCCATTTCCGCCGCGATCTTCATACACGCCTTACCGTGCGCGATCCAGAATTTTCTCGTTTCTTCGTCGGGAGAGGAGAGGGAAAGCCCGTCTTTCATCTTCGGATGAGCAAAGAAGGTCGGGTTGAAATCCACGCCGTCAAGACCGTTCTCTTTCGCCCATTTTACCCACGGCTCGAAATATTTATAGGTGTATGCGTCGCGGTCCACCTTGCCCTTATCCTCGCCGAGGATCGCGTAGCACGCGTGCACGTTTACTCTCTTTTTACCGGGCATCAGCTTGAACGCCGTCGTCATATCGGCAAACAGCTCTTCTGCGCTTCTCGCTCTGCCGGGATAGTTGCCCGTCGTTTGAATACCGCCCGAAAGGGAATCGCTCCCGTCGAACCCGATCACGTCGTCGCCTTGCCAGCAATGGACGCTGACGGGGATCTTCGCAAGTCTTTCCATTGCAGCCTCGGTGTCTACTCCGTACGCCGCGTAAATCTTTTTCGCTTCTTCGTATCTGGACATGATTTTCTCCTTTCCGTCTTTTTTCTTTTTAATAATTCTTATCAATACCTTTCTTTCAGGCTTTTCCATTTCGTTGATGTCGAAAGAATTTTTAATAATCTCGCGGCCCGCGGCAACGCTTTCCAGCTCTCCCGAGCCAACCATTTGCATCATAAAGTTCCCGATCGCCGTGCCCTCCGTCGGCCCCGTCACGATCTGTTTCTTCGTGTACTTCGCCGTCAGCTCGTTGAGCAGGATATTTTTACTGCCGCCGCCGATAATGTTAAGGGTTTCGTATTTCTTCCCCGTCACCCCTTCAAGAGCCTTTAACGATTTGTCGTAGTATTTCGCAAGGTTGTTGTAAATGACGTACGCCATTTCTCCAACCGTCAGTTCTTTGCCCACGGCGGCGTTGATCTCGTCGATCATGCTCTTGGGGGCAAGGAAACGCTGATCGTTGACGTTGATCTCATAGTCCACGGGGTTTTCTCTCGCCATGTCCGCAAGCTCCGCAAAGCTGTACTTATCGTCAAGCTCGTGCCGTACCTGTTGAATCATCCAAAGCCCCATGATATTGATCTGCAAACGGAAATTCCCGTTCACGCTACCCTCGTTGGAATAGCCTGCGTCAAGCGCCTCTTTCGAGGTGTGCGCGTATTCTTGCTCTACCCCGAGAAGCGACCAAGTACCGCTAGATATGTACGGGGTACGACCCTTCAAAGGCGCCGCAAGCACCGCGCTTGCCGTATCGTGCGTGGCAGGCAAAACGACTTTCGCCTTATACCCTACGAACGCCGCTACCTCGTCCGTGAATTCTCCTACCTCCGTGCCCGGCTGCGACAGCTCGCCGAACAGCTCTTTTTTATACCCGAGCGTTTCAAGGATTTCCTCGTCCCACGTATGAGTGAGGGAATTGACCATACCCGTCGTCGTGGCGTTGGTGTATTCCTGTTTCTTTACCCCCGTCAAACGGAAGTGGAAATAATCGGGCAGCATCAGCATAGTCTTTGCGTTTTCCATACGCCCGGAAAGCCTATCGTCATACAACTGATAAACGGTGTTGAACGACGCAAACGCAATGCCAGTCTTTTCAAATAATTTTTCAAAAGGAATCAGCCCGTGTACAACGGGAATGGTCGCCTCCGTCCGAGAGTCACGATAACAATACGTGCCGCCGATCTCCTTATCGTTCTCATCCAAAAGCGCGTAATCGACGCCCCAAGTGTCAATCCCCACCGAATACGGGATCTTCCCCATTTCCCCCGCCTTTTTTAAGCCGTTCAAAATTTCTTGAAAAAGCCGTTCGTGCGTCCACGTCAAATGCTCCTTACCGTCGTAGCCGACAAGCAACTCCGGGCCGTTTTGGAAACGGTAAATTTCTTCCGTTACCATCTTCCCGTTTTCAAGATGAGCAAGGATATGTCTACCCGACGAAGCACCTATGTCGATTGCAAGATAATATCTCATATTCCTTCCTTTTTAGGTGAGCCGCGCGGCTCTTTTAGCCGCTTTTCACCCCTTTCTATATTATATCATAGTAATTATACCACATATTTTCCTATTTGTCTATATATGTTTGAAAGATTGAAAAAAAAAGTTTTTTTACGCCCGTTTCAATCATAAATACGCACAAACGCGCAAAAACAAATTATCGTATGCGCGTGCGCGCGCGTTTATAAATAAAGAAAGAAAAAATTCCCGTTGCCCTACGCGTTTGTTTGACAAAACGTGCAAAAAGTGATAAAATTTAAACAAAGAAGCGCACAAACGCGCAATCGGAGAAAAAGACCATGGCGCTCAACGAAAGACAAAACGGAATTCTGAACATTTTAAAAGAGAGCAAACGGGCGGACGTAACGGGGCTTGCGAAAGCGTTATTCGTCAGCGAAGCGACCATTCGCCGCGACCTTGCGGAGATGAAGAGCATGGGCTTGATCGAGCGCAGCCACGGCGGCGCGCTTTTGCCCGAGAATGCGGAAGAAATTTCCATTTTTTTCCGTATGGAAAAAAACGCGAGAGAAAAGGAAAAGGCAGCCACGAAAGCCCTGCCGCATATCCCCTATTTCAAATCGGTGTTCATTGACAGTTCTTCGACGGTGCTTGCCCTTGCGGAAAGAATGGATTTAAACTTTAAAACGGTGGTCACGAACAACCTGCAAACGGCGATCCAGCTTTCCAAAAAACCGAATTTAAACCTCATTTTGCTCGGTGGGAACGTGCAATACAACACCAACTCTGCCACGGGTAGTTGGACGACGCGGCAACTTACGGGTTTTTCGTTTGATTTAATGCTTTCGTCCTGTGCGGCGGTAATCGGCAACGAAACGTTCGAGAGGTCTTTGGATCAAAAGGAATTGAAAAGGGTTGCCTTTCAGCGCAGTAAAAAGAGGGTACTGATCATTGACCATACGAAATTTGACGCGCACGCGACTTACCGTTTAACGTCGCTCGATCAGTACGACGCCGTCATTTCGGACGCCGCTCCACCCCACACGGAAGGGCTGGAAAATGTAAATTTGATTTATTAAGAATTTTTTCCAAATACTTTAAAAAACGACGAAAAAACAGTTGACAAAACTTTTAAAAAGCACTATACTATATAAGCGCTTTGACGGAGAAAGTATTTTTCGTCGAGGTGAAAGAGAACCGTAACCAAGCTCAATCGGATAGAGTACGGCTTACGGAATAACAAGCACTGTTAGCTTTGGCTGGATAGAGCGACGAGCTGCCCGTAAAGAAAAGCGTTGATAACGCTTTTTAGGGGCGAGATAAGCGAACGCCGATAGGTAGGCGGTGAGCGTGACCGAGCGCAAAGAACAGCTTTGCGCGAGAA
>JAFTPK010000002.1 GCA_017463325.1 Clostridia bacterium
ATCTTTTTCGTTTTTGGCGGTACGGATTAGGATACGGTGATACCATTCGTTTTTCCAAAACCGAACGTCGGATATGGAAAGATACAAATGCTTGCCTGCTTGGTTGCGAATAAATACGGAAAACCAGTAATGGCTTTTGCTGGAAACAATCAACGTCCAACCATTTTCGTTGCAGAGCGCGCGCAAATAATTTATGTATTTGCGTTGGAAAGCTTTATAATCTTCGCCCGTGTCGCAACCCGTGGAAAAGGTGTAGTGAAGATACTTTTCAAGTTCGTGTAATTTTGCCATTTTAATAAATCTCCTGTTCGTAAAATTTTTCTAAAACGTCGTTAAGACTTTTATTTTTAATCTTTTTCCATTTTGCAGCGATATAATCTCCTAACGAGCCGAGAGGGGTGCGGTTGCTATCTTCAATATAGCAATCGTGAACGAAATCAACATATTCAAGTAAGCCTTTGATACCATACTTTTTGTCAATATCATTATAAACGCCTGTATGGAAGATGTACGCTTTCGAGCCTTGCTCAAAGGTGAAAGTGTGTTTGCCGTAAGTAACAGTAAATTTTAATTCTTTTTCAATCATAAGTTTTCTCCTTCTTCTTTTTGAATTTCAATATTTAATTTTTTGCAAAGCTGTAAAATAGGAGCATAGAAAGCTCTGTCGTGGTGGACGTAAGCTTTAATGCAATCGCTGGGGCAGTTTTTGCTGTTGCCACGGAATTGATTAGTAAAGGCTTTGAAATCCGCAGCGTAATCTACAAGGTCGGGATTTGCGCGGAAGTACATATACCATAAATACCGATAAAATGCCGTATAGTTGGATATAGGCAGTTTTTGTCCGCAAAGGACAATGTGCGTAGCCCATTCACCTTTTTTACAAGGATAGCCTTGCTCGTTGCGTTTACAGTCTTGCAGGTGGGCTTCAATACTTTTATACTTACCGTCAAAATCGACGAAAGCATAAAAGGTGCAAAAGCGTTTATCGCCTTTACCGCTACATTCTAAAGTTTTCATTTTTCTATCTCCTTTTTATTAAAATTCGTTTTCATAAATTTGAATACGTCCTTTATAATCTTCTAAAGACGCGTATTCGGTTTCGAGTTCCCGTTCAAGGCGATCAATTTTCTTTTGCCGTAAAGGGGAATCGGGTTGTGATTCTACGTCACGAAGTTCTTCTTTAATTTCTTCGATACGTCTTTCGCAATCTTTTTTCCATTGGTAAATAGGTGGTGTTTTCATAGATATTTCTCCTTATTTTTTAATCTTCATCAATTTTTGTATTTCGCCATAAATTAGTATCAATTTTTTCAAAACCAGTTTGTAAGTAATATAAGATCTTAAAAAGAAAAAGGTCTTATCGAGCGTGTTGGCTCGGATAAGACGGGGTATTGGAAAGTTTTTTAATTTGTATTATAAGGCATACAAGGGAATTGTATTTTCTTTGTATGGTTTTTATACTAAATTTAATTATAATAAAATAATTGACAGGATATTATCCTGTCGACTGCGGGAAAATGGAAAACGACAAAAAAATCATTGCTTTTTTGCATAAAAAAATGTAAAAACAATTTGGAACCTATTTGGTACCTGTTGGCTGAAAGCCTTGAAAATAAAGGGGTTTTGAAGGGGCAGTAGGTGTTCAATTCCTGTCGACCGCACCAAAATCGGGTAATTATGCAAAATAAGCGCATAAATGCCCGATTTTTTTGCATATTTGACGTGTTTATGCAGTCGAAAACAGCGAATTTTTCAATTTATACCGTTTTTGGTGCGCGTTTTGGTGTCCACTTCAAAGTCGTATTTTTATCCACATAGCAAAAGCCGTTCGAGTGATTTTCTCAAACGGCTTTTTTGCTTGATTTTTTAGAATTCAAATTGTACCAAATCCATTTGCGCGGTCATGAATTTATCAGGGAAGTGGGTATATACACGTCCGACAAGGCGTTCGGAACTATCTCCCATCCAAGTATCTACAATGTCAGGTCTTACGTATTGTACGCAAGTCGTCGCATAGGTATGGCGTAGTGCCGAGTAATGTGTCTGCTCATTCTATCGATATTACGACTTACCAGAGAATACTTGGCTATGGCAATGTTTATTTAATTTTCAAAAAATTTTTGGTGCGCATTTGGTGTAGCATTGATAGAGAAAAACTTTTTAGTATTCCTGTGACGAGCGCGCGGCTTTCTTGTGTGCGCGCGACAAAATAAAATGTGTTATAGCAAAAAATATGTTATAATCAATTGTTTAAAAATTAAGTTTACGTTTTTTCCTGCGTTTGTAATTAAAATAAACGCAGGTTTTTCAAATTTAGGGGCAAAAAGGCAATTTTGGGAATTTTTTTAACAAAAAAATAAAAAAAATTTTCAAAAAATTTAAAAAATAGATTTAAAATAGTTGACAAAATTCATTTTGTCGATTAAAATTAAAATATGTCCGTATATTTACACGGATAAATTTCATTTTCAGGAGAAGTCTTTATGAAAGCAAAGAGATTTTTGCATGCTTTGCGCTTGGCGATCATGGCAATGATGATGGTCGTTCTGGGCGTGGTTGCAACAGCTTGTAGAGACAAAGAAGAAAAGAGCGGTCCTGAGGTTGGCGTATATTGCTGTTACGACAACGGGGACGACAATACGGCTCTTGCTCTGACGGAGGGCAGGAAGTTCGTGCTCACCATGAACGGGACGCAGCAATCGGGTACATATTCCTTGACCGATTTGACGCTGACTCTTACGTTCAGTAACGATTCTACGATCACGGCCGCGTATGAAACGACGGTGATCACTATGACGATCGAGAACGTATCGTTGAAATTCTATAAAACGATATCCTATTCGGTTGCCTACGATTCCAAGGGCGGCTCGGCGGTTGACGCGGCTACCGTACTGAACGGTAAGACGCTTGAAAAGCCTACCAACCCTACGCGTAGCGGCTATGAGTTTATCGGCTGGTATACGGACAGCGCCTTTAAGACGCCGTTCCTGTTCGGCACGCAGAAGATCGTCGGCGATACCACGCTGTACGCGCGTTGGGTCGTTTCCGATCCCGAGGCGGCGGAATATACCGTAGATTTCGACCTCGGCTATGCGGCGCAAGCGCCTCAGGCGGTTTCGACGATTGACGGAAAGCTCTATAATGCTACCGTGCCTACGCCTACGCGTAGCGGTTATACGTTCGGCGGCTGGGCGATCAGCATGTACGACGACGCATCCAAGCTTTCCTATATGTTCGTAGACGGTATGGAGGTGTCCGAAGACATCACCCTGCACGCTGTTTGGAACGTAGTTGGCGGCAGCAAGCTTGCTACGCCCGTAGTCAACGTATTCCCCAACGCGATTTCTTGGAATGCGATTGACGGCGTCAGCACGTACAAGGTAGAAGTGAGCGGTCCTGACGGGTTTGAAGCAATCTCTACGACGACGGGTAGCACGACGTACAACGTACCGTTCGGCGATTCGCCCATCGGCGATTACACCGTAAAGGTGACCGCGGTTGCGTCCGATTCGTCCAAGAATTCTGAAACGGCGGTAAGATACTACGTCAATAATGCGCTTTCCCGCGTTTCTCATTTCAGCGTAAATGGGACGGTGGTAAGCTGGAATACGGTGGAAAACGCTACGAACTATCTTCTTACGATCGTTTGCGGCGATAGCAACCACAACCACGTCAACAAGGACATGGGTGCGGCGACGAGCTATGATTTCGCTACCTGCGTCATGCCGACGGAGGGTATTAAGTTTGCGGTAACGACGGCGGCGGAGGGCTACGTGCCTATGACGTCGAGAACGTTCACGTATGAAAAGGGCTTAGGGCAGCTTACCGGTCTTGCAATCGACGAAGCGACGGAAACCCTTAGCTGGAACGCGGTGGAAAATGCAGACGGCTACGTCGTTTCCATCAAGTGCGGAAATGCCGCGCACAATCATGAGGCGGCAGTTGTGAAAGGCACGAGTTACAGCCTCAAAGAATGTGAAAATATCACGGACGGGATCAAAATTAACGTCTATGCGTTCGCAGATGGTTACGGCGCGACCCCCGTCGAGAATATTATTTATAATAAGACCGTTCTCGCTGCGCCCAGCGTAGTGAAGATTGACGGCGCTACCATGACTTGGCGCACGGTAAGCGGCGCGACGGGTTACACGGTGAAAATCGGCGATAAGACGTTTACTACGACGACGAATTCCATTGAATTGAGCGCGCAGCAGATCTCTTGGGTAGCTGCGGCGGACTATAAGATCAGTATTCAGGCAAAGGGCGCGAACAACGCGACCTCGCTTTGGAGCGACGAGATTGACGTTCGTTACTATGCAATGTACACCTCGATCGCATACGAGGCGGGCGAAGTGTCCTGGAACCACGTAATCGGCGCGACGTCGTACGAAGTACGCGTCAACGAGGGTACGCCCGTAGTCGTTGAGGACGGCGCGAATTTCGCGAAGGTTGCCCTCACCAAATCGGGTGACAATAAAATTGAAGTGCGTTACTACGACGGCACGAACTATTCGAGCTGGGTAGCGACGACGGTAAAGGCGTATAAAGTCGAATTCGATACCATGGTAATCGGTACGGAATTTGCTACGCAGTACAAAGCGGTGGGCGATCCCGTGGATTCCTTCGACGGTTCTTCGTTGAAGAAGAGCGGTTATACCTTCTATGGCTGGTATAAGACGAATGCAGTCGGCGCGGGTAATGCGGAGCTTTACACCGACCGTTATTTCCGCGGCACGGCAGACGTGAAATTGTACGCGGACTACACGCCCAACACCTATACGGTTACGTATGAATACGGCGTAGGCGGTTCGGGCACGGAAACGAGCGTAAAGGTTACGTACAGCAAAGACTTTGAAATGACCATTCCTACGACGACCGATCCCACGAAAGCGTTCGGCGGCTGGTATAGCGCGCCCGGCGGCACGGGTATCCGTTTCACGGACGAATACGGCGTCAGCGTAAATCCTTGGAGCATTGCGGTGGAAGATTTGACCGCAGGCAACACGGAGGGTACGGTTGCGTATGCATTCTGGAAGGACATGGTCCTTGACTATCAGCTCACCAAAGTTGGCGGCGTGACCGCATACAAAGTATCCAAGGGTGCGAGAATTAACCTCGTCACCGAGGTAACCATTCCCGTAACGTATATGGGTATTCCCGTTAAGGAAATTGCTCCGCACGCGTTTAAGGATTGTACCAAATTAAAGAAGATCAACATTCCCAACACGATCGAGGATATTTCCGTAGAGCCGAACAGCTCGTTTACGGGTTGTACCTATCTGGAAGAGATCAACATAACGGAGGTTGCGGGTAACAAGATCATTCGTTACTGGTCGAAGGACGGCGTTCTGTTCGACAACGGTAGATTAGACGAAATGCCTTGCACGGAAGTTGCGGCGTTCCCTATGGCGTACAAGGAAAAGGATTACGTCATGCCCGAAGGCGTTGAGGTAATTCCTTACAGAGTGTTCTACGGCGCAGTCATTGAAACGATCACCATTCCTGCAAGCGTAGAAACGATCGAGAACGACGCGTTCTATTCTGCTAAGATCGTGCAGGTAGATTTCGCGGAAGCTACGGACGCTAACGCAAGCTTGACGATTGAAAAGAGTGCGTTCCGTTCTTGTAGCTCGTTGAAGGTCGTCAATCTTCCCGCACACCTTACCTCGCTTGCAACGACGAGATATTACGTTACGGGCGAAACGACTACGGAACCTGTTTACGATAACATCACGACGAGTAACTACGAGTTCGTAGAAGACTCGTTCATGGATTGTTCTTATTTGGAAGAGATCAACGTAGCTTCGGGCAACGCTTTGTATAGCTCGGTAGGCGGCGTTCTCTTCAATAAAAATCAAACGGTTGCGTTGTATGCGCCCCGTCGCATTGATTTGACGGCGACGAACGGCAAATACACCATGCCCGTAAGCGTCAACAAGGTTGCCCCCGGCGCGTTTATCTATTCGTATAATATCACCGAGTTGGTACTCCCTGCGTCCGTAACCGAGATCGGCGAATGGGCGTTCTATAACAGCTATTATATCAAGAAAATCACCTTCCAAGGCGGTGGTTTTAACGACGTTTCGATCGGTGACTACGCGTTCCGTAGCTGCTCCGATATCGAAGAGATCGTCTTTGAGAAGGGCAGTAAGGTAACGACGATCGGCGAAGGCGCGTTCATGTATAACTATGATATCAAATCGCTGACGTTGCCTGCGTCCATTGAAGAGATCGGCGATATCGCGTTCTACGGTTGGTATTATTTGACGGAGCTTTCGTTTGAAGAAACGACGAAGGACGGTGCGAGCCTTTCTTTCGGCGACTACGTCTTCTATAATTCCCGTATTTCCAAGATCTGGTTGCCCGCACAGGTGACCGAGCTTGGCGGCTTGCTTAACGGTCTTAGCTATTTGAATAAAGTAGAAGTGTCCGATAATAACGACACCTACTTTGCAGATACGGAGGGTATTCTGTTCAACAAGACCATGACGGAGATTTTGTACTATCCCGCAGGTAAAAAGGACGCATACACCCTTCCCGCATCCGTAACCAAGATCGGCGCGGGCGTATTCAGAAACAACCGTAACATCACTTCGTTTACGATCGGTAAGAACGTAACGGAGATTGCGGACGGCGCGTTCCGTGGCTGTCTGCTGTTGAAGACGATCACGTTTGAAGCGGGCGGCACGCAGCCTCTCGTGATCGGACCTAACGTGTTCCGTGACTGTAAATTGTTGACGACGATAGAGCTTCCTTCGCGTACGGAAAGCTACGGACAGTATGCCTTCTCGTATATGACGAAGCTTACGACGCTCAAGCTCAACGAAGGCTTGACGGAGCTTGCTGATTACGGTATTTGTTACAATGCCTCTTTGGAAACGGTGACGGTTCCTTCGACGGTGGAGAAGATCGGTTACTACTCGATCGCTAATAACGCAAAATTGAAAACGGTAACGTTTGCGAAGAATTCCTCGGGCGGTACCACCTTGAAGACGATCGGGTACTACGCTCTTGCTTACAACCCGAAGATCACCTCGATCACCATTCCTGCAACGGTAACGGATATTTACAACTACGCGTTCTATACCAACTATTCTAGCGCTACGCAGAGATCGCAGCTTCGAGAGGTTAAGTTTGAGGAAAACAGCCAGCTTGAAACGATTTGGCCGAATGCGTTCTACTACACCGGAAAGCTTGAATCTATTACCATTCCCAAGAACGTAACGAATATTTACTACTATGCGTTCGCATATTCGGGCTTGAAGGAACTGAAATTCGAGGATGGTGGCACAAAGAACCTTGTAATCGGCGGCTCCTGCACCTATTATTCTTCGCCTACTTCCAAATCGCCGAGCTACGCTTACGGCTCTGCGTTCTATAACTGTTACGATTTGGAAACGGTCATCTTCCCCGCTCGTTTGAGAGAACTTGGGCAATACAGTTTCAATAATGCAAATTCGCTCAAAACGCTGAAATTTGCGCCCGACGGGCAGACGAGTAACCTCAACCAGATCGGCTATTACTGTTTCAGATACTGCTATGCTTTGGAGGAGGTCGTTCTTCCCAAGTCGCTTGCAAACCTTGCGCCGCTTGACGATCATCCCGTCTATGGCGGTCAGAACAACACGAGCTATATGTATAACCGTAAAGCGGTTGACGCGTATGCGTTCGGTTACTGTACCTCTTTGAAGACGGTTACGTTTGAAGCGGGTGGTACGCAGCCTATCTCCTTGGCGAACGGCGCGTTCTATTATTGCGAATCGTTGGAGGTCATCAACCTGCCTGGTCGTTTGACGGAATATCACGACTTGGACGGCAAAGACGTTCCTCCGTTCGGTACGGCGTATGCGTTCAGAACTAGCTCTTCGACGCCTTATCACGCATTCGATTTCTGTACCAACCTGAAAGAGATCAACATTGCAGCCGACGAAATTGCGGAAAATATGTATCAATCCATTGACGGGATCGTGTACAGCAAGGACGGCAAGACGCTGCTCTACTGCCCTCAAGGTAGAGAGAAAGCGGTTGTGATCCCCAAAGAAGTGGAGAGAATCGGCGACGGCTTGTACAACGAAGCGTTTGCGGGCTGTGCGAAGCTGACGAGCGTTACCTTTGAGGACGGCGGCACCGCTCCCTTGATGATCGACTTGTACGCATTCCAGGATTGCGAGGCTTTGGAGGAGATTAAGCTTCCTAAGCGCGTGAACGTAATCAACCCGAATGCGTTTAGAAACTGTACCTCGCTGAAATCTGTTGAATTGTCGGCAGATCTTACCAGCTTCGACTCGACGGTATTCTTCGGGTGCGACTCGCTGGCTTCGATCAACATTCCTAAGGATAATAACTTCTACGTATCCGAGGGCGGCGTTGTGTACAACAGCGATAAGACCATTCTTTACTACTACCCTGCATTTAAGTCGGACGAAACGTTCACCGTTCCCAGCAGCGTTTTGACTATTTACAACTACGCGTTCTATGGGAATACGACGCTTAAAAAGGTAGTTCTTCCCGCAACCTTGCAGAGTATCAACGAGCAGGCGTTCTACGAATGTGACGCGCTGGAAGAAGTTAATATTCCCAAGAGCGTTATCAGTATTGAAGATTTTGCGTTCTACGGCTGCGGCAACCTGAAAAAGGTTACCTTTGAGGAGGGCGGCACCGCTCCCTTGAAGATCGGTACCGAGGGCTGGATGTATCAGTCGACGGTCAGCAGCACTACGGGGCTTTCCACCTCGTCGAGTGCAAAACGCTACGGATTCGTGTTCGCATATTGCAGCGCACTTGAAAACGTTGTGCTTCCTGCACGTACGACTATGATTGCAGACGCTTCGTTTGCATATTGCAGTAGCTTAGTATCCATTAATATTCCTAAGAACATTGCGGAGATCGGTACGGCGGCGTTCCTTGAATGTCATAGCTTGGAAACGGTGGAAATTGAAGAAGGCTCTAAGATCACGGCGATCGCGCCTTACCTCTTCTTCAATTGCCTCTCGCTGAAAGAATTTACCATTCCTGCGACAATTGACGAGTTCCTCTTGGCGTCCTCCAACTCCTACGCGTTCTATCAGTGCAAGTCTTTGAAGACGGTTACGTTTGAAGAGGGCTTTGACATGACCGAGCTGCCTCGCGCATTGTTCACGTCGAGCGGTCTTGAAACCATTACGCTTCCTGAAAGCGTCACCGTGATCAAGAACGGTAGCAGCGGTAGCGGCACGAGCATCAACGGCGTCTTTGCTGGTTGTACGAACCTCAAAGAAATTATTTTCCTCGGCGAGATTAAGGAAATCGGTAGCTACGCGTTCGCGGGTTGCCGTTCGTTGGAAGAATTTGAAATTCCCGCGACGGTAACGACGCTTGGAAGCTGGGTCTTCTCCAACTGTTCCAAGCTTACGAGTATGTACATTTCCGACAATATCGACGTAGAGGGCTGTGGCGGCTTATTCAACGGCTGTACGTCGCTGACGGAGGTCAGATTGCCCGACACTATGACGGTGCTTCCTTATAATATGTTCTCGAACTGTAAGTCGCTGACGGAATTCACCATTTCGGAGAACATTACCGTAATCGAGGACTACGTGTTTGACGGTTCGGGCCTTATCCACGCAGTCGTTCCGGGTACCGTTGAAGAACTGTACTACGGCGTATTCTGCAACTGCGACAGTCTTGAAACGATAGTGATTGAGGACGGCGTGCAGTTCATTGAAGAAGAGTTCTGTTATGACTGTGAGAGTCTTGTTTCCGTAACCATTCCCGACTCGGTGACGTACTTACCCGGCGGCTTGTTCTACAATTGTACGGCGCTGACGACGGTAAGACTTCCGTCCAACTCGGACGTTACGTCAATCGGTTACTATATGTTCCAGGATTGTACGTCGCTTGATAACGTTGTAATTCCCGATGGCTATACGACTATTGAGGATACGGCGTTTACAGGCTGTACTTCCTTGAAGAACATTACCATTCCCGATACGGTGACGGAAATTTATCCCTATGCGTTCCAGAACTGTACGGCGCTTGAAAGCATTGTGCTTCCCGCTAACCTCAGTTCGCTTGGCGAATCTGCGTTTGAGGGTTGTACCTCTCTTAAGAGCGTGACCTTCCCTTCGGGCGGTCAGCTGTTGGAAATCCTCAGCGATACGTTTGCAAACTGTACCTCTTTGGAAGAGATTGAAATTCCCGAAGGCACGACTTCGATCGGTGCAAGAGCGTTCCAGAACTGTCCTTTGAAAGAGTTCTACCTTCCTTCTGCGGTACAGGTGCTCGGTATCGACGAGAATAGCTCCTCGATCATGATGAACCCGTTCGTCGGTTGTACGCAGCTCACGAAATTCGAGATTGACAAAAACAATCCTTATTTCGTAATCGAAGACAACGTTATGATGGACGCGGCGAAGACGGAGATCTATATGGTGCTTCCCGCGAAAACGGGTACGTTCACGGTAGGTGAGGACACGACGGTTTACCCCGGTGCGTTTGTTTCGCCCAACCTGACGGAGGTCGTTCTTCCTACGAATATGAAGGAGATCGGCGATTATGCGTTCTACGGCTTGCAGATTGATACGATCGTCATTCCCGACGGTGTAGAAACGATCGGTCAGTACGCATTCGCATGCAGCGGCTTAGAAACGATCAACATTCCTGCGTCGGTGACGTTGATGGGCAATCACGTCTTTGAAGACAGCAAACAGCTTACGAAAGTGACCTTTACCGAAGGCGACAAGCAGCTTCTTATTCCGCAGTACGCGTTCCGGAACTGTACGAGTTTGGAAGAGATCGAAATTCCTTACCGCGTCAGATCGAGCGTTGATACGGGCAACTACGCGATCGGCAGCTACGCATTCCTTGGTTGTAGCTCCCTTGTAGATCTTACTTTTGAGGAGGATCCCGCTACGGGTAGCGTGGCAGGTACGCTGAATATCGGCGGCTACGCGTTTGAGGATTGTACGTCGCTTGAAACGGTGAACTTCCCGAAAGCGCTCGGTAACAACCTGTATTCGACCTCGTCTTACGCAGTCGGTTCGTCGGCGTTCAAGGGCTGTACGTCCTTGACGACGGTCACTTTCCAAGAAGTGGAAGAGCAATGGATCAGCTTTTATAACGAAGCGTTCGCCGATTGTACCTCGCTCGTGAACTTTGTGATCCCTGAAACGACCATTTACTTCGGCGGCAGAGTGTTTGCAAATACGGCGATCAAGGAAGCTACCATTCCCGAAACGGTGACCGACTTCTACTACTTCTACGAATATCGTGAAGACGACTTCGGCGTTTCCCGTTCTATCAACCCGAGCCGCCTGTTCGACGGTTGTACGCAGTTGAGAAAGGTGACCATCAACGCGAACCTTGACGATTCGACGCAGTACACGGGCTATATGTTCGCAGGCTGTACCGCTTTGGAAGAGGTGATCATTGCCTCCGAGAGCTTCACGGTGATCGGCGAGCATATGTTCGAGAACTGTACGAGTCTGAAAAACCTGACGATCCCTTCGTGGATTACGTCGGTTGGCGTGGGCGCGTTTGCAGGACTTACCAGCTCGCAGACGGTTACCATTGACGGGCCTGAAAGTATGGCGAAGCAATGGGATGGCAACTGGGCGTACTTGTCCGACGCGAACTTCGTATTTGCGAAATAACGCTTGGCCTCGGCCGCAGAATACCTGCGGCCGAGGAACAAAAAAAATTTAAAATAAATCGCAAAAAAGCCGTTTTTTCTTTATTTTCCCGTATTTTCGGGGTCAAAAGGGGAGAAACGCGCTTTTGGTTATTAAAAATTTTCATAATATTTTTAATTTTTATCAAAAAAATTGTTTTCACCCCTCATTTTTGAGTGACAAAACAAAAAAAGTGTGCTATAATAAGTAAAATCGTTGCTAGCTAGCGATTTACATAGGAACGAATAAAATTAAAGGAGGATCATTCTATGGAACACAAACAGCTTTTTAAGAAGTATCGGTCGCGTTTAATCGGGCAAGGCATCATCAAGTCCGTTCTTTACGGATTGATCGTCGGGTTTGCGGTGAACTTTGTCGCAGCGCTTGTGGCTTGGTTTGTCGGATACGACGGGACTTGGTTGTCCGTCGGCGTTGGCGTGGCGGCTATGCTCGTCAGCGGCTTGATTTTCTATTTCGTTAAATTCCACCCCTCGTCGGAAGACGTGGCGCGGCAGGTGGACGCTCTTGGACTGAAAGAACGTATGGTCACGATGGTGGAACTGAGCGAAGAGCAATCCTACATTGCAAAAATTCAGCGCGAGGACGCGAAAGCAAAGCTCGCAACCGTGACCCCCAAACAGATCAAGCTTCGCATTGCGAAAAAAGTGATCGCTTACGTTGCGGCGGCGGCAGTCGTTGCCCCTGCAATGACGGTGATCTGCGAACTTGCGGCACGTAACGTTTTGCAGAGCGGCCTTGAACTTCTCGACCCCAACAGCGGCGCGATCAAGACGATCTCGATCACGTTCGAGGCAGAGGACGGCGGCTCGATCGACGGCAAAGAGGTGCAGGTTCTCTACGTAGGCGAAAAGACGGAGCCCGTCAAGGCAATGGCCGACGACGGCTGGATGTTCGTCGAGTGGAGCGACGGCAACGGCGATCCTTACCGTCCGGCCGAGGAATTTGAAGAGGATACGGTGTACACCGCGATCTTTGAAGAGGTTGACCCGACGGGTGAGGGCGACGGTGACGGCGAAGGTAGTGGCGAAGGCGAAGGCCAAGGCGAAGGTCAAGGCGAAGGCGACGCGGCAGGCGATCAGCCCGGCGAACCGAACGGCGATGGCGACGGCGACGGCAAAAGCGATCAGAGTAACGACAAACCCACCGACAAGGAGTCGAACAGCGCGGGCGGTCAGTACGATCCGAAGAACCAGATCATTGACGGTCGGACGTTCTATGAAGCAGTTTTGGAAACTTACTTCGAGGCGGCGATGGAAATGATCGCGAACGGTCAGGAACTTCCCCCCGAACTTGCGGACATTGTCGAGAAGTACTTTGGCAGCATTTAAGCCTTGTAAAACACATTAAGTAAAAAAACGCCGGACGGGAATATCGTTCTTTGTATATTCCCGTCTGGCAAAAAATATTTTATAAAAGATATCAAAATTTGGAGAGAAATAGTATCATGATTACAGAACAAAACATCCAGAAGTTCAGCGCACAGTGCAAGAATATTTTCGCACAGATCGAACGTGACGTTATCGGTCAGAAAGATATCGTTGAAGAAACGATTATCGCAATGATCGCAGGCGGTAACGTTTTGCTTGAAGGTGTACCCGGCGTTGGTAAGACCCGTCTTGTAAGAACGCTCGGCCGCGTATTCAACCTTCCCTTTTCGAGAATCCAGTTCACGCCCGACCTTATGCCTGCGGACGTAACTGGTACCAACATTATCGTAAAAGATGAAAACGGTAACTCGTCTTTCAATTTCCAGCCCGGTCCTATTTTCAGCAACATTATCCTTGCCGACGAAATCAACCGTGCTACCCCCAAGACGCAGTCCGCTCTTCTCGAAGCCATGCAGGAACACACCGTTACCGTTATGGGTGTTTCGAGAAAGCTCAACGAACCGTTCTTCGTTCTTGCAACGCAGAACCCGATCGAACAAGACGGTACTTATCCTCTGCCCGAAGCGCAGATGGACCGTTTCATGTTCAAGCTTATCGTTAAAAATCCCAGCTTGGACGAGCTGATGGATATCGTCAACTTGACGCAAAAGACGATGGCCGAAGTCGCAGACGCGGCTTGTAGCGGTGAGGAGCTTTTGGAAATGCGCGCAACGGCGAACCAGATCCCCGTAGCGCAGGAAGTCATGAAATATGCAATGACTCTTTGTTCCGCGACCCATCCCGACAGCGAATGTGCAACCGAAGCGGCGAAGAAGTACGTCCGTCTTGGTGCGTCCCCCCGTGCAGGTCAGGCGCTTATTTCGGCGGCGAAAGTTAAGGCGCTCATGGAGGGCAGATACAACGTTTCTTACGACGATTTGAACCAGCTTGCTTATCCCGTACTTCGTCACCGTATGAAGCTCAACTTCGAGGCGGTTGCAGAACGTATCTCCGCAGACGAGATCATCAAGATGATCATTGCAGAGGTTTGCAAGAAGAACAAGATCTCCTCCAAGGAAGCGGAAGAGGTTGCGGCGGCCGTTGCCGTGGAAGCTACGACGGAAGCGGGCGAAGAAGGCGAAAAGAAGGCAAAGCGTAAATTTGGGAGAAAATAATGAAAGGGTCTTATTTAAACGATGGATTTTTCAGTCGTTTAGAGACGCTTGCATTGAATTTGCGAGCAGACCTCGCAGGCTTTTTCGGCGGGAAACACCTTGTTAAGACGTACGGTCAGACGGTGGAGTTCGCCGATTACCGCGAGTATATGCTCGGTGACGATATACGGCGTATCGACTGGAATCTTTACAGCCGTTTTGAAAAGTTCTTTCTGAAACTGTTCACAGACGAAAGACAGATGCACACGCAGATCTTTTTGGACTGCTCGGCGTCAATGGGGAAAGCAAATCCCCAAAAGGGAGCGTATGCGATCGCCGTAGCGGCGGCGCTGGGCTTTTTGTCCGTACATAATATGGACAAAGTGTCTTTTAAACTGGTCAAGGGCAACCGCGCGGAGGATCCGTACGGGACGCTTGTCGGAAAGAAATCCTTTTTCAACGCAATCAGCGATCTCGAAAAGCTGGAATTTACAGACGAGTCAGACGTCGGGGAAGCGGTAACGAAATGCCCCAACGTCGGCACGAACGACGGTCTTACGATCATCATCTCCGATTTCTTCACGGAACTTGACTGGAAGAAAGCGGTGGATTATCTCGTATATAAGAAAAGACAGGTCTTGCTCGTACAGGTGCTTTCCCCCGAGGAGGCGGACCCCGTGTACAGCGGCAGACTTGACCTGCTTGACTCGGAAGCGCCCGATTTGACGGACGGCAGAAACATGAAGCTGCGGATCACCCGTAGTATGCAGTTGGCGTACGAAGAGGCCATGAAAGACTTCGTCGCGGATATTAAAGATTTCTGCACCTCGCGCGGCGCGGATTTTATCAGCATACAAACTGATAAAGAGATCGAGAAAGTGCTTTTCGGCGAATTGCTTAAGGTAGGTATAATGGCATGAATTTACTAGCACCTCTTGGGCTGCTGGGACTTTTGAGCATTGCTGTGCTCATTCTTATCTATATTCTCAAACCCAACTATCAGCAAAAGCTGATTTCCAGTACGCACGTATGGAAATTGAGTTTGAAATATAAAAAGAAACGTATTCCCATCAGCCGTTTCAGAAACATATTATTGATCATCTGTCAGATACTTATTCTCACTTCGCTTGCGTTCATTTTGGCGAAACCCGTCATTCCCGGTGAAAAGTTAAAGGACGACGAAAAGGTCTTTATCATTGACGCCTCCGCAAGTATGTTGGTGGAAAGTGGGTTGGAAACCCGTTTCGAACGGGCGGTCTTGCAGATCAAGAGTGAAGTGAAAGAAACGTTGGAAAACGGCGGCACCGTGTCCGTGATCATTGCGGACGAGGAGCCGTATTTTGTGGTACAACGTTCTACGAGCGCAGACCTTGCGGTCGTTTCCGATAAGCTTGACGAATTGATCATGGTAGACGCCATGAAATGCAGCTACAATTCCGCGGATATGGACAAAGCGGTGGAGCTCGCGCAAGACGTCGTAACGCAAAACCCCGAGGCAGAGGTACTTTTGTACACCGCCACCACCTATTTGGATAAAGGGAATATCGAGGTAGTGGACGTTGGCGCATTCGAGGACTGGAACGCGGCCGTGCTCGGCTGTGAGGCGGTGATCGGTGACGACAACTACTACACGATCAGTATCGACGTGGGCTGCTACGGCAGATCGGAAACGGTGAAAGTGTATTGCGAAATCGTTTCTCCCAACGGCGAATACAACACCTCGGTGACGTTGGAAAGCGACGAAGAGTTCTTTAACGTGATGGAACAGGAAAAGACTTTCGTATTCAACGCGGAAGCGCAACGCGATCAGCTTGGATATGCGATCTATTCCTTTGAATATTTGTACGTGCACGTAGAAGAAACGGACGGCTTTGCCGAAGATAACAGTTTCTATTTGTACGGCGGGATCAAGGAAAAGGTGCGTATTCAATACGCTTCGTCCGCGCCCAACAACTTTTTCAGCAGCGGTTTCATCACCTTGCGTGAGATCTATAAAAATACTTGGGATATCGACTTCGACGAAGTAGTGATCGACCCGCAGAAGAAAGAGAACGAGCAGGAGTACGAGTTGGAGGGGTATAACCTCTATATCTTCGAGCATACCATGCCCTCTATTCTTCCCGACGACGGTATTGTACTCCTCGTTGACCCCGACACGGAGCCCAAGAACGTTGGCTTACGGCTTGGCGGCGCGCAGTACGTCTACGCGAACTCCACGTTGACGAGAGGGAACGACCATCCCTTGCTTTCGTATATCACGCCGGAGCAGATCACGATTTCCAAATACACGCGGATCATTTCCAACGACGGGTATGACGAGCTGATGTATTACGGAAACGAACCCGTGGTGCTTGCGAAGAACGAGTCGGACATGAAAGTCGTCGTAATGGCGCTCGACCTCAACTTCTCGAACTTGGCGGTCCTGTTCGATTTCCCGGCGTTCCTTTATAACATCTTCAATTACTACATGCCGCCTACGCTTACCGATTTTACTTACGAGATCGGCGATTTGGTGACGCTCAACGCAAGAAGCGAGGCGTTGACCGTATCGGGCGGTACGTACGAAGACGTCGAGTTGACGGAGCTTCCGACGCAGATCCTTGTGACGGCGCCGGGGACGTATACCTTGACGCAGGTTGCAATGACGGGCGATTACATTATTGAAAACTTTTTCGTGGGTATTTCCAATTACGAAAGCGACATCATGAAAGAGGTGGAGGAGCTGCCCGAATTGTATATTCAGGTCCTCGAAGAACAGGAAGACAAAGATCTACTGCTCATCTTCGCGGCCGTACTCGTTGCGCTGTTGTTCCTTGAATGGTGGCTGCAAGCGAGAGAAAATTTCTAAAAGGAGCAAGAATCCATGACGAATTTCAGAATAGATTTTTCACATCCTTGGCTCCTGTTGTTGCTCATTCCGGCGATCGCGTTGACGCTGTTGCCCTATTTGCGGATCCCGAAAAAGTACAGACGTACGAGAAACCGCGTGGTTTCCGTCGTTCTGCACATGATCGTTATGGTGCTTTCCATTACCATGCTTGCGGGGATCATCTTTAAATACGAGGTACCCAACAAGGAGAACGAGCTGTTGTTGCTCGTAGACTCCTCGTACAGTAACGAAGAAACGCGGGACGATAAGGACGATTTTATTTCCAAAATTATTGACAAGTGCGGTTCGGATTATAAGGTAGGGGTTGTAAAATTCGGGTATGATCAGGTGTACGCAGCCGAACTCTCCAACGACTCGAAAGCCGTTTATCAGGAATTTATAGTTTCCCCCGATCCCGACACTACCGCAACGGACGTGGAAAGCGCGCTTCGCTATGCAAGCACGCTGTTCACCAAACCCAAGACCTCGAAGATTGTTTTGATTACCGACGGTATCGAAACGGACGGCGAGGCACAGGACGTCATCAAAGAGATTGCGGCGACGGGGATCACGGTGGATACCATGTACTACCCCAACGAGTCGCACATGGAAGTACAGGTCGTCGGCGTGGAATTGCCTGCAACTGCGGAAGTTGGGAAAAATTTCAAGATGGATCTGATGCTGGAAAGTAATTTCAGCGGCGGCGAACAGACGGTAGACGTTACCTTGTACGACAACGACGAGGAAAAGGGCACCGTTACCATTCCTCTTGATAGCGAAGAGCAGGTAACCGAGCTGAACTATCAGTTTGAAGTACCCGGAATGCACAAGCTCCGTTTCGAGATTGCAAATGCCGAGGATACCGTGAAAGAGAATAACTCTTATCACACCTATATGTATTTGCACGTGTTTGAAAACGTACTCATCATTGAAAAAGACGAAGGCGAATCTGCGGAGCTGCAAACCATTTTGACGGACGGCGAATACAAAGTGACGAGCATGAGTATTCAAAGTGATTTGGAAACCATTCCCAGCACTTTGACAGAGCTTTGCGCTTACGAGCAAGTCATTCTTGTCAACATTGCGAATTCGGATATGCCCGAGGGCTTTGACGAGCTTTTGAACGACTACGTATATAACCTCGGCGGCGGCTTGTTCACGGTCGGTGGTAACCCCGACACGAACAACCAAGGGGAAGTCGTTCCCCACGCGTATAACCGTGACGATATGTACGGCACCGTCTATCAGCAGATGTTGCCCGTACAGGTGGTCAACTATACCCCTCCCGTAGCGCTCATGATCCTGATCGACTCTTCGGGGTCCATGGGTTCGGGCGACAACAGTAACCTCGACATGGCAATCAAGGGCGCGCACGCGTGCTTGGACGCATTGACCTCTACGGACTTCTGCGGCGTTGCTACCTTCCAGGATCACTATGACGAAGAGTTAGAGGTGACGCCTGTTTCCAAAAGAAAGGAAATCGAGGAATCCATCGAAAACCTCAGCAACATCAGCGCGGGCGGTACCGTGTACGCGGCGGCGTTGGAGGGTGCGGGCAGAGCGCTTTCCGCGGTAGACGTTGAAAGACGTCACATCATTCTCGTTTCCGACGGTCAGCCGTCGGATACCGACAAGTACGAAGCGTTCATCAAATTGAACGCAGAAGCAGGCATCACCATGTCTATTGTGTGCTTGGGCGGTACGGAAGACATCTTTGCGAAGATGCAGCAGGACGCTGCGCTCGGCGGCGGTAAGGCGTATAACGTCATGAATACCGACAACCTTGCCAGCACTATGAAAGACGACCTTATTACCGAGGCGATCGGCGAGATCGCTTACGGCGAAGAATTTTCGTTGACGATCGGGGACTATTCCTCCGTCGTTGCGGGGATCAAGCAGAAGGATATTCCCAAGCTGACGGGGTACTACGGAACCAGATTAAAGAGCGGCGCATCGGCGCCCTTGATGGGGAAATACGTACCTCTGTACGCGCAATGGGATTACGGTACAGGTAAGGTCGGTAGCTTTATGTGCGACTTGAACGGTAATTGGTCGGAGGCCTTTATTGATTCGGCCGTAGGGCAGCAGATCGTTTGCAATATCGTGGAAACGTTGTTCCCGACCATGCAAATTGCTTCGCAGGAGATCCAGTACAGATTCTACGAGGATAACTACACCTCGCAGTTGACGGTATATACCGAAATGGCGGAAACGGATACGCTCAGCGTATCGGTAACTCCTATTTCGTCGGAGGCTCTTGCGTTCTATCAAGAAAAGCCGATCGTAGTGCAAGCTGCGGACGGGTATACCCGTTTCAGCTTTGACGTTACCTGTCCCGGGATCTACGAAGTCGTCATTCAGAAGAAAGACGTAAGCGGCGAAGTGATTTCGGAGGTAAGCACGTATAGAACGCTTGCCTACTCGGCAGAGTACGACGAATTCCCCGACGAAGAAACGACGGGTGAGGTGTATTTGAGAGAAATCGCCGAGGACGGGCGCGGTATTTTCGTGGAAGACCCGTATCAGGTATTCAATTCCTTCTCGAAAACGCTTAAACGCGAGTATGATCCCAGACTTTTGTTCGCGATCATTTCGATCGTATTGATGCTGCTTGATATTGCGGTAAGAAAGTTCAAGTTCAAGTGGCCGCACGAGATCGTCAGAGATCGCAAATTGAGAAAGGAATATGCAAAATAAGAAAAGCTTTCAGCCTAAGCGTTCGTGGCATTTTCCCATTTTGGGAATACGCTGCGGCGCGGGCGAAAGTAGGTAGGATTTAGAAACGGAATTAAGGAGAATGAAATGAAAAAATTTCGTTTATTCATTTTCATTAGCTTGATCGTATGTTTATTTTTGGCGGTGACGGGGTGCGCGCCTGCGCTTTCTTGCCCGACGAACGTAAAAATCGACTCGGATACTTTGATCCTGAGCTGGAACAAAGTGGAAGAGGCTGAGTATTATACGATCAGTATCAACGGCGAAGAAAATGATTCCAGTAAAAATTCGTACGCGCTTGAAAGACTTTCGGAGGGCACGTACCAAGTTAAAGTAAAAGCCTGCGGGGACGGGCATCGCGATTCGGTGTGGACGGAAACGATCGAATTTAAGCGTGAGGCAGAACCCGGCATGGTCTTTAAACTCATCAACAATAACACGGAATACGAGCTGTCGAATATCGGTACGGCGGTGGGGGATATCGTTGTCCCCGACGAATACCGCGGCAAGCCCGTTACGTCCATCGGGAAAAAGGCGTTTGCGCAAAAACCCAAGCTCACGAGTATCACTCTTGGACCGAACATTCGTACGATCGGCGAACAGGCGTTTTATAAATGTCTGTATTTGAAGACGGCGAATATTCCCGCGGGCGTTACCTCGATCGGGAAAAAAGCATTCCAAAGCTGTTCGGTTTTGGAAAGCGATATTGTTATCCCCGAGGGCGTTACGGAGATTGCAGAGGGTACCTTTGGCTATTGCCGTGCGTTGAAAAACGTGAAAATCGGCAGCAACGTCAAAAAGATTGATTTGAGCGCGTTTACCGATTGCGACAATCTTTCCAAGATTGAAATTCCCGACAGCGTAGAAACGATCGGTGAATATGCGTTCTCCGCTTGCGTCAGCGCGACGGAGCTTATTCTTGGCGACGGCGTGAAGTCGATCGGCAAAAACGCCTTCTATCAATGCACCGCCTTGACAAAGATCGAGCTGAGCGAAAACGTGGAAACGATCGGCGAATACGCGTTTGCGAACTGTTCCGAGGTGACGGAGGTCACCATGGAAGATAAGGTAACCTCGATCGGGATCGGCGCGTTCATGGATTGCGTCAAGCTTGCCACGTTTGATTTGAGCGACGGCTTGCAGACGATCGGTTACGACTCCATTTTGCGTACAGCAATTTGGACGGCGGCGGATAATATCGTGTACCTTGACGAAGACTGGTTGGTTGACTGTAAGATCAAGGACGCGGCGACGTATCAGGTTAAGGACGGAACGATCGGGATCGGTAGCGGCGCGTTTATAGGCTGCAACACGTTTACGCAGATGTTCTTGCCCGACAGCGTTGAGATCATTGACAGTCTTGCGTTTGCGGGCTGTGCGAATTTGAACGCGGTCGTGACTGGGTCGAGCGTAGAACGTATCGGTTCGCAGGCTTTCTACTACTGCACGAAATTGCAGACGGTAAAGCTTGGGCATTGGGATTTTGAAGAAGAGGCGCTCACGGCGAGCAGCTTGAAAACGATTGAAAACCACGCGTTCTACAAATGCGAGCTTTTGAAAGAGATCGAAATTCCCGATACGGTGGAAAAGATCGGTTCTTATGCGTTCAGAAAGTCGGGGATCTATACCGCGAGCGGTAACGGTCTTGTATATGCGGATAACTGGCTGGTGGACTGGAACGGGGACATTATGCTTTTCTTTAAAATGTTCGGCGGCAGCACCGATTACGTTGTGGAAGAAGGAACGGTGGGTGTAGCGGAATATGCGCTGTACAGATGTCAAGATATCGTAGGTATCACTTTCCCCGAAAGCACGACTAAGATCGGGAGAGCGGCTTTCTACGAGGCGTCCAAGTTGCAGAAAGTCGTGTTGCCTTCCACTTTAAAACGCATTGAGGAGTACACCTTCTATTCTTGTCCTTATCTGTTCGATATCGAAATTCCCGAGGGAGTTGAATTTATCGGGCGTTCGGCGTTCTATCAATCCTCTTTCCTCGGTTGTACAACGGAATTGCGTGAGGACGGCTATTATTACGTCGCAGACAGAGAGGCTACGTTCGTGATCCCCGATAGCGTAGAGGTCATTGAAGATTACGCGTTTTACAGATGCGGGTACATGGTACCCGACGCAGAAACGGGTGAGGAAATTCCTTACGGTGTAGACCACATGGTGATCGGTGACGGCGTGAAGTCGATCGGCTTGAACGCGTTCAACAAGTTCGTTTCCCTCAAAACGCTGACGATCGGCGACGGCATGGAAACGATCGGTCAAAAGGCGTTCTACCGTTGCTCGTCTTTGGAAACGGTTGACCTTGGTTCGTCCGTGCAGACGATCGGGATTCGTGCTTTCTACGAGTGCAAAAACTTGAAGAGCGTCACTATTCCCGGCAGCGTAGTGGATTTCGGTAAGTATGCTTTCTACAATTGCGAGGCTTTGGAAGATTTGACTCTTTCGGAGGGCTTAACGACAATAAGCGATTATGCCTTCTCCGGCTGCAAGAGCTTGAAAAAGGTGACCTTGCCTTCGAGCTTGACTTCGATCGGTAAGTTTGCGTTCAGAAATTGCGCGCTTTCGAGCATTGTGATTCCCGAAGAGATCGTTTCGATCAGCAACCATGCGTTCTATCGTTGTAACGAGCTGACCGTGTATGCAGAGGCTTCTTCGGTGCCCGAAACGTGGGGCAATCGTTGGAACTCCTCCTACTGCGCGGCGGTATGGGGTGTGAACCTTTCGAGCGAGGGCTACGTCGTTTCGTTGGAAAAGACGGCCGATACTCTTACCAACGTCAACGAAATGACAGAGTTTAACGCGCCCGAGCGTGACGGTTATGTCTTTGCGGGCTGGCTGACGGTGGAGAACGGTACGGCAGACGACGTTCTTGTCGGGGAGATTGCGGAAGTGGCAGACGGCACCATGCTGTACGCCTACTGGGTTCCCGAACAGGCTTCGGCGCAGTAACGCGATAATCAACCGAAAAAGGAACGAATAAAAGAAAAACGGGTAAACCCCTCGCGGCTTACCCGTTTTCGTTTTTTTGGGGCGTTTTACGCTTTTTAAAAGGGGAGAAAAAGAGGGCGGCAGAGGGAACGGGACAAGGGAACAACGGGCGAATTGTGAAAAGTTATTTTTAATTGTGAAAAAATCGAATTTTCGTTGTTTCTGCTTGACAGAATTAAAAAAAGCGATTATAATCATAAGTGCCTAATTTAAGACTATCTTTGTAAAAAGAAAAATGATTTTTTGAAACTGAAAAGGAGGATAGATTTATGAAAAAATCTTCCAGAGTAATCCTTGTATTACTGATGTTGATTTGCAGCGCCTTTGCTTTGGCGTCTTGCGGCGAAAAAGTAGCCTCGATTGAGATTGAAAAAACGCCCCGCGTGGAATTCGTGCAGGGGCAGGAGCTTGATCTTACAAACGGCACCTTGACCGTGACTTACGAAAAGAAAACGGAAGAGATTGCTTTGAATGCCGAGGGTGTGACCGTGAGCGGTTACGACAAAGACAAGCTTGGCGAACAGGTGATCACGATCACCTATCAGGAAAAGACGACGGAGCTTAAAGTGACCGTCGTGCCTCGTATTTCCGTAGCGGGGGCAACCACCTCCTATTTTGTCGGCGATAGCTTTGACAAGGAAAAGGGCAAGCTGACGGTGAGAAAGGACGACGCTACTACTTCTGCTTCCGTGAACATGAAAGACACGGCGGTGACGGTATCGGGGTTTGATTCTACGGAGGCGGGCGAAGTGACGGTTACCGTAAGCTACGGCGGCTATAACGGGCAATTTACCGTAACCGTGTACGAGCCTATCGTGAAACTCAGCGCGCCGAATAAGGTGCTCTACGACAGCCACGAAACGGAGTTGGATATTCGTGGCGGCTATTTCACGTTGTCCTCTGAGGACGGCAAGCTTACGCGGCACGTTGCCGTTACCGAGGAAATGGTGCAAGATTCGGGCTTTGATCCCTCGCTTGCCACCGAGGCAAACTCGTCGGACGCGCTCAAACAGGAGATCACTATTACCTACAACGGAAAGCCGTATACTTATAAAGTTTCCATTTTGTTCAGCGACGTTTCTTTTGTAAAAGCGGTGGCGAAAGCCATTCAAACTGCCAACCTTGAATGGACGGGCGAAACTCCTCCGACGATCGAGGAGGCACTCGGCGAAAAGGCTTTGGAGGCGGTGAACCGTTCGTTTGAGTTGGACGAAGAGGAATGGTCGTTTATTACGGCGGAGGAGAAAGAGCTTGTAGTGCGTGTGGGCGCGCTTTACGGGTTTGAAAAATGGTCGGAAGCCACGAAGCTGTACGAAAAGACGTTGCTTGTGAAAGAAGGTGCCATTTCCATTTTGAACGCGGGCTATGAGAAGATGAAAGAGGATCACGAAAGACTTGTTCTCGGTAACGACGATTTCGTGATTATCGGTAAGCAGCTTGCAAAAATGGCAGAGCTGTTCGCCGATATTACGGTGCACGGTGAGCAGACGGTGAAGGGGCTTGTGGATACGGGCTATAACTTCGACGGCTTTGACAAAGTGGTTGATTTGATGGGCTTTATCACCGAGCTGTACGAATATTTGGAAGACGTTCCCGAAAACTGGACGGTGGCAGAGCTTGCGGACTATTCCGCGAAAATTGAAAATGCTAAGAGATTGATCACGACGAACGGCTATACCGAGTATCAGTACAGAGCTTTGTATGCCATGGTGAAGAGCTGGCGTAACGATTTCTTCGATATCATGTACGCGTACTACTATGATTTAGAGGACTCCAACTCTCTTTCCACTCTTGTCAACGTATATCTTCCCGAAGAGCTGGAAGCAATGTACACGATCATCAATTACGGTTACCAAGAAACGTTGCTCCTTGCCGAAACCCCTCTTCGCGACACCATTCATTTCATGACCTATTATAATGCGGTGATGGAACTCGTGAAAGAGCTTGACGCAAGCGAAAATCAAATGCATAAAGATATTTATTATGAATATGGGCTTGCAAACGTGGTGCTCAACTATTTAAAGACGGTTGACCACGGGTATTTGGATTTGAACGGGCCTATGCACGGCGATCAGGAATTTGCGGCGATTTGGGAAAAATATCTTGCTCTTTACGCAGAGCTTTTGGAGGCGAAAAACGCAGACGGCGAGAATTTTTCAAACGGGGATTTCTTGGCGGCACACGCAGAACAAATCGAGGCGCTTTTCGACGAATTTGTAGCTATGTCGCCCGCAAAACAGCTGGGCTTTATCGGTTCGATTCATTGCGATTATCTTTATAAAATGCCTACGACGGAAAGCTTGATGTTTGAGTATCGTGAAGAAAACATCGCGAAGAGTTATTTCATCTATTTCGTCGTCAACTATTACGCGTCCGTGCTTTCCGACGAAGGCGAGGCGGTGTTTGCCGACCTGATGCTTGCCATGGAGTTGTATGCTCGTTCCTCGATGGACGAAGAATCCATGACGGCGTTTATGGAAAAAATGCCGACCATCAAAACGGCGTACGCGGCGCTTACGGTCGACGAACAGACGTTGCTTGCAGATTGCTATGGAAAATATGCAACGATCTACGCGCAGCTTTCCGCAGAGGATATTGCGCTTGGCGACTGGGCGGACGAATTTGACGGGCTGCTTTCCGCGGTTCAAGACGTCATGGCGTACTATCAGATGTTCTTAAAAGATTTGAATGATAGCAATACCTTTAACTGGTACTATTGCGGTGCGCTCATGGGGGCGTACGGTACGGCGGAAAAGTTGGCGGGGGCTATTCTTGCCTCGGGCGACGAAAATATCGTAAAGGCATATTACAATCAGGGCTACACCGTCGGGGAAAGCGAAGTAACGCTTGATTTCGCGTTGTTTACCGCACGCGACAGACTGGTTTCCGTCTTGGGCTATATCACCGTTGGCGGCGAGATGTTCATTGATAAGTATTTGGCGTCGGATATTCCTGCCGTAATGACGAGTGTTTATCCCGTCATCAGAACGTACGTGGACGCGGAAAAGGAATTCACCGCCGCCGATCAGGCAATGGTAGAAAGCGCTATGGCGGCGATACGGGAGATCAAGGCGGACGAATTGTATATCTTTACCGCGGTGAACGGCGCTTATTATCAATCGTTGTACGCGTACTTTGACGCAGTACTTTCTGACGCGGGACTTGCAGTAGCGGAAAAACTGATCGCTTTGGAAGAAACGTACTATTTCAACTACGTGATGTACCCCAACGGAAAATACACGGACGAGGACGGCAATGAAACGGAAACGACCTCCGAGGCGTTTATGTCTAAATTAGCCGAAATCGAAACGCTGTACGAGGGCTTGTCTGCTACGGATAAGGCTTTCTTGGAGGATATGTTCGACTACTATTACGCGGTTGGGCATAACGGCTAAAAACGGCTTAAAATGAAAAAAATCGGGTTTTGACTACAAGGTCAGAACCCGATATTTTTATGCGTTTTTCGGTATTGTAGCGGGGAAATTCCCGTTCGCTCCCGAAAGAGTTTTATAAAATAGGTATAGGAGGAAAATCCCGTTTTTTCGGCGATCGTTGTCACGTTGAGGGTAGTGGTCGTCAAAAAGTTTTTCGCCATATGGAGGCGGTATTGCGTGAGATATTCGTGTAGGGTTTGATCGGTGTGCGCCTTCATCAAACGGTTGAGATGGTAGGAATGATAGTTGAACTGCGCGGCAATCGCGCTGTTGTCAAGCTCGGCATTCTGATAGTTATTACGAATAAATTCCTGAACGCTTTGCACAAGACGGTACTCCGTTTTTTCGCTGTGATATTCGCGTAAAAGCTCTAAAAGCGCAAGCTTTAAATGCGCGGAAGCTGAATGTTTGTAATAGGAAATTTTGTGAAGAAACAGCTCTACGCAAGCGGCGATATGTCCTTGGATTTGTAGGCTGTTTTTCTCCACGAGGACTTGCGAAAGCTCTTTCGGGATCGGATAGGCGGGGACACGGGTGGGGTCGAACGAGCTTTCCGTGGCTGTACCCAAGGAACGAGAAATTGCGCAAAACTCGCTGATTAAATCGAAATTGAGGACGTAAATTTTAACGGCGTCATTGTTGGAAAAACGAAACCGATATTGCGTTTTAGGGGGCAAAAAGATTAAGCCGCCTTTGGAAACGTTAAAATTTTGACCGCCCGCAAAAAGGGTGCCCTCGCCTTGCAGAATGTAAAACAAACGGCAGTCGTAACAGACGCTGTTTTCTTTTTGCGGATAATACGTTTCGTGCATGCGCGCGTAGCGCAAGAAAGGATTTAACTGTACGATATTCATAGAAAGCTCCTTTTCAGTCATTATAGCATAAAAAATAGCGCTTGACAAGTAAATGTTTGTTTTTTTATGTTTTTTTGTTTGTTGAATAATATATTTCCGCGCGAGTTTATTTTATAATAAAAGAAAAGGGGAAAAGGAGGACGTATGCGGTTTTCGGTTGGATACGGAGTAAGAGCGGACGATCGGCTAATGAAAGAGATCGTGGCCTTGAAAGAGGGGATCCACGAGGTGTATTTCTCTTGGGGAAAAACGCCGAGCGGACGAAACGACCAGACCCGTAGCGAGGGCTTGACGCCGTGGGAGGCGCAGGCTAAGCAAATAGAGGATTTGAAACTTCTCCATAAGGAGGGCTTGAAATTTAATTTGCTTTTCAACGCTAACTGTTACGGTGAGAAAGCGCAGGCGCGTTCTTTCTTTGCAGAAGTGGGAGAAACGATTGAATACGTGGGTGGAAATTTTTCCCTTGACTCCGTCACGACGACCTCCCCCTTGGTGGCAAAATTCGTTAAACAGAATTTCCCCGAGCTTGACGTGCGTGCGTCGGTGAATATGGGCGTCGGCAGTATTCTTGGAATGGAGTATATCGCGGACGTTTTCGACAGCTTTTACGTAAAACGGGAATTAAATCGTGATTTTAACGCCTTGAAAAGCATACGAAAATGGTGTGATGAAAACGGAAAACAAATGTACCTACTTGCAAACAGCGGTTGCTTAAACGATTGCTCTGCGCACACTTTTCACGATAACCTTGTGGCACATGAAGAGGGCGCGTCGAGAATGGATAACGGCTATCAGTTCACGGGCGTTTGCAAGGCGTATCTGTCGAAAGAGCAAAATAGGCGCGTACTTTTAGACGGTACGAATTATATCCGTCCCGAGGACGTAGAATTATACGAAGATCTCGTACCTGCTATGAAGTTGGCGACGCGTGTACACGAAAATCCGTCGAGGATTTTAAGGGCGTATATCGAAAGAAAGAAATTTGTGGGGAATACGGCGAGTTTGTTGGAACCCAACCATGCGGGTACGATTTATCCCTACGTTTTGGAAAACGGAAAAATCGAAAGAAAAATAGAAAACGGAAAATTGATTTATGCGAACGGAGAAAATGCGTTCGTAAAATTGGAGGAGAATTATGCTTACCAGCAAAATGATTAAACAAGCGGCGTTCGAGGCAGGGGCTGATCTTTGCGGGATCGGACCTATGTCCAGATTTAAAGGCGCGCCCGACGTTATGAATCCCACCTTTTTGTTCCCGCAAGCGAAGAGCTGTATCGCGATGGCGTTCAGAATTCCTCGCGGCGTGCAAAGAGGGATTGAAGAAGGCACGCAGTTCTATCAGTACCCCTCGATGGCGTACGGCGGCATCAACGAGATCCACGCGCCTGCGGTTTTATACCACGTAGGGAAAGTCATTGAGGACGCGGGCTACGAGGCGTTCGTTTACCGTAATACGGGCGCGAGAGGCGCGGTTTCGGACATGGACGGTTCGCCCGGGAATACCCTTTCTCCCGAAGAACAGATCGAGATCAGCAAGCACGCCAAGGGCAAAACGGCGCACCATAGAAGCGTGCAGTACACCCGTGCGGTAGAAGAGGGCAAGCAGCCCCCTGATTTACAGTTCCAGTTCCGTTTGGCGGCGGTTGCTTGTGGGCTTGGCGAAATCGGTTGGAGCAAAATGCTCTTAACCCCCGAATTCGGGCCTTTGCAGCGTGTGGCGTTTATCTTTACGGACGCAGAGCTTGAATACGACGAAATGTATTCGGGCAAGCCCCTTTGTAGAAAGTGCGGCGCGTGCGTAAGAGAATGTCCCGGCGGATGTATCCCTGCTATTAAGTCGGGCAAGACGATTTCCGTAGATTTGGACGGCAAGAAATGCGAATGGGGGGATATTGATATGTGGCGTTGCTACGCGTTCTATACGCACGGCGGCAGATACTATAACCCGTTCGTACCCAAGGAAGTGTTCGACAAGAATGAGGGCGGTATGCTCGATCTCCTCGAGGGCGTGACGGACGTCGCCAACGAAAAGGAAGTTATGAAAGTGTACACCGCTTTGGAAAAATATTTCCCGAGTTGGGTAGGCTACAACATGGCAAAGTGCGGAGGCTGTATCCGCGCTTGCGTGAGTATGCTTGAAAAGAAAGGCGGGTGTATGGAGGGTAGATTTGAAAATCCTCTCCGCCACGAAATGAAAGCGTGGAAGATGGACAGATGATCGAGGTCAAGGAAAACCCGAAAAACGGGAGCGGATTTGACACGGTACATACCTTTGAGGGCTGGAAAGTCGCGTTTATTACGTATGCAGAGCAGTATGGCGAGCTGAAAACCGTCAAACGGCATACGAAAACGGACGAGGCGTTTGTGCTCGTCAAAGGGGAGGCGACGCTTTTTACGGCGGACGGCGACGAGCCGCTTGAAAAAACGGCGTTACAAAAAGAAAAGTTATATATCGTTAAAAAGAACACTTGGCATCACTTACGGGTGAGCGAGGACGCTTTGCTGATCGTTGTGGAAAATAGTGATACGAGCAAAGAAAACACAGAGAGCCGAACGGCGAGATAAACGAGGAGAATATGTTTCTGATCTACGGCGTGACGATCTTATGCGCCGGTGTAAGGTCGATTTTAACAAAACAGAACGGACGGATAAACGGAAGCGCGTCGTTGTTTAATTTTACAAGAGCGTTCAGCGCGTTCGTATTGTTTGGAATTCTTGCGCTTATAAGCGGGTTTCAAATCCATTGTCCCACTCTTTTATACGGCGTGGCGTACGGAATATTGTTTTTCGGATCTTGCTTTTGCGGATTTCGCGCTATGCAACGAGGCCCGTTGGGAATTACTTCTTCCCTCGTTACGTTTTCTCTCGTGATCCCGTGCGTGATCGGCGCGGTGTTTTTGGAAGAAAAGATAGGGCTTTTCGATATAATCGGGTTCGTCTTGGTCGCCGTGGCGATCGTGATGATGAACAAGAAAAAGCGCGCGACTTCTCACCATGGAACGTCTTCCTATCACGAGGAAGTGAAAAAAGCAGAGAACGAGCCGAAGTTTAAAAAAGGCTGGTGGATATACGTGCTCGGTACGATCGTTTGCGACGGGCTGCACGCCACCATTAAAACCTTGCATCAAACGAGTTATCCGAGCTTATACCGCTTTGAATTTATGTGCGTGGGTATGCTCGTCGGCTCGGTAGCGTTTCTCTTTCTGATGTATAAAAATCGGCGTATTATCAAGGAGAGAGGGAAAGAGCGCGGAATAAAATGCGCCGTTTACGGCGTGATTGCGGGGATTGCGAACGGCGCGTATAATTATCTCGTGTTATATTTAGCGGGGACGGAAAGCGCAATGGCTTTATTCCCGATTGTGTCGGTAGCAACGATTGCCATAGGATTGCTTTCGGGATGGCTGATTTTTAAAGAACGCTTACATAAAATGCAAATCGTTGGGGTATTGATCGCCGCGGTTGCAATATTCTTTATAAAAATATAAAAATAAAATTACATATAGAGGAGCTAAAACAATGATAACGGCTGCTATGATCAAAGAAAAAGCGAAAGAGCTTGGCGCGGGCGTTTGCGGGATCGGCGATATTAAGTATTTTATCGGCGACGATCCTCAGCACAACCCCCTGTCCATTTTGCCGAACGCAACCTGTATAATCGGGTTCGGGATTCCCGTACCCAAGGGCTTGTATATGGCAATGGAGGAACAAAGACAATACTTTAACTACACTAACCTCGGCGTAAAATATACGGACGAGAGCTTTGCCGAAATCTTCCTGTTGAAGATGGGCGCAATGATCGAGGACGCGGGCTACGACGCTTGCTTGCAAAGATACGTGCCCGGGTTTAAGGTCAAGGGCGATAAGAGCACCAACCCCGAAGTAACCCGTATTTACGAGCTGCAATTTGCCTCCCCCGTTGCGGAGGGCAAGCCCGTACCCGACGTCATTATCGACTACAATAAAGCGGCGGTGGTCTGCGGCCTTGGCAGCGTAGGGCTGCACGGCAGAGTGATCGCTCCCAAGTACGGCAGCTTTATGCGTTGGGTATTTATCATAACCGATATGCCCTTAGAGTGCGACGAGCCGTTTAAAGACGAGCTTTGCGACAAGTGCGGCAAGTGCTTGGCGGCTTGCCCCGGGAAAGCGATTTCCGAGGAAAAGGGCGTGGATACTTGGCAATGCAGCGTGTATTATCGCGGCGCGCATAAATCCAACCCGTTCATGACGGAAGAAACGCTCAAAAATCACCCCGAGCGCGAGGCGATTGTAAACGGCGAAAAGAAATTTACCGCGGAAGAGGCGCAAGCGATCTATCCCGAGCTGAATTTCTTGCCCAAAACGCACTTTGGCTACCTTGCGTGCCTTTGCGGAAAATCTTGTGAAACGGTCTGTTATAAACACTTAAAGGAGCAGGGAAAGATATGAGAGAAAAAATAATTGAGCTTGCAAAAAAATGCGACGCGGATATCGTCGGGTTTGCCCCTGCGAGCCGCTTTGAAAGCGACAACCCCATCTTTAAAATTTTTCCGAATACCAAAACGGTAATCGGCTTAGGGTTTCGTATCTTGCGCGGTATTTTCCGTGGCGTAGAAGAGGGCACTACCTACTATCAATACACGACCATGGGTGTGGAAAACTTGGAAGAAACGGTGATGCCTATGGCGCTTATCCGCGTGGCGAATTTGATTGAAGAGGAGGGCTATATCGCACTTCCTCAACGGAAAAGCCCGCTGATCTTAAACGAAGAGGGTACGACTAACCCCGAGGTGGACTATACCGACGTTTACCATGGCGTAAAGGCGGAAAATCAACTTGATTTTTTAAATTGCGCGGTTGCCTGCGGGCTTGGTGAAAAGAGTAAAATCGGTAGCTTATTGACGAAAGAATACGGCCCGTTTATCCGTTATTGCTTTATTTTGACGGATATGGAATTAGAGGCTACGCCGCTGGCAACGCCCAGCCTTTGCGACGGCTGTAACGAGTGCATTAAAGCCTGCCCCGGGTGCGCGATTAAAGAAGACGGTACGACGGATAGCTGGCGTTGTGCGGTGTATTATAACGGCGCAAACGGCAGTAAAAACCCGTTCATGCCTCCCGAAGCGTTTGCGGCTTTCGATTACGAAAAGAAACTTGAAATTATCAAGGGCACGGCACAATTTACGGACGAAGAAGCCAAAGAAATTTTGGACAATATTTTCTTCTATCCCCCTGCAAAGCATTTCTACCGCACCTCCATTTGCGGTAGGGCGTGTGATAGAGCATGCTACATTCATTTGGAAGAAAAAGGCTTATTAACGAAGTCCTTTAACCGTCCTTTTAGAGAAAAAGAGGACTGGAAATTAAGCACCGAGCAATTTGAAAATTACGGAAAGGAGAAAAAAGATGAATAAGGAAAAGTTGAAAATAGTCGTAATCGGTTGCGGAAGATTTTCGCAGTTTTTCGTACCTCTTTTTAAGGCGCACCCCGTCACGGAAAAGGTATGGGTATGCGATTTGAAAAAGGATAGAGAAGAGGAATTCTCTAATCGTTTTGGGGTAGACCGTTTCGAGAGCTTTGAAGCCGCGCTTGCCTCCAAGGAAGTCAACGCCGTAGCGATCTTCACCCCCCGTGAAATGCACGGTAAAATGGTAATTGCCGCGCTCAAAGCGGGCAAGCACGTTTATTCGGCGGTGCCTTGCGCGGTGGACGTGGACGAAATTATCGAAATTGAAAAGCTCGTCAGAGAAACGCGGCTTACCTATTCCATGGGCGAAACGGGCTTTTATCGCGCACCTGCTATCTACTGCCGCGAAGAATTTAAGAAAGGCACTTTCGGGAAATTCGTGTATGCGGAAGCGCAATACAACCACGATATCCGTAATATGGAAAACAGTTTCAGAAGTTCGGGCGGTGAGGATTGGAAACGCTTTGCAGGTGTTCCGCCTTTCTTCTATCCTACCCATTCGACCTCTATGGTACTCTCAACCATGCCTGGGGTGTATGCGAAAAAGGTTTGCGGTATGGGCTATGCAGGTAGTCCCCGAACGGACATTTACGGCACCGACGGACAGAACAATTATGACAACCCGTTTGCGTGCGAAAGTATGCTGATCGAGCTTTCCAACGGCGGCGTGGTAAGAATTAGCGAAAACAGATGTATCGGTTGGATGTCGCCCGAAACGTATATTACGCAATACTACGGAAGTGAGGGTGGCTATGAATTCTCCGTAGCGCATCATCATCAAGCGGTTTGGGATCCTGAAAGACCTGGTAAGGTAATTATGAAAGACGTATCGGAAAGATTGCAGCCTAAGTCGATTTACGATATGATGTACGCCGATTACGATAAGGCAATTCAAGCGATCGCGGACACGGCGGGGTTTGATGAAACTTCGCCTATTCAACCCACCGAAAGATTGCCCAAGGAATTTGAGGGGATCCCCAACAAACATAACGGTACGCATCATTTCTTGATTGACGATTTCTGTACCGCGTTTGCAACGGGCAAGCTTTCGCCTACGAACATTTGGGCGGTGGCAAGATATAATTTGCCCGGGCTTGTGGCGCATCAGTCCGCACTCAAAGGCGGCGTGGTGATGGACGTACCCGATTTGGGCGATCCTCCCGCCGACTGGGAAGTGCTCGATTACAGAACCATGAAATAAAAGGTAACATAAATAGAAAAACCGTAGGAAAATTTTCCTGCGGTTTTTAATTTGTGAAAAAATTGATATTTTTTATGAGGCTAAATTAGCCCATCATGATTTCGGAAATAACGCCGAGCACTTTATCGTGACAGCTACCGCACCCCGTAGAACAATGAGTGACGCTCTGTACCACGTCAAAAAGGGAAAGCACGTCCTCGAATTTGGTGTGACCCTCTAAAGCGTCCGCAATATCGTTATAATCGACTTTCATACAAAAGCATACCGTATAATTTTCTTTCATTTGTCGTTTTTCTCCTTGGATATATTCTTGTAACTATTATAGCACGGTTTTTGTAAATCGTCAAGAAAAAACAAGAAAAAAGTCAAGAAAGCTTTTTCAACTTAAACAGTTTATATAAAGGAAAAAACAATACGCCAACGGATACCGCAGTACAAATCACTTGCGGGATCGTAAAAGGAAGCGCTGCTTTGAAATACGCCGCCGTCGCCTTCTCGCTATACCCGTACCAGAGCGGGGTAAGCACGCAGTCGATCAAAGAAAAACAAACGGTGCAAACGCAAGCGATTACGACGATCAACGGGAGTAGAGCGGGAAGTTTAAGCCTTTTACCTAGCAACCCGAACAGCAACGCGAATAAATTGAAATATATGAGGTATAAGACGAGCACCGTCGGGTAAAAGCCGAAAACAATCTGCCGAAGCAGAGAAAAGGCGGTGGCAGCAAGCGTCCCTCTTTTCACGCCGTACGAAAAGGAAAAGGCGGCGAAAAGAACGGTGACAAGCTCCACGCCGGGAACAAGACTGAGCGCAAGCTGTACGGCGATTGTCGCGGCGACAAAGACGGCGATTATTACGACGTCTTTTGCAGTAAATCCCGTGATTTTAGGAGAAGCTTTCATATACCCAAATATACGTTTCGCCGCTTGCTACGATCAACCCGTCCGCGCCAAGCGTCGCGCTCCCATAAGTAGTTCCCTCATAGGTCGTCGTGCCCCATTCGTTGTTGGAGAAATCCGCGTCCGAGGTGTAGAGCATCCAACAAGAAGAATAGTCGGCGGGGTTTTGCACGCCGTTGATGGAGGATACCATAGTACCCGTAAGCTCGTAGGTGAACGTTTCCCCTTTCAGCGTTTCCATCACGGAGAGAAGAGTGGCGTTTTCCTCAGCCGTTTCCACCTTGATCACTACCGTCGTAGCCGTAGAGGTGATGAGAGTTGCTTTTGCCTTACCGCTCTCTCCGCAAGAAGCGAGAGGGAAAAGAAAAACGATCAGGCAAGTGAGTATAAGAATAATTTTGCGTTTCATAAAAGAAACCTCCTAATATAAAATACAAAAACGAACCCCGCGACCTTTCGAGGTCGCGGGGCAAAAATTGCAAACGGAAAACAGCCGAACGGATCGGCCGTGCGTTTCTTTCGCATCCCCTCGAAAAAAGTCGCTACTTAGTAACGCGGCAGGTCTCCCGGCTTACGACGTCCTTGAAAAGATTCCCGCCCGTATCCTTCCCACCGTTTGGCAGTGGATAGGGGCAGACGTCCTTACGGTTGCGGGGGCAGCGGAGTAAAAACTCTCTTCCCTATTAAACGCTTTTCCTCAAAAGCGTACCGTGTTCCTATTGAAATTGTATTCTCAGTATACTATAAAAAACCAAGAAAAGATATGACTTAACAAACGAAAAAATGTAACAAAACCAACTTTTTCGCGTTATTCCTTTTCCGTCGCTTTGGCGAAAAAGGCGCGCGTTTTTTCGCTTTTCGGCGCGTCGAATACCTCTTCGGGCGTGCCCGTTTCCTCAATCACACCGTCCGCCATAAAAATAATCTTATCCGAAACGTTTCTGGCAAAGCCCATTTCATGCGTGACGATAATGATCGTTCGATCCTCGTCGATCAACCCCTTGATGACCTTTAACACCTCCCCCGTCAGCTCGGGATCGAGGGCAGAGGTAGGCTCGTCAAAGCAAAGAATATCGGGGGAAAGGGCAAGGGCGCGGGCGATTGCGACGCGTTGCTGTTGCCCGCCCGAAAGCTCGCACGGGTAGTTTAAGAGCTTGTCTTTCAGCCCCACCCGTTCGAGAAGAGCGGTTGCCGTCTGTACGTTGTCTGCCTTGCGCTGCTTTAAAATTGCTTTGCGTTCTTTGGACTTTACGCCTGCGGCGCGAAGCTCGTTCTCGTCCTTGATATCCATAGCGAGGGTGACGTTGCGCAGAGCGTTATATTGCGGGAAAAGATTGAAATTTTGAAACACAAGACCAAAGGTTAAACGGTTCCCGCCCGTTTTTTCTTCCTCCGTCGCGACGGGGAATACCCGTTTTCCGCCCACGGTGATGGTGCCATCGTCGGGCGTTTCCAAAAAATTCAGACAGCGTAAAAGAGTGGTTTTTCCGTTCCCCGAAGAGCCGATTACGGAAATAACCTCTCCCTTTTCCATGGTAAAGGAAACTCCTTTTAAAACTTCGGTTTCGCCGAAGCATTTGCGTAGATCGCATACTTCCAAAAATGCCATAGTTTACACCTTATAATAGGAAAGTTTTTTCTCAATAAATCCAAAAAGAACCGTCAACAGCCCAACGAAAACGAGGTAAAATACGCTCGTATAGAAGAGGGGCCAAATGATCGCCTTGCTTGCAAACATATCCGCCACCTTGATGATTTCGATCACCCCGATCACTCTGGCGAGCGCGGTATCCTTTACGAGGGTGATAATTTCATTGCTCATAGGCGGCACGATCCGTTTGACGACCTGCATAAAGACGACCTTTTTAAAGATCTGATTTTTGGTCATGCCGAGCACCTTACCCGCCTCGTACTGACCGCGGGGGATTGATTCAATGCCGCCGCGGAAGATTTCCGAAAAGTACGCCGCGTAGTTGATGACGAACGCGATCAGCGTCGCAAGCAGCGCGCCGCCGTTGTCAATGCCTAAATTGAAATAGAAAAAGTTGTCCAGCTTTCCAAACGGGTTTAAGCCCGTCGGCGAAAGCATACCCGGCAGGTAGTAGACGATAAAAAGTTGCAGCATCAGCGGTACGCCGCGAATGACCCAAACGATCACCTTAAAAACGCCCTTTATAGCCTTGATTTTGCTCATAGTGCAAAAGGAAATGAGAAGTCCCAAAGGCAAGGCGAAAACAAGTGTCAGTAGGAAGATTAAACAGGTTATCGCAAAGCCCTCGAACAGGCTTTGCGTAACGGTGATAAAATCCATAATACTATTCCTTTTGTTTGCTTAGTCTGTGATTTGATCGGAATAGTCGGTGATGACCTGATTAGACAGATCGTACTTTTCCGCGAGTTGCGCAAGATAACCGCTCTCTGCATACGCAACCAACTTTTCGTTGATTTTCGAGGTAAGCTCGCTGTCTTTCTTAAAGCCAATCGCATAATATTCCGCGTCGATCACAATTCCTTCGTTGATGACGATATTTTTATAGTCGTTTTGCCCGACGAGCGATTTTGCAAGCAACAGGTCGATCACGGCGTATTGTGCTGTGCCCGCGTTTACCTCTCTTACTGCGTCCATTTGCGAAGAAACGGGCTTTTTGTTGATGTTCCCCGTGACGGCTGAAACGTAGCTATCCCCTGCCGAACCGCTCTCATAAGCGACAGATTTTTCCACAAATTCACTCGAAGAAGTCAGCTCTGCGGAGGAAGAAAGACGAATGACGCATTGCGCGTTGGTCATATAATAATAGGAAAAATCCACTTTGTCCGAACGTTCTACGCCGTCGGCGTCGGCGCAGTTTGCCGTGAAACCGTTCCAGATGCAGTCGATCGTACCTGAATTGACTTCCATGTACTTATTGTCCCAGTTGATCAGCTTAAATCTTACTTCATAGCCAAGGTCGCCAAACGCCTTTTTCGCAAGCTCGGTGTCAAAGCCGACCAGCTCGCCTTTGTCGTTGGTGTAGTTCATGGGCGCGTAGTCGGTGTAACCGATCGTGACCGTTTTTTTCTCATTGCAAGCGGCAAACGAGAAACAGGATACGCCTGCAAGAATGGCGGCGATCGTAGTGATAAGTTTCTTCATATTGTACTCCTTTGGATAAAGCTCCGTTTTAGCGCTTTACCCTGCTAAAATATTTTTCGTAAGATTATTATACTTTATTAGGATAAAGTTGTAAAGCGTTTTTGCCCTTACTTTATAAATTATTTCAAAAAGAAAGCCGCCGAAAGGGGAATTCGGCGGCTTAAAAGCCTCAATGGAATAATAGGTGGGTTAAATTTTTTCGTAATGGCAGACGTCGGTGACGAACACGGTTGCGCCTCCTACAATTACCTCGGTGGGATAAGCAAGAGGAAATCCCGTGGCGGTATAGGGAGTATGGGAGATATGTACCGTCCGTTTTTTACAGTTTTGGCGAATGATTTCCAAGGCGTTTTCCACCTTTTCGTCGTCGGTGCCGATTAAGATCGTAGTATTTCCCGCCGTTAAAAAGCCGCCCGTTGATGCCATACGGGTAAAAGAAAAGCCTTGCTCGCGAAGAGCGTCGCTCACTTCGTTGACGTCCTTTTTGTTGACGATCGCGGTGATAAGTTTCATAAATAGATTCCTCCTTACCGTTCTTCTACTATTATCATAGCGTAAATTTCCGTTTTTGTCAATAGTTGGCGAAAAAAAATCCAAAAAATTTTTCACGGAAATGTGGGTGGAATTGAATTGACTTTTTTTGCAAATAATAGTACAATCAAACCATGAATGGTTTTTGTATAAATTGCGGACGTCCGCTCGGTGACGGAGAAAAATACTGTATCCATTGCGGTATGCCCGTTTTAAAGGCTACGCCCGTAGCAGAAAAACACAATTACGCCCGCGCAGAGAGCGTTTGGTTGCTCCTCTCCCTCGTCGGGACGCTGCTCTCCTTTTTTTCCGTGCTCGGTGCGGTTTTTTGCCTTGTGGGGGCGATCGGTGGGAGCGTGGTTTACCGTAAGACTCAAAAGCCGAAACGGCGGGAAAAAACCCGCTTGATCGCAGCCATGCTATCGGGATATTTGTCGGCAGGCATAGCGATACTCTTTCATATTTTGCTTTGGATCGTTTGATGGGCGGCGGTACATACTTCGGTGTGTTTCGCCGTTTTTTTTAGGAAATGGGAGGGGCAGGTGCTTAACAGAAAGGAAAATGAGGTGATGAAACGGGTGTACGAGCTGACGCGCGGGGGCGGGGTGTGTCTTGTCACGCCCGCCGAGATCCTTTCCGCTCTTCCGCCACGAGAAAAATGGACGGAGGAAACGCTGGAAAGCGTGCTAAGCGCTCTGCAAATGGACGATTATTTTGATTTGCTTTTCACCGATCGAAAGGGGGAAAAGACGTACGTCATCACCTTGCGAGCGGCGGGGCAAGCTTATCCTCGGGAGGCATTGCAAATGCGGCGGGGGTTTGCCGTCAAAATGCTTTGGGCGGTGGCGTCGGCGGTGGTCGCCTTTCTCGTCGGCTGGATCTTAAAATTTATCTTTTAAAAAATAAAAAAATATTCCTTCATTTTATTTACTTTCTTGGGGAAAAATGGTATAATAGAAACGAACGTTTGTTTTGAAAGAATGGATAAGGAGGAGAGAGAAGTGGAGTTCAAATTGCACGCCCCCTTTGCCCCGACGGGCGATCAGCCGCAAGCAATCGAAAAGCTGACGGAAGGAGTTTTGGACGGGATCCGTACACAGGTACTCGTTGGCGTGACGGGGAGCGGGAAAACGTTTACTATGGCAAACGTTATTAAAAACGTCAATCGTCCTACTCTTGTGATCGCGCATAACAAAACGCTCGCGGCGCAGCTTTGTAACGAATTCCGCGAATTTTTCCCCGAAAATCGGGTGGAATATTTTGTTTCCTACTACGATTATTATCAGCCGGAAAGCTATATTCCCTCGACGGATACGTATATCGAAAAGGATTTGAGCTTAAACGACGAGATCGACAAATTGAGAAACAGCGCGACGGGATCGCTCATGGAACGAGAGGACGTTTTGGTAGTGGCGTCGGTGTCCTGTATTTACGGTTTGGGCGCGCCTGAGGAATACTTCCGTTTGTCCCTTTCGTTGCGACCGGGTATGGAATGGGAGAGAAACGCTCTTCTTCGCAAGCTGATCGAATTGCAGTACGCGAGAAACGATATAGATTTTAAGCGTTCGACCTTTCGTGTACGCGGTGACGCCGTGGAAATTTTCCCCGCATCTAATTCCGAGGTGGCGATACGGGTGGAATTTTTCGGCGACGAGATCGACAAAATTTACGAAGTGGAGGCGTTGACGGGCAAGAAATTGAGCGAGCTTTCGCACGTCGCTATTTTCCCCGCCAGTCAGTACGCGGTCGGCACGGAAAAATTACGCGTCGCTCTTTCTATGATCGAAGAGGATTTGAAAGGGGAGGTGCGGGCGTTTGAGGAAAGCGGTAAGCTTTTAGAGGCGCAGCGTTTAAGACAGCGTACCGAGCATGACCTTGAAATGATGCGGGAAATCGGGTATTGCAGCGGCATTGAAAATTACAGCCGCTATTTCGACGGGCGAAGCCCGGGGGAGCCGTCGTTTACCTTGCTCGACTACTTCCCTACGGGGAAATTTCTCGTCTTTATCGACGAGAGCCACATGACCATTCCGCAGATACGCGCCATGTACAACGGCGATCTTTCGAGAAAGAAAAACCTCGTTGAATACGGTTTCCGTATGCAGTCGGCGTACGATAACCGTCCGCTCACCTTTGACGAATTCGACGCCCGTGTCCCGCAGCTTATTTGCGTATCCGCAACCCCCGCCCCTTACGAGCTTTCCGAGGCGGGGCAGCGTGTGGAACAGCTCATTCGTCCGACGGGATTGTTAGACCCTCAAATCGAGATACGGCCAACGCGTGGGCAGATCGACGACCTGCTTTCCGAGATACGAAAAACGGTAAACGGCGGGGGCAGGGTCTTGATCACCACCCTTACGAAGAAAATGTCGGAGGAGCTTACCGACTATTTAAAGGAACACTCCGTCAAGGTAAAATATATGCACAGCGATATTGACACCTTGGAGCGGGTGGAGATCGTCAGCGGACTAAGAAGCGGCGAATTCGACGTGCTTTGCGGGATCAATCTTTTGAGAGAGGGGTTGGATCTTCCCGAGGTAAAGCTCGTCGCCATACTCGACGCGGACAAGGAGGGGTTCTTGCGTAGCGATACGGCGCTTATTCAAACGATCGGCCGTGCCGCGCGTAACAGCGAGGGCAGGGTGCTCATGTACGCCGATACCCTTACGGACAGCATGAAACGGGCGATCGGGGAAACGGAGCGTCGAAGAAAGGTACAAGACGAATACAACAAGGCGCACGGGATCGTGCCCAAGACGATCGTGAAAGAGGTGAAATCCACGTTGAGCATCACCAAGAAACGGAGCGCGGGGGACGAGGTCGCGCTCAAAGACATTCCCGACGAAATTGAAAAACTCAAAGCGTTGATGAAAGTGGCGAGCGGACAACTTGATTTTGAACGGGCAATCGAGATTAGAGAAACGATAGCGGAACTGCGCGCAAAGCTTAGAAAGGCGCAGAGAAGTTAAAAAATATGGAAGAAATCGTAATTAAAGGCGCAAAAGAAAACAACTTAAAAAATATTGACGTGACGATCCCTCGCGAAAAGCTCACCGTGTTGACGGGGCTTTCGGGGAGCGGGAAATCGACGCTTGCATTCGACACGATTTTTGCCGAGGGGCAACGGCGGTACGTGGAGAGCCTCTCTTCCTACGCCCGTCAATTTTTAGGGCAAATGGAAAAGCCCGACGTCGAGAGCATTGAGGGGCTTTCGCCCGCCATTTCTATTGATCAAAAGACGACCTCGCACAATCCCCGTTCGACGGTGGGAACGGTGACGGAGATTTACGACTATCTTCGTCTGTTGTTCGCGCGGATCGGAATTCCGCATTGTCCCAAGTGCGGGCGGGAAATCCGTCGGCAAACGGTGGACGAAATCGCCGATCAGATTATGTCTATGCCCGAGGGAAGCAAAATTCTCGTCAACGCGCCCGTGGTGCGCGGCCGTAAAGGGGAATACGTCAAGGAGTTGCAAGGCTTCCGTAAAAGCGGCTACGGCAGGGTGAAGATAGACGGGATCGTGTACGACCTGCAAGAGGAGATCAAGCTGGAAAAAAATGTCAAGCATACGATTTCCGTCGTGGTGGACAGGCTGATCGTTAAGCCATCTATGCAAAAGCGTTTGACGGACAGCTTGGAAGCGGCGTTAAAGCTTGCGGACGGGCTGGTGGTGATCGACGACGGGGAAAAGGAAGAGTTGTATTCCGTCAATTACGCCTGTCCCGATTGCGGCATTTCCATTGAGGAGATCGAGCCGAGAATGTTCTCGTTCAACACCCCGTACGGCGCTTGTCCCACCTGCTTTGGTTTGGGTTTTAAACAGGTAGTCGATCCCGATTTGATCTGCCCTGATAAAAACAAGACCATTCGCGAGGGCGCAATGAAGGTGACGGGTTGGAATTTAGGCTCGCAATCCATGGCGCTCATGGAGGTTTCGGCGATTGCCAAAGCCTACAATTTCTCGTTGGACGTGCCCGTTAAGGACCTGCCTAAGGACGTTTATCATTTGCTCATGTACGGCAATGGCGGCGAAAAAATTGATATGCAGTATTCGACGCGCACTTTCCAAGGCAAATTCAAAAAGGAATGGGAGGGGTACGTAAATAACTTGCAGCGGCGCTACGCCCAAACCTCTTCGGTGGGGGTAAAATACGACATTGAACGGCTGATGCGGACGGCGCATTGCGACGCTTGCGACGGAAAGCGTTTGAAAAAAGAGGCGCTTGCGGTGTACGTCGGCGGGAAAAATATTTATGACGTTTGCGAACTGTCGGTGGACGAGCTTTGCGCCTTTTTCGATCGTCTGAAACCCACGCTGACCGCTACCGAGCATATGATTGCGGACGCTATTTTAAAGGAAATCGACAGCCGCTTGGGCTTTCTTCGGAACGTCGGGCTGAATTATTTAACGCTGTCGCGGACGGCGGCTACCTTGTCGGGGGGCGAAAGTCAGCGTATTCGTTTGGCGACGCAGATCGGCAGCGCGCTTACGGGGGTGCTTTATATTTTAGACGAACCGAGTATCGGGCTGCACCAGCGGGATAACGAAAAGCTGCTCGCCTCCTTGAAAGGTTTACGCGATCTTGGCAATACGCTGATCGTCGTCGAGCACGACGAGGATACCATCAAAGCCGCCGACCATATCGTGGATATCGGTCCCAAAGCAGGAATCCACGGGGGAGAGATTGTGGCGCAGGGTACGCAAGAAGAGGTGATGAACGAGCCGCGTTCGATCACGGGCGACTATCTTGCGGGGCGTAGAAAGATCGAAGTGCCCGCCGTTCGGAAAAAATCGGACGGTAGGACGTTGAAAATTTTTGGTTGCAAGCAAAACAATTTAAAAAATATCGACGTGGAAATTCCCGTTGGGTTGATGACGGCGGTGACGGGGGTGTCGGGAAGCGGCAAATCCAGCCTCGTCAACGAAATCGTATATCCCAAGCTTGCCAACGACTTGAACGGCGCAAGACAGATCCTCGGCAGTTTTGATAAAATGGAGGGGATCGAGTACTTTGATAAGGTGATCGCGATCGACCAAACCCCGATCGGACGGACGCCGCGGAGCAATCCCGCCACGTATACGGGGGTATTCGGCGCTATTCGCGACCTGTTTGCTATGACTCCCGACGCGCAGGAGCGCGGTTATAAGGCGGGGCGGTTTTCGTTTAACGTTGCGGGCGGCAGGTGCGAGCATTGCTTTGGCGACGGGATCATCAAAATCGAAATGCACTTTTTGCCTGACATTTTCGTACCCTGCGAGGTGTGCGGCGGGAAACGCTACAACCGTGAAACGGTGGAGGTCAAGTACAAGGGCAAGAGCATTTCCGACGTCCTTGAAATGACGGTGGACGAGGCGTGTGAGTTCTTTGAAAATCACGCAGCCATTTATAATAAAATCAAGACCTTACAAGAGGTGGGGCTTGGATATATCAAGCTTGGGCAAAGCTCCACGACCCTTTCAGGCGGGGAGGCGCAACGCGTCAAGCTTGCCACCGAGCTTTCTAAGCGTTCGACGGGCAAGACCATGTATATTTTGGACGAGCCGACGACGGGCTTGCATACCTACGACGTGGATAAGCTTATCAAAATTTTAACGAGGCTGCGCGACGGTGGTAATACCGTGCTGGTTATCGAGCATAATTTGGACGTTGTGAAAACGGCAGATCATATTATCGACCTCGGCCCCGAGGGGGGCGTGGGCGGCGGCACGGTGCTTTGTACGGGCACGCCCGAAGAGGTGGCAAAGGTGGAAAACAGCTACACAGGGCAATTCTTAAAAAAGGTTTTAGATTGAGAAATTGAACGCTCGCGTAAAAAATACGCGGGCGTTTTTCATTGCTTTTTCGGCGTAAATATGGTATAATATCATATTGAATACAAAAGCGAGGGAAACTATGAGTTTTGAGGCTATTTTAAGGCAGATACGAAGCCACGACACGGTAATTTTGCATCGTCATAAAAACCCCGACGGTGACGCGCTGGGCAGCCAGATAGGGCTGAAACGCTTGATCGAGCACAATTTTCCTGAGAAAAAAGTGTACGCGGTGGGCGACGCCGCGGGGCGTTTTTCGTTTATGGACGGCAGTACCATGGACGAGATCACGGACGAAATTTACGCGGGCGCGCTTGCGATCGTACTCGATTGCGGCGCGGCGCACTTGATCAGCGACGACCGTTATCAAAAGGCGGCGGCAACCGCCCGTTTCGATCATCACATCTTTACGGGTAAGCTTGCAGGGGAAGAGGTGGTGGATACCTCGTACGAGAGCTGTGCGGGGTTGATTGCGGAGTTTGCGTTAAGAAACGGCCTTACGTTTTCCAAAGAGGCTGCCAAAGCGTTGTATACGGGCATGGTAACGGATTCGGGGCGGTTTCGTTACGATTCGACCAACGCAAACACCTTCCGTATCGCCTCCGAGCTAATGAAAACGGGGTTTGACTTAAACGAGGTGTACGCAGGGCTGTATGCGGACGATTTCGCCTACGTGCGGCTTCGCGCGCAATTCACCTTAAAAATCAAGTTTACGGACGTAGGCGTGGGGTATATTTACACGACTAAGGAGGAATTGCCCTCCTACGGCGTGGACACGTTCACGATTTCCCGCGGCATGGTAAGTACCATGGCTGATCTTCGCGGGGTGGACGTTTGGGTGAATTTCACCGAGGACGGCGATAAGGTGCTTGCCGAGATCCGTTCAAGTAAGTATAACGTCAACCCGATAGCGGTGAAATACGGCGGCGGCGGACACGCGAAAGCAAGCGGCGCGGCATTGGCGGACAAAGCCGAGGCAATGGCGATGCTGGCTGATTTGGATAAGCTTGTAAAAGGAGAGGAAATATGAACGAACAGGTAAAGCTCATTTTTGAAAAAATAAAAGAGTACGATAAAATTTTGATTTTCCGTCATTTCCGTCCCGACGGCGACGCGGTAGGTTCGAGTAAAGGGCTTGCGACCCTCTTGAAAAACACCTTTCCCGAGAAGAAAATTTATCTGCAAAACGCCGATTTTGCCGAGTATCTTGCTTTCCTCGGGGGAGAGGACGAGCTGCTTGCACCGGAGGAATACGCGGACGCGCTCGGGATCGTCGTGGATACGGCGACGCAGGACAGAATTTCCTGTAAAAATTACTCCCTCTGCAAGGAGCTGATCAAGATCGACCACCATATCCCCGTGCAATCGTACGCGGGGCTGGAATGGGTGGAGGAACACCGTTCTTCTTGCTGTGAAATGATCGCTGCCTTTTACGACGAGCTGAAAACGGAGTTGAAAATGGACGAGGCGGCAGCCACCTTGATTTACACGGGCATGGTAACGGATTCGGGGCGGTTTCGTTTCCGTGAGGTTTCTCCCGAAACCATGCGGCTTGCGGGGCTTATTTTATCGCAGGGGATCGACACCGAATGGTTATACGCGAATCTGTATATGAAAGAGTATCACACCTTTAAATTCGAGGGGTACGTGTACAAGAAAATGCAAATTTCTAAAAACGGCGTCGTGTCTATGTTCATCACGAATAAAATGAAGAAAAAGTTCGGGCTTTCGAGCGAGGACGCAAGCGCGGCTGTTTCGTATATGGATTCGGTGAAAAATTCGCTTGTCTGGATTGCGTTTATCGAGAGCGACGACGGCGCCATTCGCGTTCGACTTCGTTCGAGATTTTTGCCTATCAGCGATATTGCAGAGCGTTACCGCGGCGGCGGGCACGCCTGTGCGGCGGGAGCAACCGTCTATTCCAAAGCGGAAATGAAAGCGCTAGTCAAGGAAGCGGACGAAAAACTGAAAGAATATAAAATGGCGCACGAGGGGTGGCTGTAATGAAAATTTTAATTACCAACGACGACGGCGTGGATACGCTCGGTATACGATTGCTGGCGCGGTGGGCGAAAAAGCTCGGCGAAGTGACCGTCGTTGCCCCTAAGGTGGAGCAGAGTGCAAAGAGTCACGCGATTGAAATTCGGGAGCCGATCGAGATCAAGAAAGTGCCGTTCGAGGACGGGATAGAAGCGTACGCGGTGGACTCGACCCCCGCTGATTGCGTACGCTTTGGCATAATCGGTTTAAAACGGAAATTCGACCTCGTGCTGTCGGGGATTAACCGCGGCGTAAACGTAGGGGCGGACGTCGTGTATTCGGGCACGGTCGCCGCGATTTTCGAGGCGGCGCGTTTAGGAGTAAGGGCGATTGCCTTTTCCGCCTTTTTCGAGGGACAGGAGGCGGCTTCGCGGCATTTCGATTTGGCGTACGATTACCTGATTCAAAACAAGCTCTTTGACGAAAATCCCATTTGGAATATCAATATCCCCGACGAGCCGAAGGGGGTGCGTATGACCTATCAAGGCTCCGCTTATTTTTCCGACGATTTCGTCAAAATCGAGGGGGAGGACAGGTATCGCCAAGAGGGGGATATTATTCCCGACGAGCAACCAAACGACCCGTTTAGGGACACCGTCGCCGTGCACGCGGGCTACGTTTCGGTGACGCCGCTGCTTGCTACGCGTACGAATATGGCGGTCGTGGAAAAGTATAAGGAGAAGGCATGAAGACGAAAAAACCTTTTACGGCGATTGCGTTCGGGGTGCTTGTCGCCTTGCTTTTTTGCTCTTGCGGAAACGACGCGCCTGCTACGGAGAGCGGCGGCTCTTCAATTTCTACGCCCGCGCAGCCTACCGTTCTTTCCTATACGAAGCCGTCGTACGAGCTGCCGAATTTAGTCGGCCCTGCCGCCGATCCGTACGTAAGTATCAGGAAAGCGGCGTTTTATGCAAGCTATACGGTGGCGGCAAGCAACGCGGACGCCAAATATCGCTCCAAACACGGCTTTTTATCGGGTGATCTTACCGTTCCCGACCAAACTCCCGTAGCGATTAAAAATCAGCCGAAATACGGCGAAAAATACGTTCGTAACGCCGAGATGCTCTATTCGGAGGACGGCAATGCGTATACGGTGCTTGACGCCGAGGGGAGAGAGGCGTTCACGGTCTTTAAAGACGGCGGGTATATCACCTTAGAGGAGGTGGCGGCGTACGTGTATGCATTCGGTACTTTTCCCGCTAACCACGTTTCCAAAAAGAAACCTAAGCCGTCGAGCAGCCTTTGGGGGGAATATTTGCGCGCCAACCATTCCCACTTCTCGGGCGATACCTCCAAATACCCCTACGAGCCGATTTTGCCGAACATTTCCGGTTGCGGCGGGGAGTTGCAGTACTGGGAAATGGACGTTGGCACGACGGGCACCGATTGCGACCCGAATTATCAAGCGACGATTTATAACAACGGCACCCGTATCGAGCGGGGTGCGGCGCGGATCGTGTATGCGAAAGAGGACTTAAACGGAAACGGCGTGTACGAGCAAGGGGAGTTTCACTTGTTCTATACCTATAATCATTACAACGATTTTCAAGAATACTTGAATTATTACGGAGGCTGGGGAAAGAAATTCGGCAACGTGACGGGCGGCGGTACGCTATCTAGCAAAACCGATTACCATCCGACCCGTTATGAGGCGGCTGTGTTTGCTTACCTACGATAAAAAAAGGGCGAAAGCCCTTTTTTTGTTGTAAAATTTGTTGTAAAAAACGAGCCGCCCCCGAAAGGGAGCGGCTGTTTTCAGAATTGCTCTAAAAATTTGTTCGTCGATTATTTTGCAAGCGCAAGATAAGCGATCGAGTTGACCATTGCACGGTAAGCGTTGGAAGAAGTGCTAACGGTAACGGTCTTGGTCGTTCTGGTGTCGATTACGATTTCGGTGTAAGCGCCGTCGTTGGAAACGGTGTCTACGTTATAGGTAGCGCCGCCGATATCCAAAGCACCTTTGTTGGCTTTGTAGCCCGCAACTTTAAGAACGACTACGTCAACGTCTGCGCCAACGGTGAACGTGAACGTACCCACTTTGGAGCTGGTACCAAGCTTGATGCAGGATTTACCCGTAGCGTCGAACGCAGGGCCGTAAACCTTGCTCATAGCGCTGAGGGCAAGAGTGTAGCTGCCTTCGGTATAGGAAGCGGTTTCGCCAAGGTCGTTGCCGTCTGCGTGCGCGGTTTCACCGTCGGTGTCGTTTGCGCCGAATTCAAACGTCGCAAGCGTCGTCGCGTTGGTGATGTCGGGAGCAGCTTCGGGAGCTACTTCGTAGGATTCAAGGATACAACCTGCGTCGAATTCGATCGTACCGTTGTAGTTCTTGATGATACCCGAAACGGTGACCGTGTCGCCGGCTTTGATAACGTCCGCACCCGTACCTTTCATACGGAAGCACGTGATCAGCTTATCTTCCTTGTCGCCAACCTGAATGATAACGGTGACGTTTTGATATTCTGCGTTGTATGCAGTTTTTACGTTGGTGATCACACCCGTAAGCATTTGCGTACCTTCCATAGAAGTACCTTTTTCAAGTGCGTACGCCGCGTCTACAATCGAAGCAGCCGTCTGAACTGCGTCAATCGTACAGCCCTGATCGAATTCGATCGTACCGTTATAGTTCTTGATGATACCCGAAACGGTGATTGTATCGCCTGCTGCGATCGTGTCCGCACCCGTGCCTGTCAAACGATAACATTCAATGGGTTTATCCGCTCTGCCTGCAACGGCAATGGTAACGGTAATATTGCCGTATTTTTCGCTGTATTCGCTGTTCACTTTCGTGATGATACCCGTCAAGGTTTGCGTGCCTTCCAAGGATTCGCCCTTTTCAAGCGCGTACGCTGCGTCTACGATTACCGTAGGATCCGCAACGGGAGGGGTAAGGGTAAGGGTGAAGGTTTGGGTAACTTCTTCTTCGCCGAGGGTAAGGGTAGCCGTCAAAACAACCGTCGTTTCAGCCGTCACTTCGCTTATCGTAAGTACGTTTTCCGCAAGCGTAACCGCCGCGTTCGTTTCTACGCTCCAAGCGATCGCAACGTCGGTGTACGTCGTACCTGCCGTGGGCAGAGTTGCTTCGCCCGCTGCGTTGTAAGCGGTAACGACTTCAAGAGCTGCCTTTTCAAATTCTACTTTCACTTCGTCCGTGATCGCGGATTTGTCTACCATGGTAACGAGTTTCCCAACGCAAGCGTCTTTGTCCGTGATGTCCGCAACGTCCATTGCGCCGAAGGTGTAGTAGGTGCCGTTCGTACCAAGGAAATAGGTAACCGTTTTGATTTCGGTCGTGTTTTCTTCCGCGCCGGCTTTTACGCCCGCGAGAGTAGCAACCATGGTGCCGTAGGTTTCGCTATACGTGAATTCGTAGGTAGCGGTTTCGTCGCTGGCAACGGTAGTCGTTTCGGAAAGGATCGCGTTGTCGTGCCAAGAACCGTTATTATAGGTGTTCTTAACGCCGATATACTGCTTGACGGGTTCGTCGTTGTCCGTGAACGTCGTGAACGTCAGATAGAACGAACCTGCCTTGCCGTCAACCGCTTCCGCGTAAACGTCAATCCCGTTTTCATAGGTTTCGCCGTTGCTCGCGTTGGTGGTAGCGAGATAGAACCCGCTCATTTTGCCCGTGAAATAGAGGTCGGTTTTCTTCGTGACCTGACGCATATAGAGTTTATATGCGGTGCCTTCTACGGGAGCTGCAGTGATCGCGCTGGGTACGACGGAGGGCGCTTTGAGCACGGTACGGTTGAACGTAAGGGTCTCGGTGTTGCCCGCTGCGTCTTTGATCGTCGCGGTGAGAACGTACGCAATGTCAGCAGTCGCTTCTTCGTCTACGTCGATCGTAACGGTCTTGTCGCCGGGAACGACGGTAACGCCTTCGGTGACGTCAACGGACCATTCGATCGTGTACGTCGCGCCGTCGAATGCGAGCGAGTTGACAACGGTGTAATCTTCGCGAGTTTCAACGTCTTTGGATTTGTACATATCGTTGAGATATGCTTTCGCGTCCGTAAGACCGCTCGCGGAAGAAGAGCCGCTGTCGTTCGTCTGACCGCACGCCGCGAAGCAAGCCGCACATGCAAGGGTGGCAAGAATGCCGGTGATGAGTTTCTTCTTCATGGAAATTTCTCCTTTATATAATAATATTTTTTTAGAGCCTAAATGAAAGAAAGTATTACTTATTCGACGATCGTGATCGCGTTGGGATAAAAGACGCGAATTTGATAGTCGCCGTTATAATAATCGACGATCCCTTTGACGTCGATCGTTTTGCCTACGAACATATCTTGCGTGAGCAGCTCGCCGCTCGCGTTTTTCAAGACCTCCGTACGGACGGTGATCGTCTTTCCGTTTATCTTACAGGTAAGCGACATGGCACCGTCGTTTGCGCCGCCGTTATTCGTCGTGTACGCGCTGATTACTTCAAGCGATTGCATACTGATCGTCGTGCCGTAAACGAGCTGCGCGTAAGAGAACGTCTTTTCAACGGTCGTCGTTTCCTCCGTATCCTCGTCGTAAACGTCGAGAGTGAGCGTTCTGCTGCTGTAAAACGTGTCGATATCCGTCGCTACGTAGCCCGCACGGTTGCCCGTCGAAAGCTGCTGCGTGTTCTCGGGGTCGGTGGGGTTCATGATGTCGTACGAAAGGCTGGAAAGCTGATGATAGCCGCCCGTTTCGTAGTAGGTCACGTTGGCAACGATACGGACGCGGTTGCCTGCCGCAAGAATGGAGTCAAACTTATGGTCGTAGCCGTAGAAGAGCGAAATGCCGTAGTAAAGCCCCGTTTCCTCGTCGTAGTCTTCGAGGTAGACCTCCCAAACGTTATGAATGGTCACCGTCGCCTCGAACGCTACGCGCTTATTATTGTACTCCTCAATATTCAAGCGAAGCTCTTTAAGCGTGATCTCGTACGCGTTGCCGTAGTAGAAATCGGGATCCTTGCCCGTAGAGAATACTTTAAGGGAAAGGGCTTTCGCTTGCGCAAGCGCGTTCGTACAGGCTTTTGCGTAGCGGGTGTTCGTGATCTTGGAACCGACCGCAAGCCCGTTTTGCAAAAGCTCGACGTTTAAGTTACGGTACTGCGTTTCGCCTTGCGGAAGATACCAAACCCAAACGAGGTATCTGTCGCCCGTAGAATCAGGCTCCCATTTGTCCGCGTCCGTTTCAATGACGATCTTGCTCGCGCTTTGAAGCTTGGATTTGGTGAAAGAGGCCGCCGCCTTACCCCAAGGCTCTACGGTGCCCGTCGATTCGGGGGTGTTCACCGCCATATAACGGGCTTTGAGAAGTCCGTTCGGGTCAATACTCGTAGGGACGTTGAAGTGGGTGGTGTCGCCGTCGATATATGCCTTGACGGTCACCTCTTGCGTAAGCGTTACGTCCGCCGTGTTCAGCGTTACTTCTCCCGCGTAGTCTACCTCTTTGATCGGGGGAGTGCTCCCGCTCGAACCGCCCGAGGAATTGACGTTATCGCCGCAGCCTGCAAACAGGCCGAACGCGGCGAAAACGACGAGAAGGAATGATAAAAATTTCTTTTTCATAATGTTTCCTTAGTGAAAAGCTTAGAAGCCGTAATCGTATTCAAGGGTGTTGATGGAGGTCTTAAACTGCGCTTCGATAAACGCGGCAACGCTCTGTCCTGCTGCGGGCGCTTTCAAGAAACAGTTTTGCAACAGTACGCCTACCTCGTCACGCGCCGCACTCGAACCGTTGAAAGCGGGGGAAACGTAATACGCGCTCATCTGTGCGAGGGTCTGTTTTACGCACGAAGCTTGCAGGTACTGGTTGCCGTCCGCTTGTGCAAGGAAGCTTGCGTAAACGCTGTTATCCTGCACCGATTCAATAACGGGCGTGTAGCCGTTGGTCATGGAAACCTCCGCCTGCAATTCCACCGTCGTCGTGAGGAATTTCGCGAACAGCCAAGCCGCCGCCATTTCCTGTGAGTTGGATTTCTTGAACAGACAGAGCGAGGGACCTTGCTGAATTACCTTCGGGTTGCTCGCGTTCACCTGCGGGATCTGCGCCACGCCTACCTCGAACGGATAGTCTTGTACGGGTTGGTCGTTGTCGTCGAGTACGGGATTGCCGTCCGCGTCGTATTTGTCCGCAAGGTCGGGGCATTGATAGGACGCGCCCGCCGACGAACCGATACACATATAGCATTTCAAATCGCTTGCGCCCGTCGCCGTGAACAGGTCGGAGGTGTAACCGCCCGAAATTTCTTCCGTCGTGACGTAGCCCTTTTCATACCAGCCTCTGAATTTTTCCACGAACGCACGGTTTTCCGCCGTGTTGAACAGGAAATGATCGCCCGTTGCCGACGTGTAGGGGGTGCCGAGCTGTTCGGTCATGGTGATAAACCAGTTGGATTCGGAGTCGTAACCAAGGGGAATAACGTTGTTATTCTCTTTCGCCGATTCGATATCCTTGATCTGCTTACAAACGTTTTCCATTTCTTCCCACGTCGTGGGTACGGTCAGGTTGTTTTCCGCGAAATAGGTCTTATTGTAATAGAGAACCTCCGTGGATTTGGTGTAGGGGAGCGTATACATCTTGTTATCGCCGTACGCCTTTCCTTCTTCGTAGTACGCGTCGATAAAGTCGTCGATCTGCGCTTGCGAGAAGCCCATCTTTTCCGTCGTGCCGTCCGCTTTCGTTACCAGCTCTTCGCTAGCAATATAATCGTCGAGGGTGAGCACCGCTCTTGCCTTGTTGTAAAGGGCTACGTGGTCGGGATAGCAATACGCGATCGAGGGGGAGTTGCCGCCCGTAAGCTCGGTTGCGATCTGGTCACGCAAAGCGGGATAGTCGCCCATAGTGCTGTGTTCAATCGTGATGTTGGGGTACATTTCGTTGAATTTGGGAATGTACTTATTGAGTACGTTCTGCAAATTTGCACCCATGGTGTGGTAGAAGGTGACGGTGATCTCGCTGCCGTTATAGGCTTCGATAGCACCCGCGTTCACCTGACGGTCGCCACAAGCGGCAAGGCCGCTGACGCTACCTACCGTCAAAACGCCTGCCAGAAGTCCGCATAAAAGTTTCTTAGATGTTTTCATGAAAGTTACTTCCTTATATGATTATTTTTCTTGCTTTTTTCTTTTTTGATTAGCCCTTGATACCGCTTCTCGAAACGCCTTTCATAATATATTTACGAAGGAATACGAATACGAGGAAGAGGGGGGTGGAAACCATAGTGACCGCCGCCATTTGTACGGGAATGTTGGTTTTTTGCGTCGCTTCGTCGGTGAACGAGAGGGCGCGCAGACCGTTCGTGATCAAGCGGTGCGCCTCGTCGTTGGCAACGAGCTTGGGCCAAATGTAGGTGTTCCACGCGCCCATCATTTTCAAAATGGTAATGGAAATGAGGGTGGGGAGCGCAAGCGGGATCATGACCTTCCAAAGATATTTAAAGTCGGTGGTGCCGTCTACCTTTGCCGCTAAATACAGCTCGTTAGGGATCTGCATAAAGTTCTGTTTTAAAAGATAGATGTAGAACACGCTGACGAGGAAGGGCACGATCAGTACCGTGTACGTGTTGAGCCAGCCGAAATCAACGACCGTTTGATAGTTGGTGATAGTGAACAGCTCGCCCGGGATCATCATGGTTGCAAGCAAAAATCCGAACAGGACGTTTTTGCCTTTGAATTCGAGTCGCGCAAACGCGAACGCCGAAAGCACGGTGATGATCAGCGAAAGCCCCGTCGAGATGAGGCCAACGTAAATGGTATTCCCGAACAGGGTACCGAGGTTTGCTGCGTTGAACGCCTCCACGTAGTTGTGGAAAACGAACACCTTCGGCCAAAGGGTCGGCGGGTTGGCTTCGTATTCCGTCATGCTCTTCACAGAGGAAATGAGCATCCAGTAGAAGGGGAAGAGCACCACGATCGCCATAAAGCCGAGGAATACGTATAATCCCGTTTGAACGGCAATTTTTACGATCCTTTGCTTGGTGGATACCTGCTGCATATTCTGTTCGTGCATAACGCCCTTTACAAGTGTTTCAGGGGCTTGGGTTGCTTTTTCCGAAGAGGTTTCTTCGGGAAGTACGTTTTTCTTTTCTTCCATAGCTGCCCCTCCTTAATAATGCGTCTTTTTCTTGCTGACGTACAGATTGATCATGGTGACGACGAAAATAATCGCAAACAGGATCAACGCCGCCGCGCTGGCAATGCCGTACTGGGTGTTGGAAATGGCGTCGTAAATGTATCCGACCATGGTGTTCAAGCTGCCCTTGGCGCCCGGCGCGCCCATTCCCTCGCCGAAAATACCGACGATACTCGAATATTCCTTAAACCCGCCGATAAAGCCCGTGATTACGACGTATACGAGCATGGGCGAGAGCAGGGGCACCGTGATCCGAAGGAAAACTCTCCAACGGGGGGTGCTGTCGATCTTCGCCGCCTCGTAATACTGCTTATTCACGCTCTGCAAGCCGCCGAGCAGAATAAGGATTTTAAAGGGCAGAGCGTTCCAAACGATATACACGACCATAACGGTAATGTTTGCCGCGTACGTGGAGCCTTCGTTGATCCAGTTGACGGGCTTGACGCCGAACACGCCTAAAATGGTGTTCATGATCCCTGCCGTTTGAATGTACTCGTTGCCTGTGCCGAAATGGCTACCGACCATTTTGAACATGGCAGCAAAGACCATACCGATCGCGATCGAGTTGGTGACGTAGGGCAGGAAGAATACCGTCTGCAAAAATCTACGCAAGGGCTTGATTGCGTTCAAACATACTGCAATGATCAGCGCAAGGATCGTGGAAATAGGCACGGTCAGTACGCAAAGGATCAGGGTGTTTTTCAAACAGGTAAGGAAACGGGGGGCGTTGATGACGCGGGTGAAATTCCCTACGCCGACGTTAAACGTCGCGCCGCCGATCGCACCTAAGCTGTCGTATCCCTCCAAAAAGGAGATGCGTACGGTGTTGATGATCGGCCATACCGTAAAGACGAGCAAAAGACCGATACAGGGCAAAAGATACAGCCACCCTTTCCATACGTCGAATTTGATTTTGAGGAGGAATTTTTTAAACCATGCGGAAAATTCGTCAAGCTTTTCACGGAGGCTAAATTCCTTTTTCGGTTTCGTTTCTTTATTTTCCGCCATGGCTTACACCTCGAAATAGATCCGTTCTTCCGTTTCTTTGTTAAAGAGGAATACTTTGTGCGGTTTGAGGGAGAATTTGACCTCCGCTTTGCTCACGTCGATCTTATTGTCGGCGTCTACGATCGAACGGATAACGGGGCTATCAGCCGCGTCGTTCTTGGAAACGACGCTCACGTCCCTGCCCATAACTTCGACGTTGGAAAGCTGACAGGTGAACGGCCCGTTTTCTTCGAGGTTGAAGCCCTCGGGGCGAATCGCCACCGTCACTTCTTGATCTTCTACGCCCTTTACGGTAAGTACACATTCTGCGCCGATATAGAGCTTGCCGCCCTCTACCTTGCCGTTAAATACGTTGATGGGCGGGGTGCCGAGGAATTTCGCCACGAACAGGTTGACGGGGTTGTCGTAAATTTCCTGCGGCTTGCCGACCTGCTGCACGACGCCAAGCTTCATGACGACGATTTCGTCGGAAATACTCATAGCCTCCTCTTGGTCGTGCGTAACGAAAACGGTCGTGATCCCCGTTTCTTTCTGAATTCTTCTGATTTCCTCACGGGTCTGCAAGCGAAGACGGGCGTCAAGGTTGGACAAAGGCTCGTCCAAAAGCAGAACGCGGGGCATTTTTACAAGCGCACGCGCAATAGCGACGCGCTGCTGCTGACCGCCCGAAAGCTCGTTGGGCTTTCTGTCCATCAGGTTGTCGATTTGTACGAGCTTGGCGACTTCCAAAGCACGGTCGAGCATTGCCTGCTTGGTCATTCTGTCTTTTCCGCGAAGATTTTGCAAAGGGAAAAGAATGTTCTGCTGTACGGTCAGGTGGGGATAGAGGGCGTAGTTTTGGAATACAAGCCCGATCCCACGGTTTTCCGCCGAGAGGTGGGTGACGTCTTCGTCGCCGAAGAAGATACTGCCGCCCGTCGGCTGTTGTAAACCGCTGATCATGTACAGCGTGGTGCTTTTCCCACAACCGGACGGGCCGAGCAAGCCCACCAGCTTTCCGTCGGGAATGACGTAGGTGAAATCGTTTACCGCAACGACTTCGCCGCCCGCCTTCTTGTTACGGCTGGGGAAGATCTTCGTAAGATTTTTTAATTCTACTTTCATAGGACCTCCGTAAAAATCGTGGTATTTATTTAAAACTTGAAATTCGGTTTCTCTTTAATATTCCGCGGCTTGCGCCTCGCGCGCCCCCTCCTCGCGGATAAATTCGTTCAATGCCTCTTGCGAGGGAAAAATGCGTTGGCTTGCCGCGTCCACGACAATCGTATCCGAGAGTAAGTCGTGAATGGAAGAATGATACTTCGTCTTGATCAAAACGCCAACCTGCAAGGCAAGCAGTAAAAGAATGGTGACCGTCCCCACGATCCCCATAATCCCGAAATAGATAAGTACGAGAATGAGAAGAGGGAACATGGTTTCAATGGTGTACAGGCCGAGCATGGAGCGGACGAACAGCACGGGGGTCGATGCCTTTACCGCATTTGAACGAACGACGGCAAGCCCGAACACTTTCTTGCCGAGGGTTTGTCCGTTTTTAAAAAATAAAGGGACGATAAAGTATATCGCCAAAACGGCTACGAAAACGCTTAAAGTAACGATAACGAGCGTTAAGGAAATAATCTTGCCGTACACGGCGACTACCTCGGGATCTTTCCCGAAAGCGTCCCTCGCCGCTTGAAAATTTGCTTTTTCGTCCTCGCTGAGAGCGTCGTAGTCCTCGTTTGAGATATCTAAATCGACCCCGTAGGTTTGTTCGTATTGTACGTAGTATTCTTCCAGCTTTGCCGAGCTTTTATCGTAGCCAAGCGTCACGGAAAGCAGCGCGGCAAGCCCGATGGAGAGCATTACCACCAAAATGGTATCAAAAAGATACGCTGAAATCCTTTTCCAAAAATTTGCCTTTTGAATACTGATTGTCATAAATCCCTTTTCCCCCGAGCGCGCGTGAGCACGCGAACATAAAGAAATATAAGCGGCTGTTCAAAACGAACAGCAAAACGCCCGCGGGCGTTTCTCTTATTATAGTTTCCCCCGTAATAAAATTCTTACTCGAAAAGTAAGCCCGTTTTTAGACGGGCACATTACTATGATAGCACGGATTTCGACAAAATGCAAGCTTTTTTCGTAAAATTTACGTATAATTTTTTATAAAATAAAAAAAGAGGAGTGCGGGAATAAAAAATCGCATTTCTCTTGACAGAAAACGGAAAAAAGGGTATAATAAAAAGAAAACGGAGGAAAAAGATGGATATTCAAAAGATCTTATCCAAATGCGATCACACTCTTTTGGGGGTCACGTCGACTTGGGGAGAAATTGCGAAAATTTGCGACGAGGGCATGAAGTACAAAACGGCGTCCGTGTGTATTCCCCCCTCGTATGTCAAACAAGCTAAGGAATACGTGGGGGAGAAATTGACGATCTGTACCGTGATCGGTTTTCCTAACGGCTATAACACCGCGAAAGTGAAAGCGTTCGAGGCAAGGGATGCGATCGAAAACGGAGCGGATGAGATTGACATGGTGATCAACGTCGGCGCGTTAAAGGACGGACGGGATAGGCAGGTATGCGACGAAATTAAAGAGGTTAAGGCTGCTTGCGGCGAAAAAATCTTAAAGGTTATCATTGAAACCTGCTTGCTGACGGAGGAAGAAAAGGTACGCGCGTGTAAAATAGTGAGCGAGGCGGGCGCGGATTATATTAAGACCTCGACGGGCTTTTCCAAAGCGGGCGCGACCCTTGCGGACGTGCAATTGATGAAGGCAAACGTCAGCGAAGAGGTGCTCGTCAAAGCGGCGGGCGGTATTTCGGGGCTTGAAGACGCACAGGCGTTTTTGGACGCGGGGGCGTCGAGGCTTGGCACTAGCCGCGTCGTTAAAGCGGTGCAAGGCGTGGAAGGAAAGGGATATTAAAAATTTCAACTCACTAAAAACAACAAGATAAGGAGAAAAAGAATTATGTCAGTACCTACCCCTCATATTTCGGCAAAGGTTGGAGATTTTGCAAAGACTGTGCTTATGCCGGGCGACCCTTTACGGGCGAAATTTATTGCGGAAACTTATTTGGAAAACGCGGTGCTCGTCAACAACGTGCGCGGCGTACAGGGCTATACGGGCTATTATAAAGGGAAGCGGGTTTCGGTAATGGCCTCGGGCATGGGGCAGCCTGCGATCGGGATCTATTCCTACGAGCTGTTTAATTTTTACGGTGTGGAAACGATTATTCGCGTAGGGTCTTGCGGCTCGTTTTCGCCCGAGCTGCACGCTCGCGATATCGTGATTGCTATGGGTGCGTGCACCAACGGCAATTACGCCGCGCAGTACAACCTGCCCGGGACGTTCTGCCCGATCGCCGACTATGAAACGGTGCGGCGCGCCGCAGAGGAATGTGAAAAGGCGGGCGTCAATTATCGCGTGGGGAATATTCTTTCTTCGGATATGTTTTACGACGACGCGAATTCGGGAATGCAATGGGCGAAAATGGGGGTGCTTGGCGTGGAAATGGAATCGGCTGCCCTTTATTGTAACGCCGCACGGGCGGGAAAAAAGGCGCTCTGCATTTGCACGGTGAGCGATTCGTTTATCTATCCCGAGGAAAATACCACAGCGGAGGAAAGACAAAATTCCTTTACGAAAATGATGGAGATCGCTTTGGCGATTGCGGAAGAGTGATATGAAAAAAAGAGTATTTCTAATCGTTCTTGACAGCGTCGGCGTGGGCGCAATGCCCGACGCGGCGGAGTGGGGCGACGAGGGGAGCAACACCCTTGCCGCTATTCGTTCACACCCCGATTTTCATTGTCCGAATTTAGAAAAATTCGGGCTGTTTGCCGTGGACGGGTTTGGTGAAAAAAGCGCGTCGATCAATACCTGCTATGCCCGAATGACGGAAACGTCCAAGGGAAAGGACACGACGATCGGCCATTGGGAGATCGCGGGGATCCATTCCCCCAAACCCCTCCCCACTTACCCGAACGGTTTCCCCAAGGAAGTGATTGAGGAATTTGAAAGACGGACGGGCAGAGGGGTGCTTTGCAATAAGCCCTATTCGGGTACGGACGTCATTCGCGATTACGGGAAAGAGCATATAAAAACGGGAAAGCTGATTGTCTACACCTCGGCAGACAGCGTGTTTCAAATTGCGGCGCATGAGAGCTGTGTGCCCGTAGAGGAGCTTTACCGCTACTGCAAAATTGCGCGGGAGATCATGCAAGGAGAGCACGGCGTGGGACGGATCATTGCCCGTCCGTTCGAGGGGGAATATCCCTTTAAGCGTACGACCCGTCGGCACGATTATTCCCTTGAACCGCCCGCAAAGACGGTGCCTGTTCTTTTAAAAGAGGCGGGCTTTGACAGCATTTCCGTAGGGAAGATTTACGATATTTTCGCGGGGCAGGGCTTTACTGAAAGCTATCCCACCTCGGGAAACGAGGACGGCGTGAATAAGACGGTGGAGATTGCAAAACGGGAATTTAACGGGCTGTGCTTTATCAACCTCGTTGATTTTGATATGGTGTACGGGCACCGCAACGACGTGGGCGGCTACGCCCGCGCTCTTTCGGCGTTTGATCGGCGACTGCCCGAGATAGTTTCCCTTTTGAAAGAGGAGGATCTTTTAATCGTCACCGCCGATCACGGTTGCGATCCCTCGACCGCGTCCACCGATCATTCCCGCGAATATACGCCCATGCTCGCCTACGGCGCAAAGCTGAAAAAGGGCAAAAACCTCGGTACGAGAAAGAGTTTTGCCGATATCGGCGCAACCGTTTTGGAATGGTTTGGACTTTCCGCAAGCGACGTTGCGGGGGAAAGCTTTTTAAAGGAGATTGTGAAGTGACGGCGCGGGCGTTAATGGAGGCGGCGGTTGCCGCAAGAGAAAAGGCGTACGCGCCTTATTCGGGCTTTAAGGTAGGGGCGGCGTTGCTTGGAAAAAGTGGCAAGGTCTATACGGGCTGTAACGTGGAAAACGCCGCGTACACGCCTACCAACTGTGCCGAGCGAACCGCCGTTTTTAAGGCGGTGAGCGAAGGGGAACGAGAGTTTGAGGCGATCGCTATCGTCGGCGGTAAAGGAGAGCTGCTCTCTCCGCTTTGCGCGCCCTGCGGGGTGTGTCGACAGGTGCTTACGGAGTTTGTGGGAAAGGATTTTAAGGTGCTGCTCGGAACGCCTGAAAAAATAACGGAAACGACGTTAGACGCGCTCCTGCCCCTGTCGTTTGGCAAAAATAATTTGGAGTAAGAGAATGAGAACCTACGAGATAATACAGAAAAAACGGGACGGAAAAGAGCTGAGCGAAGCGGAGATCCGTCACGTGATCGAAGGGTACGTAAAAGGAGAGATCCCCGACTATCAAATGTCGGCGCTTTGTATGGCGATCTACTTTCGCGGTATGACCCTCGAAGAAACGGCGGCGCTGACCTTTGCCGTGCGTGATTCGGGAGAAACGCTCGACTTTTCGGAAATTAACGGACTGCGCGTTGATAAACATTCAACGGGTGGCGTAGGGGATAAAACCAGCCTTGTCGTCGCGCCGATCGTCGCAAGCCTTGGCGTAAAGGTGGCAAAGATGAGCGGGCGCGGGCTTGGACATACGGGGGGTACGATTGACAAATTAGAGGCAATTCCCGGCTTTCAAACGGAGATCCCTGTGGACGAATTTAAGAAAATCGTCAATCAAATCGGGATTGCGATCGTTGGGCAAAATGCAGACCTTGCACCTGCGGATAAGCTTTTATATGCTCTTCGCGACGTGACGGCGACGGTGGACAGTTTGCCTTTGATCGTTTCGAGTATTATGGGTAAAAAGCTTGCTGCGGACGACGACTGTATCGTACTTGACGTAAAAACGGGAAGTGGGTCGTTTATGAAAACGCCTGAAAAAAGCCGTGAGCTTGCGGCGCAAATGGTGGAGATCGGCCGCCGTGCAGGGAAGCGCATTAGGGCACTCATCACGGACATGGATAGACCGCTTGGATTTGCGATCGGCAATTCCCTCGAAGTAAAGGAGGCAATCGAAACGCTGAAAGGCGAGGGACCTGAGGATCTTACCGAGCTTTGTATCGCCCTTTCCGCGCATATTTTAGAGCTTGCAAAAAAGGGAGAGTATTCGGAGTGCGAGGCAATGGCAAGAGCGGCGATTGAAAACGGCTCGGCGTTTGCAAAGCTCGTTGAAATGGTTAAGGCACAGGGGGGCGACGAGGGGTATATTCTTTCTCCCGAGAGGTTTCAAACGGCGGCGTATTCGTTGGACGTGAAAGCGGAAGAAAGCGGGTATATCGTCAAGGTGGACACGGAGAGCTACGGCGTTGCCAGCTTGCTTTTGGGCGCGGGCAGAAATACGAAAGAGGACGTGATTGATCCTACTGCGGGAATCGTTTTGCGGAAAAAGACGGGCGAGTACGTGGAGAAAGGCGAAACGATTGCTACGCTGTATTCGGGGAAGAAAGAGAGTTTGACGGCGGCGGCAAAACGAATTCTTGCCGCAACGAAGGTGGGGAAAAATCCACCGAAAATGCAACCGCTCGTGCTGGATATTGTGGAGTGAAATACTATGGCAAAATTATATTTTAAATACGGAGCAATGGGTTCGTCAAAAACGGCGAATGCGCTCATCACCAAATTTAATTATGAAGAGCGGGGTATGAAGGTGTGGCTGATCAAGCCGTCCGTGGATACCCGCGACGGCGCCGACGTTGTGAAATCGAGAATCGGTCTTGCGGCAAGCGCGGAGGTGATCACCCCCGAAAAGGATATTTTTGAGGAATATAAAAAACAAGGGGGCAGGGACGTGGTGATTGCGGACGAGTGTCAATTTTTTACGGCGGCACAGATCGATCAGCTTCGTCGTATCGTAGACGAAAAGGATATACCCGTCCTTTGCTATGGCTTACGCACCGACTTTTTGACGCGGCTATTTGAAGGGAGCAGGCGGCTGTTCGAGGTTGCTGATTCGGTGACGGAGATCAAGACTATTTGCGGATGCGGGAAAAAGGCGATTGTAAACGCCCGTATCGGCGAAGACGGCAAGGTTGTTACCGAGGGGGGACAGATCATGCTCGGCGGCAACGATTCGTATATCGCAATGTGCCATAGCTGTTGGAAACAAGCGATTAAAAAACAGTAAGCAAAAAACGACTGCAAACGCAGTCGTTTTTTGCCGATTGATCGGCGTGAATTCACACACACGAAGTGTGCAATTCACGCCCGTAAGGGCAATTCACGAAAGGCACAAGCCTTTCAATTCACTATTCTTTTCCAAAGCAATATTTTTGAAAGCCGCACTCGTAGGGAGAATGGCAATGCTCGCCTACGCTCATCTTCGGTTCAACGTGGCTTTTGATCATTCGTTCTGCAATTTTCAAATCAAGCTCGATTTCGCTTTTTTCGGTTAGTTCTTTGCCTATTTCTTGAAAACGGAACATTGCCTGTAAATCGGGCTTTCCCGTTTCGGGGCGTTGATAGTCGGGATTGACGGTGACGATATATGCGCCGACGAGTTTGACGCCGCATTTTTCAAGCACGTACCGTTGGTAGGAGGCGTCTTGCAGGTGGATCGGCTTTACTACCGAAGAATTTTTCACTTCGTAGAATTCGTAGCCGTTCTCCGTTTTTCGTAGAATATCTACGGCGCAGTATAGACCGTGATAGGAAAAGGACGCCTCGCAGATCACCGAAACGCCTGCGATAAGGGCGTTTTTCGTGTTCTCGATCATGCGGGAAACGTCAAGTCTGCCGTCTGCTTTCAAAGCGGTCACCTCGGTGAACTCTCCGAATAAACCCATGGCAAGATCCCCCACGGCGTTTCCCTCGTCCATGCGTGCTTGCACTTCGGGGGCGACCTCGTAAAGCTGAGGCCGATAGGTTTTCAGCCAAAGCATTTTGGGGCATTGCAGAAAAGAACAGTATTTGGATTTGCTAAAAAACATACTCATACCAGTATCATACCACGCCACGTAAAAAAAGTCAACCGTCTACGAATGGGAGTTGGATTAGACCTTTTTGCAAGGCTTATATTAAGGCTTATATTTTTGTCGTGCGCGCGAAAATTAAGTTGACAGGGTGAAAAGTATGTGTTATAATGATTAAGATAAAAATAAATAAAGGTGGTATATTTATGGAATTCTTGATCGAAGGAATTACCTCGATAGACGCGATTACGTGGGTGAAATACCTCGTGATGTGGGCTATCGGCGGCGTGCTGATTTGGCTCGCGATCAAAAAGGAAATGGAGCCGGCGCTCCTGCTTCCTATGGGCTTTGGCTGTATTCTCGTCAATATCCCTTTAAGCAACGTCGTCAACCTTCCCGACGGCACGGCGGGGATTATCGACTGGATGTTTGAAATAGGGATCGAAGCGTCCGAGGCAATGCCCATTTTGCTCTTTATCGGGATCGGCGCAATGATCGATTTCGGACCTTTGCTTACGAACCCTAAGCTCTTTATTTTGGGTGGCGCGGCACAGTTCGGTATTTTCCTTACCATTCTGCTTGCGGTGCTTTGCGGCTTTGACATCAACGACGCGGCGTCGATCGGGATTATCGGCGCGGCTGACGGTCCGACGAGTATTCTCGTGGCTATGAAATTGAAGAGTAATTACGTAGGGCCGATTATGGTTGTGGCGTATTCGTATATGGCGCTTGTGCCCATTATTCAGCCTATGGTCATTAAATGTACGACGACGAAAAATGAACGCGCGATCAAAATGCATTACTCCCCCAAGCAGGTTTCTAAGATGACGAGGATTCTTTTCCCGATTATCGTTACGGTGATTGCAGGGCTGATTGCTCCGTCCTCGCTGGCTTTGATCGGGTTCTTGATGTTCGGCAACCTCATTCGTGAATGTGGGGTGCTTGGCTCCATGACGGATACGGCGTCGAATAATCTTGCGAATTTGATCACGCTGCTATTGGGTATTACGATTGCCTCTCAGCTTCGCGCGGAGAGCTTCCTCTCCCTCGGTACGCTGATGATTATCGGCCTTGGCTTGCTTGCGTTTGTCTTTGATACCGTCGCGGGGATTATGGTGGCGAAGCTCATGAACGTATTCTCTAAGGAAAAAATCAATCCTATGATCGGTGCGGCAGGGATTTCCGCATTCCCTATGGCGGCAAGAACGGTGCAAAAAATGGCAATTAAGGAAAACCCGTCCAACCATTTGTTGATGCACGCGATCGGCGCGAACGTATCGGGACAGATCGCCTCGGCTGTCGTTGGCGGTTTGATTCTCGGCTTGTTATAAGGAGGTGGCAGGTATGGAATTATTGACCATTCTGGCAATTAACGGTGAAAACGTACTCAAAGCTCTTGAAATTATGTGGAAGGGCGTCCTTGCGATTGCGATCGTGATCGCGCTCGTTATCGTCGTGACGAACGTCGTCAATAGTATATGCGTCAACGTAGAAAAAAAGGCGGCGGAAAAGAAAGCCGAAAATGCCGCGCAAGATCAAAACGAAAATCAATAACGGACGTGAGGTAAAATATGGACGGCAGAATTTCTAACTTGCGGCAGGTGGCAAGCCTTCGCCGCTACGAGATGAAAGAAGGGAGAGAAAAGGGGCTTGAAATTATCGACTGCGATAACGGCAAGCTGCGCTTTTTGTTGAATGTGTCGAAAGGGCTTGACATTATGCAGCTTTATCACGAGGGGCAGAACGTTTCGTTCCTCTCCAAAAATGCGTTTACCGCGAGGGAAATTCCCTTTTTAAACCGTTTTGAGGGCGGTATGCTCTATACCTGCGGGCTTGATAACGCGGGCGGCAGAGAGGGCTATACCCAGCACGGTACCTATCACGAAACGACGGCAGAGATCATTTGCGCGCGGTGCGACGAAAATGGAATCTACGTTGAGGCGGAGATCCGCGCTAGCGCGTTGTTTGGAAAAAATCTTTTGCTTCGCCGTAAAATTTGGTCGGCAATCGGTGAAGAAACGTTGCACCTTGAAGACACGCTTACGAATGAGGCGTTCGTGGACGACGAATACGTTTTGCTTTACCACGTCAACGTGGGCTATCCTATGCTTGATGAGGGCGCAAAAATTGAGCTTGACCCCCTTTCCGTGCAGGCAGTAACGCCGTATGCGGAGCAAACTATGGCAAGTCGGTATGAAATGAGTGCACCCAAACCCGCCGAGGAAGAGGTGTGCTACTATCATACGTTAAAGACGCCCAGGGTCGCGTTTATCAATGAAAAGATAGGCAAAAAATTCACGCTTGGCTATTCGGGCGATACCTTGCCCGTATTCCTTGAATGGAAGAGCATGGCGAGCGGCGATTACGCCGTGGGGTTGGAGCCTTGCACCTCGAAGATCGGCGATAGTACCGTGATGCAACCGCTGAAAGCGGGGGCAAGCGTGAAATTCTCCCTCGATCTTTCCGTTAATAAATTGTAACAAATCGTAACAAGTAAAAAAGAAAAGCCCTCTACGGAGGGCTTTTTTGTATGCCGTTTAAACGGATAAGATTTTTTGAACGGTGAGAATATCGCCGTCAACGACGAAACAGACGTCGTAGTTTCCAAAACGCATTTTATAAACACGCTCGTTATCGTCCTGATAGGAGGGGCGTGGGTCCTCCCGTAATACCTCGGTTAGACCCTGTAATTTTTCGCTTGGAAATTTTTTCTCAACCCCGTTTTCAAAGCGCACCGAAAGGGTGCGTTTTTGCGTGGTTTCCGTGTACCCGCCTTTGGCGTTTGGGAGTGCGTCCGCATAGGGCAGGTACGGCTTTACGTCGTAAATCGGGGTGCCGTTTAAAATGTCCGCTCCCGCAACGATCAAGGTGACGCCGTCGGTCGTTTTTTCCGTTTTAATTAGCTCTACGACGGATAAGCCGATCGAGTTGGGACGAAAGGGAGAGCGGCTTGCAAAGACGCCAACGCGCGCGTTTCCGCCTAACCTCGGTGGGCGAACGGTGGGGGAAAACTTTTCCGTGTGCGCTTTGGAAAAATCGAAAAGTAGCCAAAGATGAGAAAAGCCCTCGATCTCCCGAAAGGCTTCGCTCACGTTGTAGGGAGGCTCGAAAACCACCCGCGAAAGAACGCCCGTGGCGCGGCCGCTTTGGCGGGGGATCCCGAATTTTTCCGTATAGTCGTTGTAAATATGCGCGATCGGGCGCAAAATACGTTGCTCGGACATAGTCTTAGCCGATTGCCACGCTGTACGCCCAGTTGCCGCTCGTGAATTTTCCGAACAGATATTTCATGCTCGCAGATTCGCACATGATCGTTACTCTGCCGTTTTCGTAAACAAGCTCTTCTGCCATAGGCGGCGCCGTCACCGTTCTCGTCAAACACGCGCTGTCAAGGACGGTCGTTGGATACTGCGCGCCGTCGATCGTAAGCGTGGTCGTTTGCGCGTTCGTTTCGTCGTAGACGAGCAGTTTTGAGGGGGTCAAGCCCCAAGAGGTGGACAGCACGATTTTTCCGCTGTCCGTGATGCACATACCCTGCACGTTGGAGGTGATCGAGTACAGCTTTTCAGGGGATTCGGAAATCAGTTTCCCCGTTGTTTCGTTCAGAGAATAGACCATAATCAGCGCTGTGTTTTGATCGCCTGCTGCCGTCGTTAAGTGGTGCTCGTCAGGGGTCAAATATTGACTGCCTGCACGATAAAATGCGCCCGCGTACAATTTTCCGTCCGCAACGTAGCAGAAAGAAACTTGATTTGCCGTTTTGACGCGATCTGTCCGTGTTGCCTTGCCGTCGCCGTCAAGCACGTCGGAAAGGGAATAGACGTCGCAATATTCGCCGTGCGCCACGTAAACAAACTGTCCGAAATGGGCGACGCCGCCCGCGTGCGTGGTGTTCGCTTTTCCCTCTTCGTCAAACAGTTCGCAAGTGGTGTATTTGCCGTCTTGATAAACGTAGATGGAGGAGGGACCGTCATTTTTGTCATAACCCGAAACAAGGTAAGTTCCCTCTTCCACTTTGTCAAAGCCTTGCGTTACAAAGCCCGACCAAAGCCCTGGTATCCGCATTTCCGCTCTTGCACCGACAAAGAAAGGGGCGAAGAGCAACTTCTCGCCGAGGTAGATCACGCAAAGCAGGGTGACTACCGTCGTGACGAGGCCTACAAAAATTTTCCAAAGGACGCGTCCGACAGACGCGCGTTTTTTTGTTTTTGCCATTTTTGCTTTCTCCTGTAAAAAAGATTTTTCTCAGTATAACACTTTTTTTGCGAAATGTAAAGCGTTATAACAAAGTTTCGTATTCCTCGTACAATTTTTCCGTTTGCGAGTGAATTTCCTCCAAACGCGTACATTTTTCATTAAGCAAGGCGAAATTGCCCGTCACGGCGGGGTCGGATAAGGAAAGATTGAGTTCCTCTTCCTCCCGTTCAAGAGCTTCGATCTCCTTTTCTATCTTTCTTGCCCGCTCCTTTGCTCGTGCCTCCTTTGCCCGATCTTCTTTGGTGCGGTAATTTGTTGTTTTTGTGGGGGCAGGTACGGATTGAATGTTTTTTCGTTGCTCTTCTTGCTCTCTAATTTTACGCTTTTCTTCGGCGTATTCGGCGTAAGAGCATTTGTACTCGTTTGCCTGTCCGTTTTCAAGCTCTACGATCTTCGTGGCGAGCGCGTTGATAAAGTAGCGGTCGTGCGAAACGAAAAGGAGGGTGCCGTCAAAGCGTTTGAGGGCGTCTTCAAGACTTTCTCGTGCGGGCAAATCGAGGTGGTTGGTAGGCTCGTCCAAAAGGAGGAAGTTGCCGCCCTCGCACTCAAACACGGCAAGCGCAAGTTTTGCCCGTTCGCCGCCCGAAAGCATACGCACCTTTTTATCAACGTCCTCTTCATACAGCCCGCTTTGCGCGAGGACGGAGCGAACCTTGGTCTGATCCCAAGCAACGTGCCGTTCCCAAAGCTCGGCAAGGACGGTGTTTTCGGGAGAAAGATTTTCATTCTCTTGAAAGTAAGCTGCCGTTTTGACGAAGCGGCCAAGCTTTACGGCAGGGTCTTTTTTCGATAAAATCCTTTTTAAAAGGGTGGACTTACCCGTGCCGTTGTCCCCGACGACCGCGCATTTTTCGCCGCGCACTACGGAGAGCGTGCAGTTTTCGAGTAAAAGCGTTTCGCCTGCCGTCAAACGTAAGCCGTTGATTTCAAGCACGTTTTCGTACGGTTTTTGTTCGTACGAGAAAGAAAATCGTGGCGGGGTGGGCGGGAGAACGGGTTTTTCGATCAGCTCCATTGTTTCTAATTTATGTCTGCGCGACTGTGCCGATTTGGTGGTGGACGCGCGGACTAAATTTCTATCGACGTAGTCCTGCAAATGCGCCCGCTCCACCTGTTGTTTTTCATATTCTTTGAGAATATGCGCCACCCGTTCCGCCTTTAAAATCTTGTATTTGGAATAATTTCCCTTGTACACGGTAAGCTTTTTGTTTTCTAGCTCGTAAACGATTTTAACGATTCGATCGAGAAAATACCGATCGTGCGAAACGGTGAGGATCGCACCCTTATAGGAGGCGAGATATTCTTCCAGCCAAAACAGCGTTTTGACGTCGAGGTGGTTGGTTGGCTCGTCCAAAATGAGAAGGTCGGGGCTTTCAAGAAGCAAACGGCAAAGCTGTAACCGCGTCTTTTCCCCGCCCGACATGGTGTTGATGCGTTGCTGCTTTCGGTCGGAAAATCCCATTCCCGAAAGAACAGCCGCAATGCGCACCTCGAAATGATAGCTATCCCGCGCCGCAATCTGTTTGTTGAGTGATTCGTATTTGGCGGTAAGGACGGCGTATTCTTTGGAAAAAGCGTCCGCTTTTGAAATGGCCGCCTCCGTTTCCCGAAGCGCGGCGATCAGCCGTTCGTCCTCTTGGAAAATTTCTCGCATTTCCTCTTCCACGGTGTTTTCCGACGAATACCCGCCGTTTTGCGCGAGGTATCCGATCTTGGCGCCGTTTTTGACGAAAAGTTCTCCGCTTTCGGGTTCAAGCTCGCCCAAAAGCAGTTTTAAAAGGGTGGTCTTTCCCTCGCCGTTGGGACCGATCAGTCCCACCCGTTCCCCCTCGTTGAGCTGAAAAGTCACCTCTTCAAGGAGCGGATCGCCTGCGTAACCGAAAGAAAGTTTATTTGCGGATAATAACATATGTTCGTTTCCTGTCGTAAGGGTATTTTTTTAAGTTTTCCACATACTTTTACGGGAGGGCATATGTGGAATGGGGCAGATCACCGTGAAAGAAATCTTGGGCGAGCTGGAAAAACAAATGAAGTCGGCGTCGCCTAAAAAAGCGGCGGAGCTGACGCGGCGTATCAACCGCTTGTTGCTCGGCTAAAAATCCCAAGTGGGGATATAATTTTCGCCCGAAGAAGAGCGATCTTGCGCGAACAGGCGATCCTCAAAGCCGAGGGCAAATGCCTCCTTTAAAACGGCTTCGTACTCCCGTGCGGTCACCTTTCTCGTAAGCTCCGGATACTTGTCCGACTCCCCATACGGGGTATATTGACTCATTAGGCTGATTTTTGCGGTTTCGGGCATATGTGTTTTCAGCCACCTAAGCAGCGTTTTTGAGTCGCTGACGCCGAGCGGCATGACGAGATGACGGACGACGATCCCCGAAAGTAGCTTCCCTTCCGCCGTTTGGCGTAAGGGCTTTTTTGCCATGAATAAAAGCGCCTTGCTTGCCACCTCGAAATAATCCTCCCTGCCCGTGTATCGCTTGGAAAGAGTGGGAGAATAAAATTTGAGATCGGGTAGATAAATATCCACATACGGGTCGATCAGTTGCAGGGTGGAAACCTTTTCGTACCCGCTTGAATTCCAAACGACGGGGATTTTGGGGCGGTAGAGCTTAAACGCCTCGACGAGATAGGGAACGAGATGGCTTGCGGTGACGAGGGAGATATTGTCCGCGCCCGCCGTTTCCAAGTCCTGAAAAATTCTGATTAGCTCTTCGGCATTGACCTCTTTGCCGCGCTTTGCCCGCGAAAGCTCGTAATTTTGACAAAAGACGCATTGTAAATTACAGCCCGTAAAAAAGACGGTGCCGCTGCCTTTGGAAAAGGAGATACACGGTTCTTCAAAGGGGTGCAAATAATATTTGGCGATACGGGGCGAAGAAACGCCGCACGCGCCCGCGCCTTTCGTTCTGTCCGCGCCACATTCGACGGGGCAGAGCTTGCAGTTTTTTAAAAGCTCGAAATCCATAGCGTATTTATTATACCACGGATAAAATTTTTTTGCAAGCGTGTTAGACGGGGATAAGAATAAGTTGACAAACAGAATGAAGTGTAGTATAATAATATTCCCTGTATATGGGAACTCTACGGTAAATTTTGCTGCCGTAGAGAACTATTGTTAAAAAGAGGATTTTTTACATGAAAAAGTTTTTTACCAGCGAAAGCGTCACGGAAGGACATCCCGACAAGGTTTGCGACAATATTTCCGACGGACTTCTCGACGCGATTTTAGCACTTGACCCGATGGCTCGCGCTGCAATCGAATGTGCCGCAGCCTTTGATACCTTGCTTATTATGGGCGAGGTCACGACGACGGCAAAGATTGATTATGAACAAAAAGCCAGAGAAATTATCCGCGATATCGGATATAATTTCGGCACGTTTTCTTACGATACTTGCAAAATAATCGTGGCTATCCACGAACAGTCCCCCGATATTGCCATGGGGGTAAACGCCTCGCTTGAAAAGAAATCGGGCGAACAGGCGGGCGACGAAGCGCAGCTCGGCGCGGGCGATCAGGGCATGATGTTCGGGTACGCTTGCCGTGAAACGAAAGAGCTGATGCCCTTGACTGCCTCCCTTTCCCATAGACTTGCCAAACGGCTCACCGACGTTAGAAAAGCGGGGAGCCTCCCCTATCTTCGTCCCGACGGAAAGACGCAGGTTACCGTGGAGTACGTGGACGGCGAGGCAAAGCGCGTAGACGCGGTCGTCGTTTCGGCGCAGCACGACGCGGAGGTTTCGCAAGAAACGCTGAAAAAGGATATTAAACGCCTCGTAATCGACGCAATCATTCCCGCTGCGCTCATGGACGAAAATACCAAAATCTTCATCAACCCCACGGGCAGGTTCGAGATCGGCGGCCCTGAGGGCGATAGCGGTCTTACGGGCAGAAAGATTATCGTAGATACCTACGGCGGCAGATGTGCTCACGGCGGCGGCGCGTTCTCGGGAAAAGACCCGACGAAGGTGGACAGAAGCGCGGCGTATTATTGTCGTTATATCGCTAAAAATATGGTAGCCGCGGGGCTTGCGGACGAGCTGGAAATTCAGGTCGCGTACGCAATCGGCGTGGCAAATCCCGTTTCCGTGTTTGTGGACAGTCACGGTACGGGGAAATTAGACGACGAAACGCTTGCCGAGATCGTGAAAAAGGAATTCGATTTAAGACCCTATTCCATTATTAAAGCGCTTGATCTTCGTAAGCCCGTGTTTAAAAAGACGGCGGCGTACGGACACTTCGGCTATAAGGGCTTTTCTTGGGAACAGCTCGATAAAGCGGACGAGCTTAAAAAATATCTTTGAGTTTATCAATAAATTTCCTCCGAAGGATTTTTCTTCGGAGGTTTTATTTTTTTCTCGATTTTACAAAATTTTACACTTTTTTACGAAAAACAGTTGACAAAAGAAAAAATATAGTGTAAAATTGTGTAAAGTTTAGGAGGTGAGAGGCAATGCGGATTACGGACATGATCAGCATTACGGAGCTTGCGAAAATTTTGGGCAAGAGCAGACCGACTGTGTATAAGTACATTTCCGATTTTGAGAGCGGGAACGAGGGGGCGGTGCCGCTGTCGGTAAGAAAACTGTTTCAGCGGATCCGTTCGGGGGATATTCCCAAGCGCGGGATTTACGAATATTGCGAGCATTGGTTCGCGCCCGGCGGGGCGGCTGAGCGTTCGTCGGGTGGCGGCGTAACCCTGAAAGAGCTTGTCAGGCTGTTAAAGGACAATGAAAAGCGGTTGGATTTTACAAAGCTTAAAAGGTATATCGAGGAGGAATTGAAAAATGAGAAATAAAGGAGAAATGAAAGCGCGCTTGCTCGCGAAAAAATGTCTTACTTATATACGGTTACAGGGGGACGTGTACGCGATCGAGGCGGCTATGGTGGACAATCGTCCCGAGGCGGCGCCTATGGAAGAAGAGGGGAAAGGAGTGCTCAAAAAGCTTTGGAATATGATTTCGCGCGAGGTCAAAAACGAGGTGAGAAAGAGCGCGGTACAAGAGCTAACGGGGGACAGACAGGCTGCGCTTTCCGCGCTTTCCGAGTTTGAAAGCGGATTGAGCGCAAAAGAGCTGGCGTTTGCGAAAGAGCCGTTGCGCTTGAAAAAATTTTTAGAGAAAAAGCTTTTTAAAAAGGACGAATACGGAGTAAAGCGGGTAGGCTTTGCGCTTGCGTTTATGATCGAGGACGGCGGGGAATATCGCTTTGCGGAGGAATCGCTTCAAGTCGTTTCCGAGCTTCTCTTTGATGACCCGAACAAAATGGAGGGGTTAGGAGGGGCGCTGTATCGAAATTACGCGGCGCTCGGCGGCGAGAACGCAGGGGAGGACGGGGCAGTTTATCAAAGCGTCGTGGCACCCGTTTGGCTTGTGGAAACGGTGGAGCTTCTTTCGACGCTCGTCGGGGAAAAGGAGAGAAGTCTTAAAAAGCTTTCCGGCGGCGAGCTTTCAACGCTTTTGGCTGCAAGGTTGACGGTGCTTAGCGAGCTGAGCGGAAAAATGCCCGAGGAAAAATTCAAGACGGTCGTGGACGAATATTTGCGCTACGTGGGCGATTTGCGGGCGGACGCGGAATACCGTTGGTTTGTGGAGCGGACGGACGCGGCGCTTAGTCAAGCGAAGATCAGGCTTTGCGATCTGTGCTTAAACCGTTTGGGGAAAATTTTAGGGGTATAAAAGCGGGGGATTTTCCCCCGTTTTTTCGTTTAAGAAAGGGTGGGAATGGGTATATATTCCGCGTAGCGGAAAAATTCGACCGCTTTCGACGGCTCTTTTACGATATTTTTTGGGAAAATACCTTGAAAACGCTTTCCATTTTGCGGGAAATATTGTAAAATAGAAAGTGGCAGTTAGCGCGCGTTTTTTTGCGCAAAAAAATTTTGGAGTATTCTTAATGGGACTGATTAGTTTTTTGATGGGCAGCGACGGCAGAACGAGCTTGAAAAAGCTTAATAAGATGGCGGACAAGGTAGAGGCGCTCGAAAGTAAGTACGCCGCAATGAGCGACGAGGAGCTGAAAGGGCAGACCGCCGTTTTAGAACAGCGTCTTTCTGACGGCGAAACGCTCGACGATATTTTATACGACGCCTTTGCGGCGCTTCGCGAGGCGGCTTGGAGAGTGCTCGGCATGAAGCACTTCCGCGTACAAATTATCGGCGGTATTTGTTTGCATCAAGGCCGTATTGCGGAAATGCGTACAGGCGAAGGGAAAACGCTCGTTTCCACCCTGCCCGCCTATTTGAACGCACTCACGGGCAACAGCGTGCACGTCGTTACCGTCAACGATTATCTTGCTAAGCGTGACGCGGAATGGATGGGGAAGGTCCACAAGTTCATGGGTCTTACCGTCGGTGTTGTCGTGCCCGGCATGGAGGACGATGAAAAACGCGAAGCGTACAAGTGCGACGTCGTGTACGGTACGAACAACGAATTCGGGTTCGATTATCTGCGCGATAACTTAAAGACCGACTTAAAAAAGATGGTGCAGCGCGATTTGACCTTTGCGATCGTGGACGAGGTAGACTCGATTTTGATCGACGAGGCGAGAACACCGCTTATCATTTCGGGCAAGGGCGAAAAATCCTCCGATTTGTACGTGCAGGTGGATAGGTTTGTTCGCACCCTTTCGGGCGGCTTTGACGACGAGCTGAAAGACGAGGAGAACGCCGCGCTCGAAGAATTGAGAAAGTCCAAGAAGAATAAGAAAAAACAGGTAGTCGAAGAGGAAGAGGACGAAGAAGAGGGCGTTGTTGACTATACGAAGATGACCCTCGAAGAACAAGCCAACTACGAGGCAGAGCAGGCGGAGAAAAAGGCGGCTGCTGCCGCGGCGGCGCAGGGGAGCAAGAAATCCCTCGCGGCGGGCAAGGACTGGGATTATATCATCAACCGTAAGGACAAGACGGTAGAGCTTACCGACAGCGGCGCGATCAAGGCGGAAAAATTCTTCCGTATCGACAATATCGCAGAAATCGCGCACGCCGACCTCAATCACCATATCCAACAGGCGCTCAAAGCGCACAAGCTTTTCCACCTCGACGAAGATTATATCGTAGAGGACGGGGAAGTCATTATCGTTGACGAATTCACCGGTCGTTTGATGATCGGGCGTCGGTATTCGGACGGCTTGCATCAGGCAATCGAGGCGAAAGAGGGCGTGGAGGTGCGTAGCGAAAATAAGACGTACGCCACCGTCACGTTCCAAAACTATTTCCGTTTGTATAAAAAGCTTTCGGGTATGACGGGTACGGCAAAGACGGAGGAGGCGGAATTCAGAACCATCTATTCCCTCGACGTCGTAGAAATCCCTACGAACAGACCCGTACAGCGTATCGACCTGCCCGACATGGTCTATTCGACGGTGGACGGGAAAAAGCGGGCGATCATTGAAGAGATCATGAAACGCAACGAGAGCGGTCAGCCCGTCCTCGTGGGTACCTCGTCCGTGGAAAAGTCGGAGGAGATTTCCCGTTTGTTGAAGAGAAACGGCGTTAAGCATAATATTTTAAACGCAAAGAACCACGAACGCGAAGCGGAGATCGTCGCACAGGCAGGACGGCTTGGCGCGGTGACCATTTCTACCAACATGGCGGGGCGTGGTACGGATATCTTGCTTGGCGGTAACCCCGAATATCTTGCGAAAAAGCGGCTTCGCGAAGAGGGGGCGGCGCACGAGGATATCGACCTTGCTATGAGTATGTATATCACCGACGTCAGCGAAGAAATTATGACTTTGCGCGAACGCTATAAAAAGGTATACGCCTATTTCAAGGCGCAAACGGACAAGGAAAAGGAAGAAGTGATTGCGGCGGGCGGCCTTTGCATTATCGGTACCGAGCGTCATGAATCCCGCCGTATCGACAATCAGCTCCGTGGGCGTGCGGGACGTCAAGGGGATATCGGTATGTCCGTGTTCTATCTGTCGCTTGAAGACGACCTCGTGTTGCGTTTTGGCGGCGAGAGAATGAAAGCGCTTTATCAGGCGTTCAAAATCGACGAGGATACCTGTTTACAGTCCAAGATGCTTTCGCATGGGATCGCGAATGCGCAAAAGACCATTGAGGGAAGAAACTTCGGGATCCGTAAAAACGTTTTGCAATACGACGACGTTATGAACACGCAGCGTCTTGTTATGTACGGCGAACGTATGAAAGTGCTCAAAGGGGAGGACGTGCACGAGCAGGTGCTTAAATATATCCCCGACTACGTTGTGGACGTGGTGGCTTCTGCCGTCAACGTGGAGGATATGCCCGAGCTTTGGAGCGAGGACGATTTGAACGCTGCGCTTGAAGCGAAACTTTTGCCCGAGGGAACGGCGTACGTCACCCGCGAACGCTTGACAAAGTGGGATTACGAGCTTGCAATTAAAAAAATCACCAACAAGGTTATTAAGGAATACGAAAAGAAGATTGAAGAGCTGAAAGAGCAGGGTGTGAACTTCGGGGATATTGAAAGAAGAGTGCTCTTGATGACGGTAGACAGAAACTGGATTGACCATATCGACGCTATGGATCAGCTCCGTAAAGGGATCGGGCTTCGCGCGTTTGGGCAGGTTGACCCCATCATTTCCTACAAAAAAGAGGGTTTTGATATGTTTGACGAGATGATCGAGCGTATTCAAAGAACGACGATCACGGTGCTGCTCAAAGTCAAGGTAGAGATCAGACCTGCCACGCCCCAGCAGCCCTTGCGTAGACAGATGCCTACGACGCCCACGGCTCAGCCCGTAGGAAACGGTGTGGCGGCAGAAAGAAAACCGCTTAGACGGCAAATGCCCTCGCCCATTTCGAGTATGTCCTCTTTCCGTGAAGCTCAAAACGAGAAAAAAGACGATAAGGAATAATATGTTTAAAGCAGACGATTACAGATTAAAAATTCAAGGAATGCGCGGCCTACTTGGCGAAGCGGGGTATGCGCTCGATATCGAGCATTTGCGCCCCCGCCTTGCCGAGCTTGAAAAGGAACAGGAAAATCCCGACGTGTGGCAGGATTTGGAAAAATCTACCAAGATCGGGCGGGAGGTATCCTTGCTTCGCGGCAAGATCAACGCGTACGAGGCGGGCGAAACGGCACTTTCCGACGCAAGTGATATCGTGGATTTGATTGAGGAAACGGAGGACGAGAGCCTGATTGCCGAGCTGGACGAGATGCTTGTGCAAGCGGAAAAGGACATAGAGGATATGCGTATCCGCGCCATTTTGAAAGGACCGTACGATAACCATAACGCCATGCTGGCTCTTCATGCGGGCGCGGGCGGTACGGAGGCGTGCGACTGGTGCTCTATGCTGTATAGAATGTATTCCCGTTATTGTGAAAAGATGGGCTTTAAGGTGTACGAGCTTGACCGAGAGGCGGGCGACGGCGCGGGCTTGAAGAGCGTGTCTTTCCGCGTGGAAGGGGAAAATGCGTACGGATATTTAAAAGCGGAAATGGGGGTGCACCGTTTGGTGCGTATTTCTCCGTTTGACGCCAACAAACGCCGTCAAACCTCCTTTTCTTCCCTCGAAGTTATGCCTGAGGTGGAAGAGGACGACGAGGTGGAAATTGACGACGACGATATCCGTATCGACATCTATCATTCGGGCGGCGCAGGCGGTCAAAACGTCAATAAGGTAGCGTCGGCTGTGCGTATCACCCATTTCCCGACGGGGATCGTTGTACAATGCCAAAACGAGCGTTCGCAGCTCCAAAATAAAGCTATGTGTTTCCAAATGCTTAAATCCAAGCTCCTTGAAAAGAAGATTGAACAGCGTCAAGCGGAGGCGGCGGCTATGAAAGGGGACGTGAAAAAGATTGAGTGGGGGGCGCAGATCCGCTCCTACGTCTTTTGTCCGTATACCTTGGCGAAAGACCACAGAACGGGCTATGAAAAAGGCGACGTGCAGGCGGTCATGGACGGCGAAATTCACGGCTTTATTATCGACTATTTAAAGAAATTCTAAGAAAAAAAAGGCGGCGGGAAACGCCGCTTTTTGCGACGAAAAGTAAAAAAGAGGGTACCATGTCCTATTTCGATCGGGAAAAAGTGAATACGAATAAGCCCGAGCCTATTATTCTCGGGATTGAAAGCTCGTGTGACGAAACGGCGGCGGCTGTTATCAGGGGCAGAAAAATTTTGTCCGACGAGATTGCCTCCTCCGCAAGCGTGCAAGCGCAATTCGGCGGGGTCGTGCCCGAGCTTGCCTCTCGCGCCCATTCGGACGAGATTGAGGCGGTGGTGCTCCGCGCGGTGAAGAACGCGGGGATAGGTTTTGACGAGATCGACGCGATTGCCGTTACCTACGGGGCGGGGCTTTTAGGGGCGCTCCTTGTAGGGGTGTCCTTTGCCAAAGCACTTGCGTATGCTTTAAAAAAACCGCTAATCGCCGTCAATCATATCCGCGGGCATATTTCCGCGGCGTATTTGGATTGCCCGACTTTAAAGCCTCCTTTTGTCACGCTGCTTGCCAGCGGTGGACATACGGCGGTGCTGTATTCGGGTTCGGAGGCGGAATTTGAAATTCTCGGCGCGACGCTCGACGACGCGGCGGGCGAGGCGTTTGACAAGGTGGCAAGGGTGTTGGGGTTGAAATACCCCGGCGGGCCTAACATTCAACGACTTGCTCTCGAAGGAAAGCCCGTCGTGCCTATGCCCAAAATGTTTAAGGGGAGCGGTGGCTACAATTTTACGTACAGCGGCTTGAAAACGGCTGTTATCAATTATTGTCACACCAAAGATCAAAAGGGAGAGGAGTATTCCAAGGCAGACGTTGCCGCCTCTTTTCAATGCGCAGCGGTGGACGTGCTTGTGAAAAAGGCGGTTGGCGCGGCGCAAGAAAAAGGGGTAAAAACGATCACCGTCGGCGGTGGGGTCGCGGCGAACGACTATCTTCGCACTCGCCTGACGGAGGAATGTAAAAAGCGTGGCTTTACCCTCGTTTTGCCCGAAAAACGCTACTGTACGGACAACGCCGCTATGATCGCGGCGGAGGGCTTAGTACAGTATCGACTTGGGAATTTCGCGGATATGAGCTTGACTGCCAAGGCGTCGATCCCGCTTGCGGCGACGCTGGTTACGCCGCAGTCTAAGCGGCAAAAGGTGGATTGATATGTGGCATAAATTTTTGCACAGCGTAGAGCACGCGGCGGTTGATACGCTGCCCATTTTGCCGTGGCTCATTCTCATTTATATCGTAATTGAGCTACTCGAAAATAAAACGAACCTTGCCAAAGGCAATCGGTTGGGCGGTCGGCTTGGCCCCCTTGTCGGGTCGGCGACGGGGTTAATTCCGCAATGCGGGTTTTCCGTTTTGGCGGCAAAGCTGTTCGAGCAAAAGTATATTACCGTCGGTACCTTGATCGCAATCTTTCTTTCAACGAGCGACGAGGCTTTTATCGTCCTGCTCTCCTCGGGTGCCCAAGGCGCGGCGGTGGTGTTGCCTATTATAGCGGTCAAAGTTCTTGTCGGCGTGGCGGTTGGCTATGCCGTGGACGGGGCTTTGAAGCTGGTTGGACGGGGGCAGGTACGCCTTGACGTGAGTGCGCTTGCCTCGGTGACGGGCGAGAAAAAGCCGCAAACGGTACACGAAATATTTATGCTCCGCTACTATGAGGGAATGGCAATCGAAGAGGGCTGTTCTTGCGGGCGGGAGCACGAGGAGGGCAAGCCGTTTAAAACGTACGTGCTCAATCCTTTACTCCATTCTTTAAAAGTCGCGGCGTTTATTTTGCTCGTCAATTTTGTGCTGACCTTTTTGATCGAGCTTGTGGGCGAGGAAAGATTTGCGGCGTTGATCAGCGGCAATTTTTTCTTGCAGCCTTTCCTTGCGGCGGCGATCGGGCTGATCCCCAACTGTGCCTCTTCCGTCGTAATCACCACGAGCTATTTAGAGGGCGGGATTGCGTTCGGTTCTTGCGTGGCGGGGCTTTGTGCTAACGCGGGGCTGGGATTTGTCGTGCTTTTGAAAAACACGCGGCGGTGGAAACGAAATCTTTTGCTGATTGCCGTTTGTTATGCGGTGGCGGTGGTCGTAGGGCTAATTCTCAACGCCCTGCCTTTGCCTTTTTGAAGAAAGCTGTTTAAAATAGGACGGTTGTGCGGTATATATAATTAAGGAGGATCTTTACCTATGAAAGAAGTGAATATTTTGGAAACGAAAGAAAACGAGTTGACGGTGTGCCTTTCGGGGGATATTGACGCGGGCAATGCCGACGCCTTTTTGGCGGAAGTGACGGCGGCGTACGGCGAGGGGAAAGACCTCGTCTTTGATTGTAAGGAGCTTGCGTTTATTGATTCCACGACCCTTGGTACTTTTGTCAAGATTTTTAAAAGAACGCAGGCTGACGGCAAAAAAATGAAGCTTGTTGCCTTGCCGCAAAAGATTAAAAAGCTGTTAGTGATTTGCGCGCTTGATACTATGATGGAGATCGAATAAGATGGAAAAATTTTCTATAAAAACGCCGCTGACGGGCGAATATTTGACCACCGTGCGTTTGACGACGGGTGGGCTTTGCGCGCTTGCGGGATTCGATTTGGACAGCGCGGAGGATTTTAAGGTGTGCGTGACGGAAAGTCTACTCATTTTAAAAAGAAACGGCTATAAAAGCGCAAGCGTAGAGTTTACCGTAGGAGAGGCGCTTGCGTGCAGACTTGTCGGTGAGGACGAGTGTGGACAGCGGGAAAACGGCGTAGAGGACGAGATTTCCTACGCTTTGCTTTCTGCATTATTAGGAAACGCGGAGTTTGAAAAGGACGAAAACGGAAGAGTGAAAACGATCGTATTCGAGGGTTGACGGTGGAAGAACAGAGCTACGAGCTGATTAAAAAATACAGAGAAACGGGGGACGTTTCCTATCGGAACCGTTTTGCTGAGAAGTATCTGTACATAGCCGAGATCCTCGCCAAAAAGTTCGTGGGCAGAGGGGTGCCGTATGACGACCTATACCAAGAGGCGTCGCTTTCCCTTTTGCGCGGGATCGAACGCTTTGATCCTGAAAAAGGCGTGCAGTTTTCTACCTTTATCACCCCGACGATCACGGGAGAATTGAAAAATTATTTCCGTGACAAGATGCGTATGATTAAGCCGCCGCGGAGAATGAGCGAGATCCATATCGCAGCGAAGAAATTTTCCGAAAAGCAATTAGCGGCGACGGGAGAAAAGCCGACGATCGGCGAGATCGCACGGGCGTTGAAGGTGGAAGAGGAAGAGGTGGTCCGCGCCATGGAAATCGGGGCGACCCTTTCCTTGGACGGCATGACGGAAAGCGAGAGCGACGACGGCTTGTCCTTACACGAAAAGCTGCCCGCGGAAAACGTCGGGTTTGAGGAATTTGAAACCCGCGAAACTCTTTTCGCAGCCATGAAAAATTTCTCGGAGGCAGAGAAAAAACTGATTGCTTACCGTTTTTCCGAGGGGCTTTCACAAATGGAAACAGCCAAGCGGCTGGGGGTTTCACAAATGTTCGTATCCCGTACCGAACGAAAGGTGCTGCAAAAACTCAAAGAAGAGCTTAGCGAGAAAATTTGAAGATGATGAAATATACGGTGAACAACTTGATCGAGCTGAACGCGGCGACCAAAGCGATACACGCCTTTTTATTACAGGGCGGCGTGCCGCTTGAACTCGCTTTTGACAGTCGATTGATCGTCAGCGAGCTTGCGGGGAACGTTTTAAAACACGCCCGTAGCGTTGCGCGTGTGGAGGTGCGGATAGAAAACGGTCGGATAGAGCTTACCGTTCATGCCGAAAACGGCGCGCTTCCTCCCGAACGGTCGGCTTGTTCGTCGGTAACGGCTGAGGGGGGCAGAGGGCTATTCCTCGTCGATAAGCTGTCCGCGCGTCGTTTTTTGACGGAGGACGGCGGCGTGAGGGTTTGGATAGAACTGTAAAAAAGCTTTGCGGCAGAGTCAAGATAACAAGATAATAAATAATAAAAAAGCCTCGTTTCCTTGTTGGAAGCGAGGCTTTTTAGTTGTGTTAGAGATTTACATTCTAATCGCGAACTGATAGAGCTTGTTAAGAAGCTCGTCAGAAAGTCTTTCGCGGATAGAACCGAGGTTGATGAACACCTTGTTGAAGAATTCCTTGTTGTCGCCGCCCACGGTGTATTCGGGGATATTGCCCATTTCGCCCTTATATTTGAGAATGAACAATTCGGTGAATTGCGCTCTTTCCGCGCTCGTCAAAGACGCAACGAACGGATCGAAGCTTCTGGAATTATAGTAGTCGTAGTCAGCCGTAACTGCTTCGGGAGCGGGTTCCGCCTGTGCTTCTTCCACCGCTTCAAAGTCGGGAGTTTCTTCTTCGATTTCTTCAACGGGAACTTCTTCTACGAGAGTTGCGCCGTCGTCTTCTTCCACGACTTCCGTTTCAACGGCTTCTGCTTCCAGCGCCGCTGCTTTTGCTTTCTTCGCTTTCTTACGGTTGACGCTTACGGCGAGCGACTGAACGATCAACTGCAAAAGTGCAGCCGCCGCAACAACCCCACCGAAGAAGATGATGCCGACGTATTTGCTGTTCATAAGCGCCGCGAAGATGAAGAACGCACCGATCAAAAGCAGGAGCACCGTACGAACGATATCCGCGCCGTAAACTTTCTTGACGGACAGGCTGTGCAAAGCGATCACGTAGGATACCGCCGTAATAGCAATGATCGCCGCGGTGACGATCAGAGCGATCAAACCGCTCGTGCCGCCGGCAAGGATCAAGCTAAGAACGTGGCTTGCAAGAGCAACGTAGATGAGCGCAACCGCCGTGGTGGCAATCGTCGTAAACAGAAGAATGAGCGTACCGAGGAAGATGTGCTTTTTCGCGCGAATTGCCGAATAGATAAAGTAAGCAAGGAAAGAAACGCTTGCGATCGCGTATGCGATAAGATCGAATACGATTACGAATTGGTCACCGCTCAAATACAAGCCGAGGGTCAACATCCAGGTTCCGTAAATGAAATATGTAGCGAAGTTTACGCCTGCAATGCAACGGGCAAGGGCAGGAGCCGCTTTCCCCGAGAACAGGGCAATGATCGCAAGGATCACGGTGATCACCATAACGACGGCGATCGCGTAAACGAGAATACTCGAAAGAGCGCCGATATTGCCAGAGCCTGCAAGGCTGGGCAAGAAACCGAATACTTTAAATTCGGGTGCGGTTGCAGCGGCTCCCGTAATACCTGCGTAAAGCTCCGTCAAGTTGCCTTTTACGCCGAACGCGGCAAGGATAACGTTCAACAGGTTCTGTTCATTGCTAATCACATACGCGCTTTCGCCTGCGTATACGACGCAAATTCCGAGAAGGAAGCAAGCTACGACGGGAATTGCCGCAAACAGGAGCGCGAAAATACGGCTCATTACGTGCTTGGGCTGCTTTTTCCCTTCGGTAACCTTACCGTCGGTGGCGAGAATTTCTTTCAATTCTTCGTTCGTTGCTTCGATTTCGATAGCTTTGTTCTTTTTGCTCATAAGAAATCTCCTTGAAAATTATAGGGTACTTTGAAAGACCGTCGTTTTACTTCGCGCATGCGCGCGCGTCAAAAAGACATAGTGTTACAACGATTTATATTATTATAGCATGTTTATTTTGACTTGTCAATACCTTAAAAATATTTTTCTCAACTTTTCTTGAAAAATTTTTACAAAAAACGCCGATAAGCGTAAAAGTTCTTGAAATTTTTTTCAACTTGCGGTATAATAATGAAAAGATATCAAAGGAGCAGACGGTTATGAGGGAAAAAATTGCCGCGGAGGTGGCGGAGCGTTTCGGCGTTACGATTGCGTGTGAACGGGCCTCTTCCGCAAAATCGGGCGTATGGCAAGAAGAGGGGGTCACCAAATTCTCCTTCTCTTATAAAAACGCCGCGTACGTCGCCGCTTTACAGGGCGAGGACGAAAGAGCGAATGCTCTTGCAAAATTACTCGTTTCCTATTTCGACCACCGTGAGGATACGCAAGCGGAGCTTTCCAAGACGGAGCGTTTAAAGGGAATTCTCCTCGGCGAAACCTCTTCGGCGGGCGTGTATCGGTTTATGTCCAAATACGCCGTGAAAAATTCGGCGTGCTTTGCCCTCGCCGTCACGACTCCTAAGCTCCTTGACGAAACGGTGGCTATTCTCAGTCAGTACGAGGAAAACGACGCCGACGAGGTGGTGAAAATGACCGACGGGCTTTGCGCGATTGTCAAATTCGTCGGCGAATCGGAGGAAAACGAATACCATTCCGCGACCGAATACGCTGATTTTGTCGCGCAGTCGCTCAAAGAAGAATTAGGAATTGACGTGTCCGTGGGAGTGGGGCCGACGGTGAGAGAGCTGAAAGACGTTTCCGTTTCCTACGCACAGGCGGCAAGCGCCCTCCGTTACGCCGAAGTATTCGGCGCAAAAGGACAGGTACATTCCTATCGCGAGTTTATGCTCGTGAAAATGTTAGAGGACGCTTCCGTACAAAAATTAGAGGAATATTTGTCGCAGCTCACCGACGACTCGGCAAAGGAAATTTTTGAGGACGAGGAAATGCTCTCGACGGCAGAGGAATTTTTACAGCATAATTTGAACGCCGCAGAAACCTCGCGCAATTTATATATGCATCGAAACACGCTTTTATACCGTTTGGATAAGATTGAAAAGGCAACGGGACTGAATATTCGGCAGTTTTCCGACGCCGTTTCGTTCAGGGTGCTTACCGTGCTTTATAAGCTGTTGGGAAAATAATAGAATAAAACAAAGCCGCGTCCCCGTTTATATTCGGAGGCGCGGCTCTGTTTTTGTGGAGGTTGTGTTAGAGAAGAAACTTTATGCGTTTATTATAACGCGTGTTTGCGTTCGTTTTATAAGCGTTTTGTGAAAAGGAGCTGAAAAATCTTTCGATCTTTCAACTCCTTTTTTTTACTTTTTATTTCGTGTTTTCAATGCTTGCAAGCGCTTTCGCCGTTACGTTTTCGGCGGTGAAACCGAAGTGGGGGAAAAGCTTTCCTGCAGGTGCGGAGGCGCCGAACGAGTTCATGCAAACCAGCTCGCCGCAGTCGCCCGCGTATTTATACCAGCTGTACGGGGAGGCTGCCTCCACGCAAACTCTTGCCTTGACGGACTTAGGAAGAACGCTTTCCTTATATTCCGCGCTCTGCTTTTCAAATTCTTCCATACAGGGCATGGAAACGACTCTCGCTTTGATGCCTTGCGTTTCAAGCATGGCTTTAGCTTTCACGCAAAGCTCGATTTCCGAACCCGAACCCATTAAAATTACGTCGGGCGTACCGTCGCAATCTTCGAGGACGTAGCCGCCTTGCATTGCCTGTTTGCCGCTACCCTCGTACTGGGGCAGGGCTTGACGGGTAAGGACGAGCGTCGTGGGAGCGTTGCCCGTCAATGCGGACACCCATGCCGCCGCCGTTTCCTTGCCGTCTGCGGGACGGTAAACTTTCATGCCGGGGATTGAACGGAGCATGACGAGCTGTTCAATAGGCTGATGGGTAGGGCCGTCCTCGCCGACGCCGATCGAATCGTGCGTCATGACGTATACGACGGGCAATTTCATCAGCGCGGAAAGGCGCATAGCGGGTTTTGCATAGTCGGCGAACACGAAGAAGGTCGCACAGTAGGCGTTAAGCCCGCCGTGGAGTTGCATACCGTTGACCATGGCAGCCATTGCGTGTTCGCGGATTCCGAAGTGAATATTTCTGCCCGCAAAATTCTCGGGGGTGAAATCGCCGTAGGTGATTTCGTCCGTATCTTTCATGGTCGTTAAGTTGGAGGGGGCAAGGTCTGCCGAGCCGCCGATCAGCGTCGGGATCTCTTTGGCGAGCTGATTGAGAACCTTTGCCGAGGTTTGACGAGTAGCCATAGGTTTTTCAAAGTCGTACAGCCCCTCAATTTGGTCGAAGTCGGGAAGCTTGCCCTCCATGGCCTCTTTGTAAGCCTTGGCAAGCTCGGGATAGTTCGCCTCGTAGTCGATCATCATCTTCTTCCAAGCCGTTTCTTGCTCTGCGCCCGCTTTCGCTGCTACCGCGCAATGCTCGAATACTTCCTCGGGGCAATCGAACGCCTCTTCGCAGGGCCAGCCGAGCTTTTTCTTGGACGCCTCGACGTTTGCCGCGCCCAAAGGTGCGCCGTGGCTCTTTTCGCTGCCCTCCAAAGGAGAGCCGTAGCCGATACGGGTCTTGCAGATGATGATGGAGGGCTTATCCGTCCGCGCTTTTGCCTTTTCAATTGCCGCCGCAAGCGACTCTACGTCGTCAGGACGGGTGGCGAGATCGACGTGTAATACCTGCCAGTTTTGCGCTGCGAAACGCGCACCTACGTGTTCTTTAAAGGTACTGTCCGTGTCCCCCTCAATCGTGATCTCGTTATCGTCGTAAAGGAGAATGAGCTTGCCGAGCTTATGCGTGCCCGCGAACGAGCAAGCCTCGTAGGAAATACCCTCCTCCAAGCAGCCGTCGCCGCAAATCGCATAGGTGTAGTGGTCTACGACGGGGAAGCCGGGCTTGTTGAATTTTGCGGCGAGGTTGGCTTCCGCCATTGCCATACCGACGGCGTTGGCGATCCCTTGGCCGAGCGGACCCGTTGTCGTTTCAATTCCTACCGTGTGGCCGTATTCGGGATGACCGGGGGTCATGGAACCGAGCTGACGGAAATTCATTAAATCGTCTTTCGTTAAACCGTAGCCGTACAAATAGAGCAGGGAATAATACAGCATAGAGCCGTGGCCTGCGGAGAGTACGAAACGGTCGCGGTCGTCCCATTTTGCGTCTTTGGGATTAAATTTTAAAAAATTTTGAAAGAGGGTGTAGGCGATCGGCGCGCAGCCCATAGGCAGTCCGGGGTGTCCCGATTTCGCTTTTTCGATCGCTTCCGCCGACAGAATTCTAAGTGCGTTGATGGTGGTCTTTTGAACGTTCATTTGCGTTTCTCCTGCTTGTTTATTTTTCACTTTTTGTTTTTTGGGTTTAGGTTGCGTCGGCTCGTCGGAGCAGGTCGCGATCGCCTTTTCCAAAGGCGCGAGGTCGAGAAAGTCGTAGGCTTTTAAGAAGTCGTACAAGAAAAGAAGAATTTTCTTGACGCCGCCCTCGCTCTCACTCTCGGCGTTAATGGGAAGAATAGGGTCGTGTAAGCTCATGCGCATCAGCGCCCAGCCGTCGCCGTTGTTTTCGTCGAAATTGACGCGGTAGCCCTCGTGGTTTTCCTTGGTGGGGGTTGCAAAAGGCACGCTTTGCACGTACGTCTTGAAATCCTCGATAACGCCCACGCCAAGCGTTTTAAAATCACAGTCCGCGCGGAACTTAACGCGCGCCTCTTTTGCCTCTTCGGGCAGGGGCATGTCCGCAATGAGGTCGGTTAAATGTCTACCCGCCTTGCTTTCGTTTGCTAAGGCGATCAAGAGCTTGGTGACAAGATAAGCTCCGTCGTCGAGGAAGTAATTTTCCTGTAAAGCGGCGTGTCCGCTCGTTTCGATCGCAAGTGGGGCGTATTCCCCTAAGCCATTTAAGCGGATCGCCTCGTTGATCACGTTTTTATAGCCCCGTTTAAAGCGGTGATGCTTACCGCCGCAGTCCTCGATAAATTGCGCGAGTCCGTCCGAGGTCACCGAGTCGGTGACGATCGTGCCCCGTTTTTCGCGGAGCAAAAGCGCGGAAATCAGAGCGATCAGCCGATTGCGGTTGATCTCTTCGCCGCCTTTATCGACGGCGCCTGCTCTGTCTACGTCGGTGTCGAAGATAATTCCGAAATCGGCGTCTTGCGCTTTCACCGCCTCACAGACGGAGTGCATGGCCTCGGCGTTTTCGGGGTTGGGAATGTGGTTGGGGAAAGAACCGTCGGGGGTCAAAAATTGCGAGCCTTCGGTGTCCGCGCCGAGCGGCTTTAAAACCTTTTCGACGTAAAAACCGCCCGCGCCGTTCCCTGCGTCCACAAGGATTTTTTTTCCAAGCAACGGTTTTTCTTCACCCGTTTCTCTCCGTACGAGGGCGACGAGAGAGGCGGCGTATTCGTCCAAGTAGGGCGCGAACGTGATGCTTCCCTTTTTTGTTTGCGTCGGGAACTCCTTTTCTCCTGCAAGGGTCAAAATTTCCTTGACCTCGCTTCCCTCCAAGCCGCCGTTTTCGGTGAAGAATTTCAAACCGTTGCGGTTAAAGGGTAGGTGGCTAGCCGTGATCATGACCGAGCCGTCAATCGCTCCCTGCCCCCTTCGTTTTTCGTCTTTTAACAGCATAAACATAGAGGGCGTCGTGGAAAGCCCCGTGGCGATGGCGTCGCAACCAAGCTCGGTAATCCCGTCGAGGAAAGCCGCTGAAAGGACGGGGGCGGAAATGCGGGAATCGTACCCGACGGCAATGCGTAATTTTGCTTTGCCTGTTTTTGCGCCCAGCCAGAAAACAAACGCCTTGGCAATCTGTTTTACGACTTCTTTCGTTAAGGTGACGGGTTCGTTTTCCACTCCTTCCACCGCAACGCCGCGTACGTCCGTTCCGTTACGCAGTTTTAAGTATTCTTGTAAAGTAGGCATAAGATCTCCTAAGTCCTAACGGATAGTATCCGTAACTTTTTACTTATTACTATTATAGCGTTTTTTTCCGTCTTTTTCAAGTGTTTGAACGAAAAAAATCCCGTTTTTTTTCACTTGTTGAAAATAATGTGAAAAGAGGGGGAATATTCGTTCAAATACTTGACAGAATTTGGGGAGTGTGTTATAATACTTTTGTCATAGAAAAATATGACAATTAGCCGTTTGGAGGCAAAAAGGAATGAAATTGTTTGACGTTTCAAGTGATTCTACTTGCGATTTAAAAAAAGATTACGTGGAAAGCCGTGGCATTTGGCACGTGCCGCTCACCTTTACCATGGAAAAGGATGGGACGATCGAGGAAGAGCTTGACAACTTTTCCACGGAAGAGGAATACGTAAAATTTTACGAAAAGGTGTCGGCGGGCTATTTTCCCCGCACGGCAAAGCTCAATTACGAGGCGCATATCGAGCATTTTACCAAAATGGCAGAGGCGGGAGTAAAAGAGGTTCTCCATTTTATGATTTCCTCGGGCCTTGCGAATACGATCGAGATCACCCGTCAGGCAGCGGAGGACGTTTCTAAAAAATATCCCGATTTCAAGGTGTATGCAGTGGATCCGTTGACGGCGACGGTGGGGCAGGGTATGCTCGTGTCGCTTGCTGCCGATTGCCGTGACGAGGGGAAAACGGCAGAGGAAACGTACGAGCTGTTGACAGGGCTTCGTTTGAATATTCAACATTGCATTATCCCCAACGACCTGTTTTATTTGAAAAAAGGCGGGCGGGTTTCGGGGGCGAGCGCGGCGATCGGCACCATGCTCAACATCAAGCCGCTTTTGGCTTTTGATTCGCAAGGAAAGCTTACGACGCTTGAAAAGTGCAAGGGCATGAAAAAAGCCTTTTCACGGGTGCTTGAACAAATGGAGCGTGCACCTTTTGACGAAAGAAAGCTTGCTGTCGTTGTGCATACGAATAATTACGCGGGCGCAAAGGAACTTGCGCAGCTGATTGAAAAACGCTACGGCGTTAAACCGTTCGTGACGATCATGGGACCTGTGATCGGTGCGCACGTCGGCCCTGAATCGGTGTCTTGTGGGTGGCTTTCCAAGATAACGAGAAAGGAGTTGAACGGCAATTAAACGGCCGAGAAATTTTTATTTAGAATAAGGAAAGCGCGCTGGGTTTCCGTTTGAAACGGTAAAACAGCGCGCTTTTTAAGTGATTTTTTTTGTAGGCTTACTCTTTTATCATAGGCAAGATTTCGTCCTTTACGTATTCGGCGGTATCGTAGATGACAAGACGGCAGCCTCGTTCTCTTTCCTTTCCGCGCGTTACCTCGATCACTTGTCCGTCTAAGCAAAAGCCCTTTCCAAAGCAAAAGACAAGGTCTTTCGCAAGCTTTTCGTGCAATCGACCAAGCAATCCGCCGATTTGAATATTGTAAATATAAACAGCCAAAGGATCGGATTCGGAAGGGGCATGTACGAGTTGAAGCTCGTCATCTTCCCGTGTTTGGACGAGAGCGTTTTGGAAATCAGGGCGCGAAACGCCCACCGCCCGCGTTTTAATAGGGAAGCGGACGCCGCATAGTAGGCATTTGCTTTTCGAGAAAAGTTTTCGTAAGCGAATATTCATAAATCTATTATAATCTTTTTGAAAGAATATGTAAAGAAAAATCCTTAGAAATCCTTGCTTTTTTAAGGTGAATTTGTTATAATGATAAAAACTGTCGTAAAAAAATGATAGAAATGAACAAAAAGGAGAAATCAATATGACCTATCAAGAGGCAAAGACGCTACTGAAAGAACACGGACAGGAGCATCTTTTGGCGTATTATGAGGAGCTTTCCGAAGAGGGAAAAGCAAAGCTTTTAAAGGCGATCGAGGAGCTTGATTGGAGCTTTGAGGACGCGCTTGCAAATCCCGTGGATATGACGGGCGCAGGGCGCGACATTCGTCCGATCGGCGGGCTTAGCCTTGCGGAAATCGAAAAGAATAGGGAAAAATACGAGGCTGTGGGCGTGCAAGCGATCAAAGAGGGCAAGGTGGCGGCTGTGTTGCTTGCGGGCGGTATGGGCACGCGGTTGGGCGTGGACGGCCCCAAGGGTGCGTACGATATCGGTTTGACCAAGCCGCTCTATATTTTCGAGCAGCAGATGAAAAACCTGCAAGAGGTCGTGGAAAAGTGCGGCGTTTACCCTCCGCTTTATATTATGACGAGCGATAAAAATCACGACGCTACCACTTCGTTTTGGCAGGAGCACGGGTATTTTGGGTATCCTGCGACGCTTGTAAAATTTTTCAAGCAGGACATGGCACCCGCGGTGGATTTTGACGGGAAGATCTTTTTAGAAACGAAAGATATGCCCGCCCTTTCCCCTAATGGGAACGGTGGTTGGTTCTCGTCCATGAAACGGGCGGGGCTTGTGGACGATCTGCACGAAAAAGGGGTGGAATGGCTGAACATTTACGCGGTGGATAACGTATTGCAACGGATTGTCGATCCCGCTTTTGTCGGAGCGAGTATTCTTGCAGGCGTCAATTGCGGTGCGAAGGTTATTTCCAAGAACGATCCTTATGAAAAGGTGGGAGTGCTTTGCTTGGACGGCGAGCGGCCCGACATTATCGAATATTACGAGCTGACGGACGCAATGGCGAACGAGAAAACGGAGGACGGGGAATACGCTTACCGTTTCGGCGTGATTATGAATTATCTGTTCCGTTTATCGCAGCTTGAAAAAATTGCCGATCAACGGATCCCCGTGCATATCGTCAAAAAGAAGATCGAACGGCTTTGCGAGGACGGCGAAACGAGAAAGCCCGACGTAGAGAACGGCAAGAAGTTTGAAACCCTCGTTGTCGATCTCATCAAGCCCATGGGTAGTGTGTTGCCCTTTGAAGTGGTGCGCGAAAAGGAATTCGCACCGATCAAAAATAAGACGGGCGTAGACAGCGTGGAAAGCGCCCGCGAACTTTTGAAACGTAACGGGGTGATCCTCTAATGGCTACCGATCTTGTAGGAAATACGAAACTGCAACGCTTTATCGAGCTGCTTGCCGAGCTAAATCACGAAACGGCAGAGGTGCTCAAATCGGGCAGAACGGTGATGTTTGAGAGAATGAACAAGACGATTGAGGAAATGTATTCCATTCAACAAAACTCCACCGAGGACGCGTACACGGCGATCGAGGAGGACGCACAGGCGATTTATAAAAATTTTGACGCGATCGCCATGATGATGAACAGCAACGAGGGCAACGTAGCGGACTTTGCAACCAACGTCGCCGTCAAGAAATTTTTACATAACATTTTTGACGCGACGGTGCGAATCGTCACCGCCTACGGCTTGGTATGAAAGCAAAAAAGCTCGGTATAAAGCCGAGCTTTTTTAAAACACGTTTCCCGGGAGCAGGGCAATGGAGTGGGTGATCGTTTCCGTCATGTCGATAATCACTTCGAGCTTTGGGAGAGCGTCCTCGTAATTTTCTTGATATAAATATCCAAGAGCCTCGTTTAAATGATAGTCGATATTTTCAATCGAGGTGTGCGGTACCCAAATATGCAGCGTTTCCTTTTCCGCCTCCCAAAGCAGCCTTAACGCATTGCCGTCCTCGTGCGTGGCGCAACGCTCTTCCGTTAAGTGAAACAGCCCGATCGCGGCGTCGCGAATACGGTCCATCGCCGTCGTGACGTAGCGTATTTCGTAAATGGACAGGCCGACGAGTAAAAGTAAAGAAACGAAAAGTCCGCTCAAAGTTTTCCACATCACCACAACCTCTCTTGAAAAGGAATTTGAAAAACCTTATATTTTTGACCCTTGCTTTGCAGATACGCTTTGCCGTTTCCGTCCACCGTCAAAACAAGCACTTTTTTGAGTTCGTTCGATCCCTGCCCCCTCAAAATCTCTAAATATTCCTCTTTCGTTTTCCCTGTCAAGGCGACGTTTTTTTCGTCGAAACGGCCGCCGTTTACAAGTAGGACAGAAAGAGAGTTTTCTTGATTTTTATACTCCTTTTTGGGGAGAGCGGAAAAGGAGCCGCCCGCCTCGTATAAGGCGTAATCCACGGCGTCAAGGGAAAAATAGCCCGCACCGCGTAGGCTTTCAATCAAGTCGCAAACGTCCAAATTGTTTTTGGCGAGCTGCGTTTCGTCGATCCCGTTTTTATTGAGCACGATACTGGGCGCGCCGCTCAATATCTTTTTGGCTTTGGGCACCTTTAAGTCGATCAGACAAACGAGCTGATGTAAAAAATACACCGTCAGTACGGCGATAAAGCCGTAGGTGAGGGGAATGGAGGTGTCTGCCATAGGAATACAGGCGAGGTCGGCAATGATGAGCGTGATCACCAGCTCGTACGGCTGCATTTCCCCGATCTGCCGCTTTCCCATCAGGCGCATAACGAAAAGCAGAGTAATGAAAATTAAAATAGTGCGGATAATGATAAGCCCCATAAAAAAAGTTTGTGTCAAACGAAAAAAAATATGTTCAAACGCTTGCATTCTCAGCAGGAAAAGTATATAATAGATTGCAACAGAGTAGCCATACGCGCGTAAAGTGCCGCCGAACGGGACGTTGTCGACGGACGAAAGGAAAATCTCTACTTCCTGCGGTGCGGTGGCGCGTCCGCTTTTTATCGTTCGTAATGGGTTTTTCCTTTTACGAGGCTGTGCGGACCTCTCGATAGGGAGGTTTTTTCTTATGAAAAAATGGTTGTTTTCGGAAACTCTTTTGGCTCTTTCCGCGTCTAAACGGATCGCATATATTGCGGTCATGACGGCGTTTACGGTGGTGGCGAATATGTTCTTCGAGTTCAAATTCGCCGAGGTGCAATTCTCTCTCACCTTGGCCGTGTCGGCGCTCACGGGGATCTTCCTTGGCCCGCTTGCGGGGTTTTGCGCCTGTTTTCTTGGCGACCTCGTTGGATTTTTTTATAACTCCGCGGGCTTTGCCTACTATCCGTGGATCGGTATTTCCATGGGCCTTGCGGCTGCGATTGCGTCGCTGTGTCTGCGCTTGCCTTTGAAAAACGTGACGATTAAGCTATTGCTTGCGAGTGTTCTTACTTTTGCCGTTTGCACGGTGGGGATTAACACCACCAGCTTTTATTTGCTTTACGGCAAGGGGGTGGGGTACGGCACCTATTTAGTTGCGCGACTGTTCGTGCAAGGGCAAATTTGGAACAGCGTCGTCAATCTTATTTTGCTGCTGATCGTAACGCCCGCTTTGGCGGCGGTAAAGCCGTTGGGAATGAAACTTTCGTAAAAATTGAGAAAAATCGTCGGGGAAACCTTGACGATTTTTTTTTCGTATGGTATAATTAGATGAATTAAAAAAATTCTTTTTTTAAAAGGAGAAGAAAGAATGACTCTTACCCCCTTACTTGCCTACGAGGCGCCGGGGATCAACCTGTTTGGGTTTAAGATCACGGCTTACGCGCTCGTGATCGTATTTGGAATTTTGGTGGCGTTTTTCGTGATCAGCTTGCTCTTTAAGCGCAGAAATATGTCGCCCGACTTTTTCTTGACGCTGTTTTGTATTTGCTTGCCCATATGCCTCGTCACTACCCGTCTGTTTTACTGTATCACCGACGGTATGCCCGTGAAGGAATGGTTTAGCTTTGAAAGTATCCGAAACGGCGGGCTGTCGATTATCGGCGGGGTACTCGGCGGGATCGTCAGCGTGCTTGTGGTCTGCTTGGTAAAAAAGGTGGATTTCTTCCGTGTAGCCGATTGCGTGGTCGTGGGGCTTGTGCTTGCACAGGCGATCGGGCGTTGGGGAAATTTCGCGAACCAAGAGGTATACGGCGCCGTCGTGGAAAACGAGGCGTTGCAATGCTTTCCGTTTGCCGTGTATATCAATAGAACGGACGGGGGAAGCTGTATGCAGACGTTTACGCTTACCTTTTCTAAATGGTTCGGCTTTGAAACGGATATTTCGGGTGGGACGTGGCATTACGCGTTCTTCTTCTACGAAAGCCTTTTCAATTTTGTCGTCGGCGTGTTGCTCTTTGTAAACGCGTGGAAGAACGGCAAAAAACCCAACGGTCTTAACGGCGCCCTGTATTTTGCGTCGTACGGATTGATCCGTTCGATCATGGAGCCGTTGCGCTCTCCCGAATACATTCTTTCGGGAGGCGGGGTGCCTTGGTCGCTTGTCACCTCCATCTTGCTGTTGATCGGTGGGCTGGGGCTTGCGGCGATTTTGCTAATCATGAACAAGAAAAAAGAGGGGAAATTCTTTGGCTCGCTTAGCGGCGATCCGTACGGGATTACTAAGTATATCAAAGACGCCAAGGACGAAAAGGCGTATTTCTCCAAAATGAATATGATGTGTGCTTTGCACCCTGAAAATTACGAACAGCAGCCTCCAAAGGAGAGAAAAAAATGAGAAATTTAACTTTGCTTACCGATTTGTATCAAATTACCATGGGTTACGGCTTTTATAAGCACGGCAAACATGAGGACGAGGTTTGTTTCGACCTCTTTTTCCGTCGCAACAAGCTGATTACCTATTCCATTGCGGCGGGGTTGCAACAGGCGGTGGACTATCTTCTCAACTGGCATATGACGGAGGAGGATATCGACTATCTCCGCTCCTTGCGGCTTTTTGACGAGGACTTTCTTGCGTACTTAAAAAATATGCGTTTTACGGGGGACGTGTACGCGGTGAGAGAGGGGGAACCCGTTTTCCCGGGCGAGCCTATCCTGACGGTAAAAGCACCGCTTATCCAAGCGCAATTCGCCGAAACCGCGCTACTTAACATCATCAATCATCAGACGCTGATCGCCACCAAATCCTCCAAAATTTGCCGCGCGACGAACGGGCAGGGGGTAGTAATGGAATTTGGACTTCGTCGGGCGCAAGGCCCCGACGCGGGGATTTACGGCGCAAGAGCGGCGATTATCGGCGGCTGCGCGTCTACCTCGAACGTGATCGCAGGGCAGGCGTTTAACGTACCCGTGGCGGGAACGATGGCGCATAGCTGGGTCATGGGCTACGAGAGCGAGTACGAGGCGTTTCGCGCCTATGCGGAAAGCTATCCCGATAATTGCTTGCTGCTCGTCGATACCTACGATACGTTGCGTAGCGGTATTCCCAACGCTATTAAAGTTTTTAAGGAGCTGAAAGAAAAGGGCTATTCGCCCAAGGGGATACGGCTAGATAGCGGCGACTTTGCCTATCTGTCCAAAAAGGCGCGAAAAATGCTGGACGAGGCGGGTTTTCCCGAGGCAATCATTTGCGTTTCGGGGGATTTGGACGAGCGTTCGATTGCCTCTCTTGTAGGACAGGGCGCAAAAATCGGGTCTTGGGGGGTAGGCACTAAGCTGATTACCTCGGAGGACTTGCCGGCGCTCGGCGGCGTGTATAAGCTGTCGGCGGTGTTCGATAAAGAGGGGGGATACACTCCTAAAATTAAGCTTTCCGACAATTCGGAAAAGGTGACTAACCCCGGGTTTAAAAATTTGTATCGACTCTACGACAAGGAGAGCGGTATGGCGATCGCCGACCTCATCACCTTACGCGAAGAGGAAATTACGGGGGAAGAGCCTATTACCATCTTCCACCCGATCGACACGTGGAAGCGTTGTCAGGTGCAAAATTTTACCGTGGAAAAATTGCAGCGGACGATTGTGCAAAAAGGAAAGCTTGTATACGAATTCCCGTCGCTTATGGAGGTGCAGAAATTTTCCAAAGCGGAGCTTTCCAAGTTCTGGGAAGAGTATCTTAGAATGGATTTGCCGCAAGTGTATAAGGTCGATCTTTCGCAAAAGCTGTATGATTTGAAAAAGAAAATGATTGAAAGTATCCGCGACGGAGAGAAGAAATGAGAAGAGAAAAAACGGAAAAAGAACGGGGCAGGTATTCGTTGAAGGGGAGTAGCCTTTGGGGGATTCTCGTATTTGCAATCCTTGTTCTCGTCGATCAGTTGACGAAATTTGCAGCTGACGTTTATTTTAATGCGGCGGGCGCGCCCAGCCGTATCGAGCTGATCCAAGGCGGCGTATTAAGCCTTTGTATCAGCTATAATCCGGGGATTGCATTCGGCGGCTTTGGCGGATCCGAAGCCCCCGTGAAGATTGCGATTATTGTTTTTACCGCGCTGTTGATGGCGGGGCTTACCGTGCTGTATTTCAAAACGGACAAGCGGCGTAGCTTTTTGCGGAACGCTCTCGTGTTCGTCGTCGCTGGCGGCGTGGGAAATCTTGTGGACAGATTGTATTATAAGATTTGGATCCCGTCCGAGCTTGGGGTGCGCGATATGGTGCAGATTGACTTCGGCAACCTGTTCGGTTTGGAAAATTTTCTTGATTTCGGAGTGTGTAATTTTGCCGATTTCTTTATCGTCGGTGGAGCAATCGCGCTACTTCTTGCCTTTTTCTTTTTCGATCGCGACGCCTTTTTCCCCGTAGGAAAATATAAGGCCTTGGCAAAAGAGGAAGAGGAAAGACAAGCGGCAAAAAAAGAGAAAAAAGCGGAGTAAGCAATGGAACAACGGCTTTTTGTTGCGGAAGAAAATTATAAACGTCTGGACGGTTTTTTGTCCGAACAGACGGAAGATTTTACTCGTTCGCGGTTAAAAAAGCTGATCGAGGACGGCTGCGTTACGATCAACGGCGCGCCCGTGAAAAAGGCGGGCGAGGGAATAAAGGCTGGCGACGAGGTATTCGTGCGCTTTCCCGACGCCGTGGAATATTCGGTCAAGCCCGAAAATATCCCGATCGAGATCGTGTATCAGGACGGCGATCTTGCCGTCGTCAACAAGCCACAGGGCATGACGGTACACGTTGGGAACGGCAACGCCGAGGGGACGCTTGTCAACGCACTTTTGTACGCGCTTGACAGTTTGAGTGGGATCGGCGGCGTGCTTCGCCCGGGGATTGTACACCGTATCGACAAAGATACGTCGGGACTTTTGGTGGTTGCAAAAAACGATAAAGCGCACGCGTCGCTCGCCAAGCAGATCGCGGAAAAAACGGCGCATAGAACGTATTACGCACTATTAGAAGGGAGTATGAAAGAGGAGAGCGGGCGGGTCGTTACCGATATCGGGCGTCACCCGACCGATCGGCTGAAAATGGCGGTGCTTCGCGACGGCGAGGGAAAGCTTGCAATCACCGATTACGAGGTGGCTGCGCGCTTTGGAAAGGACTATACTCTTTGTAAATTTATTCTGCAAACGGGCAGAACGCATCAAATTAGGGTGCATGCCAAGCATTTGGGAAATCCCGTCGTGGGGGACCCCGTGTACGGCTTTAAAAAACAGAAATTTTCTTTAAAGGGACAGGTGTTGCACGCGTATCAGTTAGAGCTGACGCACCCGACGACGGGGGAGAGAATGACGTTCAACGCGCCCCTGCCCCCTTATTTTCAAGAACTTTTAGAAAAACTTTGCAAAATTTATTCGGTGGATAAAACGACGTTATGTTAAAGATCACGAGAGTACAAAAGAATAGTATCGGCGCGGAGCTTGGCTTGGAAAAGGGAGATGTTATTCTCCGTTTTGACGGGCACGCCGCCGAGGACGAGTTGGATTATTTATACTATTCCGCTCTCGAAGAATTTACGATTACGGTGAAAGACGGGAAAACGGGCGCGGAAGTAGAGGTGGAAATTGAAAAGGACGAGGACGAATCCCTAGGCCTTGAATTTGAGAAAAACACCAAGATCCGAACCTGCCACAATCATTGCGTGTTTTGTTTTGTTGACCAGATGCCCAAGGGCATGAGAGAAAGTCTGTACGTTAAGGACGACGACCCAGCCATGAGCTTTACTTGCGGCAATTTCGTGACGCTGACAAATCTTTCGGACGAGGGTTTGGAGCGGATCGTGCGGCTTAAACTTTCTCCGCTTTATCTTTCCGTGCATACCATGAACGGCGCGCTTCGCGCGAAGCTGCTCAATAACCGTTTTGCGGGAAAGATTGCTACGCAAATTGAAACGCTTGTTAAGGGCGGGATTGAAATGCATTGTCAAGCGGTGATTGTACCGAATGAGAACGACGGGGAGGAGCTTGCATACACCGCGCGGGAGCTTTTTAAATACTATCCCGCCGTGCGCGATCTTGCTTGCGTGCCGACGGGGCTTACCCGTTACCGCGAGGGGCTGACGGAAATCCCCGACGTCGATAAGGAGTATAGCGAGAAGCTGTTAGATCTCGTGGATTTACTCAACGCGGAATTCGGCGTCAATTTCCTCTTGCCTGCGGACGAGTATTTTGTTAAGGCGGAGCGTCCTTTTAAGGAAAAGGAGTTTTACGGGAATTTTGAGCAAATTGAAAATGGGATCGGCATGACCGCCAAGTTTTTATCCGAGGCGCGCGAGGCTTTAAAAAAACAGGGAAAGCGGCAATTAAAAAGTCCGAAAACGAGTGTTCTCGTCAGCGGCGTTTCGGCGGCGAAAGCAAACGCGACGTTGTATGCGGAAATGGAAAATGCGGTGACGGGCTTGACCCTTTGCGTGTTGCCCGTCGTCAACGAATTTTTTGGTTCAACCGTTACCTGTACGGGGCTTTTGACGGGAAAGGATATGTTGGAGGCGGTAAAAAGACACCTTGAAAAGCACGCCGCGGACGAGGTGATCTTAGCGGGAAATACTATGCGGGAGTTCGAGGACGTATTTCTTTGCGGTATGACGCTTGGAGAATTCGAGCAAGCGCTTACGCCGTACGGCGTACGGGTAAAGGTCAACCGTAGCGGCGGAGAGGGGTTGGTTAAGCTCCTTTCGGAAAATGAATAAGTAGGAGGACAGTATGGCAAATCCTTTGATCGCCCTCGTAGGGCGCCCCAACGTGGGGAAAAGTACGTTTTTTAATAAGGTGGCGGGGAGAAAAATTTCCATCACAGAGGACCGCCCCGGGGTCACGCGCGACCGTCTGTATACGGACGCCGTTTGGCGCGGAAAAAATTTCACTATGGTAGATACGGGCGGTATCGAGCTGAAATCGGAAGACGTTATGTGGAAAGAGATCGCAAAGCAGGCGGACGTCGCTATTGAAACGGCGGACGTAATCTTGTTTTTTACCGACGGTAGGGAGGGACTGCACGCCTCCGACTACGACGTGGCGGATATTTTACGCCGTAGTAAAAAGCCCGTAATTTTGGTGGTTAATAAAATTGACGAGTACACGCCCGAAAAGGTGTTTGAGTTCTATTCGCTCGGGCTTGGGGAGCCGTTTGCCGTGTCGGCGGAACATTCCAAGGGGATCGGCGACGTGCTCGACGAGGCTATGCAGTATTTTCCCGATACGACGGAGGATCCCATGCCGTCCTTAAAAATTGCGGTGGTCGGCAAGCCCAACGCGGGTAAATCTAGCCTTGTCAACCGTTTGCTTGGGAGCGAACGGAGTATCGTTACGCCCATGGCAGGTACGACTCGAGATGCGATCGACACCCTGTTTACGCGCGGCGATAAGGCGTATACCATTATCGACACCGCGGGGATTAGAAAGAAGAAAAACGTGGATGATGATGTGGAATATTATAGTAATATGCGCGCCTTTGACGCCGTTAGAAGAAGCGACGTTTGCTTGCTTATCGTGGATAGCCAAGAGGGTTTGACTGAACAGGACGTCAAGATTATCGGCTACGTGCACGAGCAGGGGAAACCGTCGGTGATCGTCATGAATAAGTGGGATCTGATCGAAAAGGACACGCACACCGTCAATACCTTTGAGGAAAAGCTGAAAGAGGATTTGAAATTTATGGACTATTACAAGTCGATTTATATTTCGGCAAAGACGGGGCAACGCGTAGAAAAGCTGCTTGCGGCTGCGGAGGAAGTGTATGCAAACGCCTCTTTCCGAGTGCCGACGGGGGCGTTGAACGATTTGATCGGCGACGCCGTACGTCTGCAAGAGCCGCCCTCCTATCAGGGCAGAAGAATGAGAGTATTCTTTTCGTCGCAAGTCGGGGTCTGCCCGCCGCATTTCGTTCTCCACGTCAACGACGAGGGACTGTTGCATTTCTCTTACGCAAGATATTTGGAGAATACCATTCGGAAAGCGTACGACTTTTCGGGTACGCCGATTCGCCTCACCGTGCGTGAGAAAAAAGATGAGGAATAAGTATGGAAATTACCTTTTGGGGAAAATGGTACTGGTTCGTGTTAATTGCGCTCGCTGGATACCTGGTAGGCTCTCTTAACTTTGCCTTCCTGATTTCCAAGCTCTTTAAAAAGGACATTACCAAAATGGGCAGCGGCAATCCGGGCACTATGAATATGGTGCGCGAATTCGGGCCTGTGATCGGTTTTACCACCTTTTTTCTGGACGCGTTCAAGGGCGGGCTGCCCGCGCTTGGCGTATATTTTCTATTCCGTGACTTATATTTCGTTGGCGGCGGGTATTCGGTGGGACGGCTTGCCGAGTTTTTGTGTGGACTGTTCGCGGTGCTTGGGCACATTTTCCCGATCACGCTAAATTTTAAGGGCGGGAAAGGGATTGCTACGGGGATCGGTTTTTTCTGGCTTACCCTCGGCGGGCATAATCCTTGGCTTTTTCTTTGGGGGGCACTCGTGGTGCTCAGCGTGCCGCTCGCCGTTTCGCTTGTCAAGCGTAGCTCTATATGTTCGCTGTGTTATTTAACGGGATTTGCGATTTGGCAGATTGTGGTATTAAAAACGGCGTATCCTACGGGCGGGGTGTATTTGGCGTCGTCGATTTTGTTGATTTTCGTCACCGTGCTCGTGGCGTGGGTGGCGCACGCGAAAAATCTTCGGAATTTGCTTGCGGGAGAAGAGCACGAAACGCGGGTTTTTAAGAAAAAAAGTAAAAAAAGCTAAAAAAGTGTTGCAAAAAGAAAAAAAGTGTGTATAATAATAGAGCAAGCTTTTTGCGGCAATATGGGGATGTTTTGGATTCGATTGCCGGTGAGCGAAGGTATAAGCATACCGCAGACGAAGTGACTGCGTAACAACATTTCACCTAAATTTAAATGCAGATAACAATGCACAGTACGCTCTTGCAGCGTAACTCCGTTTTCTAACGGATCGTCGCGCCCGATTTATCCGTCGGTTGGGGTCGCGGCGTCAACAAGACGGAAAACTCCTATGAAAATCCGGAAGTGTTTTCTTTGGAGTAATTAGCTTCCTGCGAAGGTTAAAGCGTGTTTACCCGCGTTAGCATTTTAAGAAAGAATAGATAAACTAAGTATGTAGAAAGTATTTTGGCAGCCGAGTAAGACGTGGGTTCAAGTCCCACCATCTCCACCAAAAAACTAAAACGCCAAACAGGCGTTTTAGTTTTTTATCCAAGCTGAAAGGCTTGGTATGTAATCGCCGCAGACGTATGTAATCACAGCTTGCTGTGTATGTAATTATCCGCTTCGGCTTGATTACATACAAATTTTGATTCCATACCGCTGTCGCGGATTACATACACAACTGTCGTTGTGATTTTTTATAAGGTAAAATTTATGAAAGAAAACTTGCTGAGGACATTATATCAATGATACAAAACAAAAAATTATTTATTATTACCTTGTTATCGGGTTTATTACTGTGCGTCGCTATTGATGTTCCCCTTATTATAATGCAAAAAATACCATTCTATTCTTTAACGCAAGGATTATTCTTTATTGGTAACGCCGTTTTTGGTGCAATAATGTATAGTTTGATTTATCGCTCCTTAAAAAAGACACCACTAATAAAAAAGATTTACATATTTTCCTTATTTATAGCAATTTTGGTTTTTATTATGGGTTTAATCATGGTAGTGCTTGCTATTTAGGATATTGTAATAATTGGTTCAACTTACGTTTAACTCGCTCCACCAAATAAGAACGCAGATTTTGATACAATAAAATGTGTCAAATCTGCGTTTTTTATTGCTTTTAGGGGATTTTTGAGCCTTAAAATGCTATTTTGAAAGAAAAAAGCCTATTTTCCGAATGTTTGAACGACAACGGGAGATAGGCTTTTTCTATTTGCGTTAAAATTATGCTAATCGTTAAAATATAAGCTAAGGGTGAGTTGAATATGGCAAAAATTCTTTGCTTATATACAGGGCTTGGAATTAACATTCGTATTATGATTTTTATTATATTAAAGACTCTTCTTTACGGTATTGTGACGGGGTTTTCCCCATAACGTTCTTGAATAATCTTTCAAAATAGATAGGGCTAGAAAAGCCATGTTTTTGAGCAATTTCCTTTATGGAAAGTTCTTTATTGGATAGTAATTCTTGCGCGGAGTTTTGAACGGAAATTTTGTTTTTATAAACAATGGGCGAAACCCCTATTTGCTTTTTAAATAGATAATAGAATCGCGAGGGACTTAAAAAACAGAGATTGGCAAGATATTCTACCGTAAACTGCCTTTTATAATTTTGATGGATATACGCAATGGCGGGAGAAAGTGTTTTGTTAAAGGGCTTGGTTTCACTTATCTTTATTTTGGAAAATAATTTTCCGCAAATCCCGTAAAATGCGGCAATCGCAAGAAAGGAATCGGCGTTTTTACTAAATTGATACTGCTCAATATCTTTTAACAGACGATATAAATCATGAAAATGCGTGTTGTCGAGAAGCTGAATAGGAATATTGTGGTTGGCTAACATATCGTTTTTAGGATGAAACGAAAAGTGTAAGGAATGAAATACCGTCTTGGGCGTTGCATACCACTGTGATTTATACGTCGTGTTTTTAGGGATAAACAAAATATCGCCTTGCTTTAACTGAATGGTTGTATCGTTTGCTTGAATGGTACATTTCCCCTCTAACATAAAAACAATGTTGTGACAAGGGCGAGGTTGTTTTGAATAATCGTATTCAACGTTCGTTCTTTGCGTGTATTGAACGGATAGTAATAAAGAGAGAATTTCTTGTATTTTTGCGTAAATCATAATTGCCTTGCAGTAGAATCAGTTTGTTTTTTAGTAGTATCATATATTATATTTACTTGAAAAAAATTTGTCAATCGTTTATAATAAGATTAAGAAAAAACAAGGAGAATTTTATCCATGAACTTTACAGGTAAAACGGCAATTTCTACGGGTGCGGCGTCGGGAATGGGACTATTGTTTGCGCAAAATTTCGCCGCGCTTGGCGGTAACGTTGTGATGTGCGACGTAAATGAACAAGTCTTAAACGAAAAAGTCGCCGAAATCAATGCAAAAGGACAAGGCAAAGCGATTGGCGTTATATGCGACGTGCGCGATTACAAACAAGTTTGTAATGCAAGGGATAAAGCAGTAGAAACGTTTGCTTCGATTGACGTAGTGGCAAATTTTGCCGGCGGATACGCAAGGCGAATGTTAAATGCCGGACCTGGGGAATTTCCCGATATCCCTATTGAAGTATTCGATTGGGGATTAGACGTGAACTTAAAAGGTCCGTTTTACTTCGCGCATGCGGTACTCGCTCAAATGCGTAAGCAAAATAGTGGTTTGATTATCAATATCGGTTCAATCACAGGCGCGGAAGGCTCGGGTGACGGTATGGATTACCCTACGGCAAAAGCAGGGCTTATGTATGGTTTGACAAAATCTATCGCGCAGTTTGGAGCGAAGTATAATATCCGTTGCGTATGCGTTTCGCCTGGACCAGTATTGACGCGTGCCGCTATGGCGAATATGAAAACGCTTTTAGGCAGAGCTGCCGAACCGCAAGAAATTATAGATTTATGCTTATTTTTGGCGAGCGAGAAAGGGCAGTTTATCAACGGCGAAAATATTATGATCGACGGTGGCAGAAACGCTATGGAGAGAATGAAATAATATGCGGAAAAGTTTTTTAAATGCAAACGCGCCGTTTATTACGGAAATGATACAGACAAAAACGGCAAAACAAGCGGAGCATAAAATCCGAAACGCCATTGCGGACGGTGCGACGGCGATAGGCTTGCAATTGCAAATGCTGCCCGACGAGGAGCGTACGCAGGAAAAGCTGACGGCGTTGTTTGAGGCGGCAGAGAATAGGCCTGTATATATTACCAACTACCGTGAGGATTTCAATAAGGAACGTTCCGACGACGAGTTGATGGAGGGATTGCTTCTTGCGTTACAATGCGGTGCAACGCTCGTGGACGTTATGGGCGATATGTTTAACCCTTCGTTTGAAGAATTGACAACGGATGAAAAAGCGATCAAAAAGCAAATGGAGTTTATCGACGAGGTGCATAAACGTGGCGGTGAAGTTCTGATGTCTTCGCATATTTATCATCTTTGTTCGACGAAAAAAGTGTTTGAGTTTCGTTCGGCGGAAAAAGTTCTAGAAATAGCTCTTGAACAACAACGCCGCGGTGCGGATATTGTTAAAATAGTGACAGGGGCAGATACCCAAGAAGAAGAACTTAAAAATCTTGAAATTTGTCATTTGTTAAAGAAAGAATTAAAAGTGCCGTTTTTATTCCTGTCGGGCGGTAAATACACCTATTTACATAGAACGATAGGTCCTGCACTTGGCGTAAGTATGTGGTTGTGTTTTAGAGAATACGACGAATCGACGTATGTAGGTCCTCCTCTTTTGTCTAATGTTTTGAAGATCAAGCACGGATTAAAGCTATGAGTTTTGTGAAAGAAGTGGAAGGCGTTTACCGCTTAAAAGTACCGTTTGAAGATTTATATACTTCGGTGTTTTTAATACTGACAGAGCAAGGCAATGTGCTTGTTGATAGTGCGACGTATGTAAGCGACGTAGATAACTATATTACCCCTGCATTAAAGGAAATGGGTTTATCAATAACGGATATACACTATCTTGTTTTAACGCATAAGCACGGCGATCACGTAGGGGGCAAGAACAGGATTTTAGAACTTGCGCCGAGTATAAAAATCGTGCAAGAAATTCCGCTGATTGCCTTAAAAGGGCTAACCGTGTACGAGATGAAAGGTCATACCTTGGATTGTATCGGTGTTCTAGATATACAAAGCGGTACGCTTATTTCAGGCGACGGTTTGCAAGGTGCAGGCGTTGGAAAATACCGCTGTTCGTTGAAGAGTAACGAAGAATATATAAAAACGATAGAAAGAATAAGACAAGACAAAAGGATTGAAAATATTTTATTTTCTCATGCCTACGAGCCGTGGGATAAGGACGGAGTGTTCGGGCGAGAGGAAGTAGAGCGTTGTTTGCTTGATTGTATAAAATACATAAAAGGAGAGATATAGAAATGAAAGCGATTGTAATTAATAAACAAGACCAAAGTTTGAGTTATACGGACGTACCTAACCCCGTATTAAAGGCAGGGGAAGTGATTATCGAAGTGTACGCGGCGGCACTTAACCGCGCAGACTTATTGCAAAGAGAAGGGAATTATCCCCCGCCCCCCGGTTGCCCCGAATGGCCTGGGTTGGAAGTGGCAGGTATCGTCAAAGAAGTTGCGCCTGACGTTACCAAATGGAAAGTAGGCGATAAGGTATGCGCGCTCCTTGGCGGTGGCGGCTATGCGGAATACGTTTCCGTTCCTGCGGAAATGGTAATGCCTATCCCTAACGGGCTTTCTTATGCGGAAGCGGCGGCAATCCCCGAAGTGTATATGACGGCATATCTTAATTTATTCTACGTAGGGCAGGCAAAGGCAGGAGAAACGCTGCTTATGAATGCAGGTGCAAGCGGACTTGCAAGCGCGGTAATCCCTATGGCGAAAGCGTTTGGACTTAGAGTAATTACGACCGTTTTAGGGCAAGAAAAGGTCAAGGAAGTGGCTTATCTTAATGCGGACAGGGTTGTTGATACGACGACGGAAGATATTGCCGAAGTTTTAAAGGAAGAAGAAAAGAACGGTACGCCTGTGAACATTGCAATTGACTGTTTAGCAGGTGAAAAGCTTGGCGAATGTTTGAAATACGTGGCGCGGGGTTGCAGATGGATACAAATCGCCACGCTTGCAGGGGATATTTCTCCCGTGGATTTTAGGAATATTTTCGTAAAGAATATTCGCATTATCGGCAGTACTTTAAGAAGTAAAACGCCCGAAGAAAAGGGAATATTACTCAATGAACTCGTAGAAAAAACGTGGTGTAAATTTGAAAGTGGAGAGGTTAAAGTGAAAATTTACAAAACGTTCCCGATTGAGCAAGCGGACGACGCGCAACAGGTTTTGTATCGCGGGGAAAACGTTGGCAAAGTGGTACTTATTGTAAAGGAATAAAAAGGGATAGTACGCAAATTTTCTTTAATGCTTATTTTTTGTGCGCAAAGGATTGACAAAGATCTTTTTAATTGATATAATAATAACGATTTTGCGAAAAATCAAACAAACAATAAGGAGAAAATTTAGATGGCAAACGTATGTGTAATCACCGGCGGCGGCAGCGGCATGGGATTAGAGGCAGCGAAATGTATGCCCAAGGATAAAATTATCGTCCTCTCGGGTAGAACTATGAAAAAATTAGAGGGCGCGGTGGAGGAATTAAAGGCGCTTGGCTTTGAGGCTTATGCCAAAACTTGCGACACCTCCGACCGTGAAAGCGTTAAAGAGCTTGTAAGCTTTGCGGTTTCTCTCGGCGAAGTGAAAAACGTCATCAATTCGGCGGGCGTTTCTCCCGCAATGAAAGGTACCCCCGAGGGAATTTTGCGTATCAACGCGCTTGGCACCGTGTATATCAATCAGGAATTTTCCAAGGTCATGAACGCGGGCAGCGTGATCGTGGACGTGTCCTCCAACTCCGCTTACGTGCTCCCGTCCTTTATTATTCCTAAAAAAGCGTACGCCTTTGCGGAAACAGACGAGGAAAAATTCCTCAAAAAGCTTTTAAAGCGTGCGGGGCTTGCGAAAGGAGAATATCAGCAGAAAGGCTTTGCCTATTCCCTGTCCAAAAACTTCGTGGTGTGGTATGCGAAAAAGTGTGCGTTTGAGTACGGCCTGAAAGGGATCCGCGTGGTGTCCCTCAGCCCCGGCCTGATTGCTACCGATATGGGGAATTTGGAAAAGGAAGAGGGCGGTATGCTCATTCCCTTTGCGGCAGAGGAAAGAATGGGGAAACCCGAAGAGCTTGGCTATGCTTTGGCAACGGTGGCTGACGAAAGAAACGGCTATCTTGCGGGCGTTGACGTCCTTTGCGACGGCGGCAGCACCAACGGTATGAAAGAATTTAAGAAAAAGAAAAAATAAGGCGAAAGCCGCTTTGAAACGCTCCCGTTTGGGGGCGTTTTAAATTATTTTTCCTTTTTTTGCGCAAGCTGTTGACATTCTTAACATTTTATGGTATAATACACTTGTTGAAAAATCAACAAGTTATAAATTAAGTGGGAGAAATATACAATGATAAAGAGTAGGATCTGCGAATTGCTCGGGATCGAGTATCCCATTTTTCAAGGTGGTATGGCTTGGGTCGCGGACGCCTCTTTGGCGGCGGCGGTGAGTGAAGCCGGCGGCCTTGGTATTCTCGCGGGTATGAATATGAACGGCGAGCAGCTCCGCGCGGAAATTAAAAAGCTACGTACGCTGACGGCGAAGCCCTTTGGGGTAAACGTAATGCTCATGAGTCCGTTTGCGGCAGAGGTGGCGGACGTGATCGTCGAAGAAAAGGTGCCTGTTGTGACGACGGGAGCGGGAAATCCGCTTACATTCATCAAGAAATGGACGGAAGCGGGCGTAAAGGTAATTCCTGTGGTGGCGTCGGTTTCGCTTGCAAAAATGGTGGCTAAGCGCGGTGCGACGGCCGTTGTTGCCGAGGGTGGCGAATCGGGTGGACATATCGGCGAGGCGCATACCTTGCCGCTCGTACCGCAGGTGGTTGACGCGGTGGATATTCCCGTCATTGCGGCGGGCGGTATTGCGGACGGTAGGGGCATGGCGGCGGCGTTTATGCTCGGCGCGGAGGGGGTGCAAATGGGTACCCGTTTCCTCGTGGCGAAAGAATGTACCGTTCACCAAACGTATAAAGACAAGGTGCTTGCGGCGGGCGACGGCGCAACGGTAGTCAACGGCAGGCGGATCGGGCATCCCGCGCGGGCGTTGAAAAATCCGTTTACCCGCTCGTTTGCGGCGCGGGAGGCAGACCCGACGGCGACGGACGAGGAGCTGACGGCGTTCGGTACGGGCGCTCTTCGCAAAGCCGTCAAGGAGGGGGACTGGGAAAACGGTTCCTTCCTTTGCGGGCAGGTAGCAGGGCTTGTGAAAAAGGAGCAGACTTGTAAAGAAATCATAGAAGAGATTGCTGCGGAAACGGAAACGGTCTTAAAAAACGCGACGTTGCGATTGAGGTGAAAGATTGACGAGAGAGGAGATTAAACAAATTTTACCGCATAGAGAGCCTATGCTGCTCGTGGACGAGATCCGCGACAACGGCGACGGCACGGTGACGGGGAGTTATACGGTTAGGGGGGACGAATTCTTTTTGCAGGGGCATTTCCCTGACGAGCCGATCGTTCCCGGGGTCATGTTGTGTGAAATGGCGGCGCAATGCTCTTGCCTTTTAGTGGCAGAGCAGGTCAAGGGCAAGAGAACGCTGTACGCGGGCATGAACAACGTAAAATTCAAAAATCCCGTACGCGTCGGAGATACGGTGGAGTTTACCTGTGAAAAAACCCGCTCTTTGGGGGCTTTCCATTTCATGAAAGCGACGGGTGTGAGCGGCGGAAAAGTGGCTATGAGCGGCGAGTTTTCGTTCGCTTTGATAGACAAAGATAAAATCAAATAAATTAACGAGGGAGAAGACAATGTATCAATTATTTTGCGATTCCAACTGTGAGCTTTGGCATACGACGGTCAAGGAGCTGAATTTAAACTTGATCCGTATGCCGTATATTATGAACGACGAGGAAAAGTTTTACGACATGGGTGAAAGCCATGATTTCAAGGGGTTCTTTGAAGCTATGCGCGCAGGGGCTGCTCCGAAAACGGCGGCGCTTAACGAGTATGCGTATACGGAATATTTCGAGCCGATCTTGGCGCGCGGCGAGGATATTTATTACATCACCTTTTCGCATCAAATGAGCGGCACTTTCAACGCTATGAAGAACGTAATTGCACAGCTCAAAGAAAAATATCCCGATCGCGAGATCCGTTATAAGGACAGCAAGCTCATTTCCTTGGGGAGCGGTTTCATTACCTATTACGGAGCCTTAAAATATAAAAATGGGGCTACCATGGACGAGTTGGACGCCTATTTGGACGAATTGATTGAGCACACCGCCACCTATTTCGTCGTCAACGATCTTACCTATTTATATCGCGGCGGTAGGGTGTCGGGCGTTTCTAAGGTAGTGGGGAATTTGCTTGGGATCAAACCTATTCTGTATTTCAACGAAGAGGGGAAAATTCTCAATATTGAAAAGGCAAAAGGCATGAAAAAGGCACTTTCCCGTTTGCTTGACTATATGAAACAAAAGGGCAGCGAGTTAGACAAATATAAGGTATACGTTTTACACGCCGATTGCGAGGAAGAGGGGAGGAAATTTGTGGAGAATATGAAAGCGCAGTTTGGGGAGCTGGACGTTGAACTGCAACCGGTAGGCCCCGTGATCGGCTCGCATTGTGGACCGGGTACGATCGGTCTTATCTTCCACGCGAAAGAGAAATAATAAGAATACCGTAGAAAAACGGCGGCGAAAATTTCGTCGCCGTTTTCTTGACTTCTCCGCATTTGGGTGATATAATAAAAGAAAAAACGAGGGGAAATTATGAAAAATTACCAAAACGTCGTGGTGTTCAATCACCCTTTAATCAAGCATAAGGTCGCAATCTTGCGTGACGAGAAAACGTCAACCAAAGAATTTCGGGAGCTGATCGAGGAGATTACCTCGCTGATGGTGTACGAGAGCCTGAAAGACGGCGTGCCCACCGTAACGCGGACGGTAAAGACGCCGCTCGAAACGTGCGAACAGACGGTGATCGCCGACAACGCAATCGCTATCGTCCCCATTTTGCGGGCAGGGCTTGGCATGGTGAACGGCGTGCATACACTATTCCCTGCGGCGCGCGTAGGGCATATCGGTATGTATCGCGACGAGGAAACCTTAGAGCCTAAGGAATATTACTGCAAATTACCCGACGGGATTGAGGATAAATTCGTTCTTTTGCTCGATCCTATGTTGGCGACGGGCGGGAGTGCGTGCGACGCAATTGCGCTTTTAAAAAAGCGCGGCTGTAAAAATATTCGCTTTATGGCGATAATCGGTGCGCCCGAGGGACTGGAAAAGGTGGCAAAGACCCATCCTGACGTAAAAATTTACGTTTCTACGCTCGATCGGCAGCTCAATGAGAACGGATATATTCTGCCCGGGCTTGGTGACGCGGGCGATAGATTGTTCGGAACGAAGTAAAAAAAGCCCTGCGGGGCTTTTTTCGCTTGAAAAATATAACCGAAAACGGGAAAAATTGCCGTTTTTTCTCCTTTTTTTAGCCTCGCCCGTGGCGTCTACGCGCGCGACATATATATTTTATGCTCGTTTTTTTGATTGCAATATCGCAATAAATCGAAAAGTTTGTGAAAAAAAATATTTTTTTCAAATTGTCGGGAGAATTAGTTTACTTTTAATTTCGGTTATGCTATAATGTACATTGCGGTTACTGTAAGTAAAGTGCCGAAAAAAGAAAAAAAGAGGGAAAAATCTTCGCGAAAAGGGTTTCGCGGGGATGGTTCTTTCTGTTAAATAACGTAGAGGGTTTACGAATTATGGCAAAACTCAAAAGATCTTTTATTAAACTCTGTGCGCTGCTTGGCGCAACCAGCCTTTTTACGGGCTTTGGATTAGAGAGCTTTGAAAGCTCGGCGGCGGCGATCGTTTCCATGCCGGAGATCGTCAGAGGGAATACTGCGCTTGATACGGGCATTGAAAATTATTTCGACGGGGACGTCGTGCAAAAATTGCCGTCCTCTGTTTCCGCAAACGAGAAGCTTTCGATTATCGTTTCGGGCAACACGCCTACCGTTATGGACGCGTATGAAACGTCGGGTAGCGTCCTTGAATTCACCGACTATGCGACCTCTTGGGAGGGCATAAAGGCTGCGGAAAAGGTAGAAAAGGAAAACAACGCTTTGATTAAGAAATTAAAGGCGGCGGGGATCCGTTACGAGCTTGGGAACACGTACAACACCGTGCTCAGCGGCTTTGAGATCGTCGTAAAGGCCTCCGACTTTGAACGGGTTGAGGGGCTGTTTAACGGCGCGGCGAAGGTGATCGTCGGCGACGAATACGAGCGCGCGGAAACGGAGGTGGTTACCAACGAAGTCGAAGTGTACGAAACGGGTATTTTTGACAGCGGTAACTGTGCGTATCAAGGGGACGGCGTCGTAGTAGCCGTGCTCGATACGGGGCTTGACTACACCCACTCCGCGTTCAGCGTGGAAAATTTTGAAAGAGAAACGGAAGCGTTCACGCTGGAAAACGTTTCCTCGAGGATTTCGCAGACCACCGCGTCGCAGTTGACTTCGGGACTTACGGGCGAGGACGTGTATCTGAACGCCAAGGTGCCTTTCGCGTACGACTATGCGGATAAGGATCCTGACGTTTTGCCCATTAACTCTGAACACGGTACCCACGTTGCGGGTATTATTGCGGGGAAAAACGACGTAATTACGGGCGTTGCGCCCTCAGCGCAGCTCGCAATTATGAAGGTATTCTCGGATACGGCGACGGGCGCAAAGACTTCGTGGATTTTGGCGGCGGTGGAGGACTGCGTCAACCTTGGCGTAGACGTTATCAATATGTCGCTCGGTTCCAGCTGCGGTTTCACGAGAGAAGTAGACAATGAAAACATCAATAGGGTGTACGATAAGGTTCGTGAGGCGGGCATTTCCCTGATCGCTGCTGCGTCCAACGACTATAACGCGACGCAAGCCTCTAAGAAAAACGGTAGCCTTGGGCTTACCTCCAACCCCGACTCGGGTACGATAGGTGCTCCTGCGGCGTACGAAGCGGCGCTTTCCGTTGCTTCCGTAGACGGCGTGATGACCCCCTACATAATGTACGGTGAAGAAATCGTTTACTTCAAGGAGGCGTCCACGTCGGAGGCAAAGACGAAAGATTTCGTCAACGACCTTTTGGGCGATCAACAGTCCAAAGAGTATACCTACGTAACCATTCCGGGGATCGGGCGTTCGTCCGATTATGCGGAAAAAGACTATTCGGGCAAAATCGTTCTCGTCAAGCGTGGCGAAACGACGTTTGAAGAAAAAATTCGTATCGCTTTGAAAGAAAAGCACGCGGACGGCGTTATTATTTATAACAACGTTTCGGGTGATATTTCCATGAGCGTCGGCGACGATATCGGCGGTGCGGTATGCTCCCTGTCGCAAGACGACGGTGAAATGCTTGCAAAAGCAGGTACGGGCAAAATTTTTGTCAGCAAGGATCAGGTGGCAGGGCCGTTCATGTCCGACTTCTCTTCGTGGGGGCCTACCTCCGACTTGAAGATTAAGCCTGAAATTACGGCGCACGGCGGCGAAATCTATTCGGCGGTGCCCGGCGAAGCGTACGACAGACTTTCGGGTACCTCCATGGCGGCGCCCAACCAAGCGGGTGCAACGGCGCTCATTCGTCAGTACGTCAAGGACAACGCCTCCTTATTTGCAGCGAGCGGCGCGTTGACGACGGTGGAAGTGACCGACCTCGTCAACAAGCTCATGATGTCCACGGCGGATATCGTATACAATAAAAACGGGCTTCCCTACGCCGTCAGAAAGCAGGGCGCGGGGCTTGTCAATATCAAGAATACCATTGCTTCCGCGGGGTATATCACTACCTTGGATCAGGACGGCAAAGAAATGAACCGCTCCAAGTTTGAGCTGGGTGACGATAAGGAGAAGAAAGGCGTCTACGAAATGACCTTTAAGGTGCATAACATCAGCTCTGCAAAGGTTTCGTACGAGATCGGTTCGATCGTGCAGACGGAGGGCGTCAGCAAGACGTACACCAGTCACGACGAAAAGACGGTAACGCAAGACGGGTATCTTCTTGACGGCGCGCAAACCAACGTGTTAAAAGTAGAGGGCGGCGTGCAAAACGGCAACGGCGTCACCGTGAATGCGGGCAGCACCGCAACGGTAACGGTGCAGATTGTTCTTTCCGACGAGGATAAGGCTTACCTTGACGCGTCCTTTGAAAACGGTATGTACGTAGAAGGTTTCGTTACGTTGACGGCGAAAGAGGGGACGACGGTGAATATGAACGCGCCTCTGCTTGCTTTCTACGGCGACTGGAATCAGGCGCCCGTATTCGACGAAGAATACTACGATACGCATAAGGACGAGATCAATAAAGGTCTTGACGAACGGGATAAGGTAATGGAGGACGCGTATGCGACCCGCGTTATCGGTAGCCTGTACAGCGACTATATTTCGACGCTTGGCTCTTACTACTTCGTGCAGGATCCTGCCGCAACGCAGATCGCTGCAACCAAGGATAAGATCGCCGTATCTAATCAGGAAATGGGCGAAAGCTCTTCCGTGACGGGAATCTACGGCGTTTGGGCGGGTCTTTTGAGAAACGCCAAAGAGGCGAATATTCAAATCGTTGAAGATTCGACGGGCAGAGTAATTTTTGAAAAGACGGAATACAACGTTCGTAAATCGCACGGCGTCGGCACGACGTACTCCTCGTCCATTGACTTTGATTTCAAGACGCTGGAACATAACCTTAAAAACAACACCAAATACACGGTGACGATCACTACGTATATCGACTACGGCACGAAAGCGGAACAGGACGCAAGCAACGTACGCAACGTCTTTGAATTCCCGCTTTACGTCGATTTTGAATCGCCTATCGTCACGGACGTTACCTATCGTAGCGAATACGACAAGACGACGCAAAAAACCAAGCTTTTCGCTGATTTGAGCGTTTACGACAACCATTATGCAATGGGCTTGCAGCTCGGGCAGATCGTGCCTTGGGTCAAGGACGAGGATTCGGATTCGGACGAAGAATACCTCTTCTCGATTGAGAGCTTCGGCAAGTACATCACCCCCGTTTATTCGACTTATAATTCGACGTCAACGGTAACGGTAGAGCTTACCGACTACATTGCGCAGATCAAGAATTCGATCGGCATGGGCTTTGACGAAAACGGCGAAACGGTGGCGAAAGAGGGGATCAATTCTTTTATCGCGGTTTGCTACGACTATGCTATGAACGCGGCGACGTATGAAATCCGTCTTCCCGACGAGGTTTTGGAAATCGCGTTCAAGCAAGACAGCCTTAAACTTAATCCCAACGAAACGCAAGATCTTTCCTTGCTCCTTGACATTTATCCTACGACGACGTGGGCGCAGACGCTCGATTACGAGATCGTAGAACAGCTCGACGGAAACGGCGACGAGGCGACGGGGATCGTAGATATCGTCAACCAGACCCTGCTGCCCAAGAAAAAGGGTACGGCGGTCATTAAGGTATACGGCTACGATAAGGACGGCAACGTTGCGTCCGATACGCTTACCGTCACCGTGCTCGGCAAGGGCGACGAGGGCTATTTGGAGGGCAACGCAGGCTACACCGTACCCGACGTCAATAAGTTTACGCTGACGGGCTATAAGACGAATAAGGCGTATTACAGCGTTTCTTCGGAAGAAAGAGAGATCGGTGTGACGGACGGCATTTATGCGTTCGACAAAGAGGATTACAGCCTTTCCATGTACCCGTCCGAGAGCGTAACGCTCAACTACGTGCTCGATTCCTATTTCCCCGAAAGAACGGGCGTCGTATTCCGTACGGGGAACAGTAGGATCGCGACCGTTGACGAAACGGGTACGATCGTCGCGCAGGCGGAAGGCAGTACGATCGTTACTATCAGCGTAACGGTAGACGGCAAGGCGACGAGCAGCTCCGAGCGAGTGGTCATCAGCGTTAAGGATCCGTTTATCACCAACTCCATTTACTTAATGTCGTATAAGGGGCTTGGCGATACGGTAGAGATCCCGTCCGACCGCGGCATCACCACCATTTACGCGTACGCGTTCTCCAACTACGAGTACGTGGAAAAGGATCTGGAAGCGGGCGATATTATCGACGAGGAAGATCCTTACTATATCAAACAGCACTATATCGGGGAGGACACCATTAAAAAGGTGATCATTCCCGAGGGGGTAACGACGATCAACGAATACGCGTTCGCGAATTTGACGGCGCTTGAAGAGGTCGTTTTGCCCAAGTCTTTGAAAACGATCGGCGTCGGCGCGTTCTATAACTGTACGAAGCTTACGACGATCAACCTCGAATACGCCAAATTCATCAACGAAAAGGCGTTTGCAAACACCGCGATCGAGTCGGTAACGCTGACGGGCGTCGTGGCGATCGGGAACTACACGTTCTCGAACACCCCCCTGCAAAGCGTGAAATTGCCCGCGACCTCGCAGTCGCTCGGCGTCGGCGCGTTCTACGACTGTAAGTCGCTTGGCGGGGTTACGTTCGAGGCGGAAAAAATGAAACTTGGCGAGCTTGTTTTCGCGGGCTGTACCTCGCTTCGCAGCATTGACGTCAACGCGGCGGTTATTCCGACCAAGGCGTTCTACGGCTGTTCAAAGCTGGAAACGGTCAACCTCGGGAAAGACGTGTCCGTAATCGGCGAATATGCGTTCGGCGGTACGTCGGTGAAGAAATTCACCGTTAGCGGCGGCGCTCTTTCGACGGGTGAAAACGGCGCTCTCGTGTATAAGGGTAGCGAGCTGATCATTGCAGCGCCTATGTACGCGGGCAATAATAATAAGCTTACGCTTGCGGCAAGCGTTACGTCGATCGCGGCGGGCGCGTTCGCAGGGAACACCAAACTTTCCGTCGTGACGGCCAAGGGCGTCAAGTCGGTGGGCGCGTATGCGTTCGCGCAATGCTCGAATTTGAAAACGATCGAGATCGACGCGGTGGAAACGGTGGGCGCTTACGCGTTCTCGGAAACTAAACTGACTGCTACGCCGAGCCTTGCCAAGGCGACGTCGATCGGCAGATACGCGTTTGCGTCTACGGACGTGAGCGAGGTGGTCGTGGCAGACGGCGCAAAGGTGGGCGATTACGCGTTTGCGTATTGTAACAAGCTTGAAAACGTAACGCTCGGGAAGAACGTGACCGTCGGCGACTACGCGTTCTATTCGGAAATCGAGTTCTATTTCTTGGATCCCGAAGATACGAGCGAAGAGCTGAACGAAAAGATGAATACCTATTATGAAGGGTATTACTACTACGTTATGGACGGCGATAAGGTAGTCAACACCTACGTGTACTATTCCTACGATTTCACGTACGGGATCAAGTCGTTGCTTACCAAAGTAACGGTAGGCGAGGGCACGACGCTCGGCGACTATGCGTTTGCGGGGAATGCGAACCTCAACTCGCTGACTTTAAACGCGGGCGTGAGCGTCGGCGACTATGCGTTCTACGACGCGACGGCGCTGAAATCGGTTGACCTGTCCAAGGTGGCAAGCGTCGGCTCCTACGCGTTTACGGGTACCCGTTCGTATGACCTTTCCGTAGAGGGGAACACGATCGGCAACGCGTACGAGATCGCATATATCGACGGTCAAGAGGTGATCGTAGACTATAAATTCTCGGATATGGCACCCTCGTTCAAGGAGGCGAACCTTGCAAGCGCGACCTCGATCGGCGACTATGCGTTTGCGTACAACACTTCCCTTGAAAAGGTAACGCTCGGGGAAAACCTCGAAGAGATCGCAAATTACGCGTTTGCGTATTCCTCGATCAGCGAGATCGTTCTTTCCGAAAAGGTAAAGACGATCGGTGAAGGTGCGTTCTATTTCTCCAAGATCGCCGTGATCGACCTGTCCAAGGTGGAGGCGATCGGCAACAGCGCGTTTGCAAGAACGGAACTGTCGGAAGTAACGCTCAAAGAGGGCGTGAAACTTGGCGACGGCGCGTTCAATTACTGCGAATCGCTTGCTAGCGTTGGAAATCTTGACAAAGTGGCAGAGATCGGCGCGTATGCGTTCCAAGCGACGGCACTTCAAGAAGTGATCTTGACGGCGGCGACGAAGATCGGCGATTTCGCGTTCGGGAATTCGGCACTTACGAAGGTGACGTTTGGCGAGCAACTCAAAGAGCTTGGCGAAAACCCGTTCTATGCTTGCGAGATTGAAACGTACGGCAGATACGAGGACGTAACGTTTGCAGGGGCGACGATTGGCAAAGAGCTGAACGAAACGTACGACATCAGCGACACCGTTCGCGTAATCGGCGGCGTACTGTATCAGGTAGTACCGAACGGCGGGTTGGAGCTTGTTTCTTATCCGATTGCAAAAACGCAGAGTGCGTACGTCTTGGAAGAGGGCACGAAGCGTATTTCCGCAAGAGCGTTCGAGGGGGCGAAGCTTCAAAACGTAACGCTTGCGGCGAGTCTTCAAGCAATCGGCGATAAGGCGTTCTACGGCTGTGAGGATTTGAAGGTAGTGATCTTCAAGAGCTACGCCGCGCCTATTCTCGAAGAAGAATACGACACCTCCCATATCACTATGTTGAACCTGCCCATGACGGGTATGATGCCCGGCGGCGACGGTACCCTCTTCGAGGGGCTTGGAATTTCCAAGTATTTCATGTGGAACTTGACTTCAAGCTTTAACAACTTCTATTTCGGCGCAAACTTCGTGGACTACGTCGGCCGCGTAGAAGATAAGCTTGTAATGGTCAAACCCGCAAACGGCAAAAACTACGATTCGTTCATCTTCACGCAGTATTTTGATACGATCGTTCAAGGCGATAACGCGTTGATGGAGGCGACGATCGCGGTTATTGAAAAGATTGCGGCGCTTCCCGTAAGCACGTCGATCACGCTTGCGCAAGAATCGCTTGTAGCGGAGGTGCGTGCGGCGTACGAGTCGATTGCTTCGCTCGAACAAAAGGCGCTCGTTTCCAACTACTCCAAGCTGACGGACGCGGAAGCAATGATCGCATATCTGAAAGCGAGAGAAGAGGCGAATAAGCCGTCCGCTCCGATTGTAGAAGAAGAGAAGAACGGGTTCGCGGAATTCTTGCAGAGCAACTGGATCGGGCTTACGATTGCAGGCGTTGTACTGCTTGGGTTTGCGGCGTACGTGATCGTAGATAAAGTGGTACTCAAAAAAGGGAAAAACGATAAAGAAGAGTAAAGGGTTATGAAAAAAAAATTCAGATTACTGTTAAGCCTCGGCTGTCTGTCCGTTCTCTGTCTTACCGTGGCGGGCTGCAATAGCCTGACCAAGGACGAGGAAATGGCAGAAAGAGGGTATACTGTCTCTGTGACGTACGACCCGAACGGCGGGAAATTTATGAACCGCGACGGGGTAACGATCAAAGACTATTTCAATCCCTCCGATTACGAGGACGAAAACGGCGACGGCAAGGTCGATATTCCTTTAACGGAACCGACCAGCGCCGACCGTCAGACAAGTTCGAGCGATAGCATTTCGCTTACCAAAGCGGGGCATTTCTTCGCGGGTTGGTATAGCGGCCGCTACGTCAAGCTCAACGACGCGGGCAAGCCCGTGGACGAGAGCGGGAACGAGCTTGTGGAAAAAGAGGACGGCACGTACGTGTTGGCGTCGGACGAGAAAAAAATCGTAACTCCTGCGTATACCTACGACGGCTACTGGGATTTCGAGGAAGATACGCTCGGTTATGCGGCGGCGGAGCACGCGGATACGGACGGTCGTTATACGATTACGCTGTACGCGGGCTGGGTGCCTTTCTACGAATTCCATTATTACTACGAGTCTGCGCCGAACGTTTGGACGCAGTACGGGATTACCAGCTTTGACTATAAGGCGGTAAACGAGGAAAATTCGACGCTGTTCGACCGTGACACCATTTGGGTTCCCGACTGGGCGGACGGAAAAATGGGACACACCCACGACTACGCCAACAAAACGGCGTATGAATTCCCCAAGCTCGACGGAAAAACCTTCGAGTCCGCGTATACGGACGAGGGCTGCACGCAACAGATCGCGGACAGCTTTGAGCATACGGGCTCGATCGACCTTGAAAACTGCAAAGCGGTCAACGGCGTACAAAATATTTACGTAAAATTCCTCGACGGGGAATATTACAGAATCGAAACGGCGAAACAGCTTTCCGAAAACGGCAACCGCGAGGGGATCTATCAAATTTTGAACGACCTTGATTTCACGGGGCAGACGTGGCCGGCGGCGCTCGCCTACAACACCTTTACGGGAAAATTCGAGGCGGCGGAAACGGTGACGATCAGTAACGTTTCGCTTGCGGTCAGCTCCACGTCCGTTCAATACGGCGGGCTGTTTGGGCGGCTCGGCGCGGGCGCGTCCGTCAAGAACGTCCACTTCGAGAACGTAACGTTTGATTTGAAATCGGTGAATGCGAGAGCGACCGAGGCGGGCTTCGGTATGTTCTCGGGCATGATCGACGATACGGCGACGGTGGAAAACGTGACCGTCGGCGGCGCGTATAAGATCGGGCCTTTCAAGGTACAAAACGCCGCGGGTTATCAATTCGCGTTGGTGGCGAACGGTAAAACGGACGGGATCACGGCGACGGAGATCGGCGTGTCCATGTACGGCCAGCTCATGGGCGGCAAGTACCATTATTATGCAGACCCTGATACGGCAAAGGTGGAGGGCGGCAAGATCTTGCTGACTTTCTCGGGCGCGGCTCTCGGGATCGAAAAAACGGAAGAAAGTATCACTATACAATAAACGGAGGTAATAAAACTATGAACAAGAAAATTATGGCTCGGGCTATGAGTTTCGTTCTTTGCGGCGTGATGAGCGTTACCGCTCTGTCGTCGCTGGCAAGCTGTACGAAGAGCGAAAAAGACAGTATCGTTCTGATGACGGAAGAATTGAGCGGTTTGTTCAATCCTTTCTACGCGACGAGCGGGACGGATATGGACGTCGTGGGCATGACGCAGATCGGTATGCTTTCGACGGACAGCCAAGGCAACGCGATCGCGGGGGATAACGAAGCGACCGTCGTGAAAGCGTTCGACTGGGAGATCAAGGGTAGCGGCGAAAACGCGCAGACGGTGTACACGTTCGTGCTCAAAAACGGCCTGAAATTCTCCGACGGCGTTGCGCTCTCCATGAACGACGTTATGTTCAGCCTTTACGAGCTGCTCGACCCTGTTTACACGGGTTCCTCGACGCTGTATTCGACGGATATCGTCGGGCTGACGAGTTACAGAACGCAGCAGAACCTTTCCGGTTCGGCAGGGGATCAGGCGGCGTCCGATTTGAACGCGTCCGCGTCCAGCAACGCGGCGCTCCGAATTTTGACGCTCGCGCAGCTTTATCAGGACGAGGTGAAAATTCAAAAGGTTTCCGGCCTTACGGTCAGCCAGATGGAGGCGCTCATTGAAGAGGCGTACATCAGCGACGGGTATAAGCTTGCGGTAGCGACGGATAAGGAGATCAACGGCGACGCGAACGGCAACGGCGCGCTCACCGACGAGGACTATCAGGACATTCTCCTTGCCGACTATCAGTTGACGCTGAAAACGTTCAAGGAAGAGCTTGAATCCGACTTCAAGGCGGCAAAGGAATCGTACGACACGACGACGGCACCTTACAACGAATGGGCGAAAGAGCTTGAAAACGACGTCTTTAAATTCTTCCTGTACGAGGGTTACATTAAACCCAAGTACGCGAAGAAGCCGAATTCGAGCCAAGACGACAAGGAAAAGATCGAATCCTTTGAAAACACCGACGTCGTGAATAAATATCCGACGATGGAACAGGCGATCCAGCGTGTTTACGACGACATGACCTACGACAGCCTCGATCAGATTTTGATGTACTGGGGCACCGCAGGTACGTTGCAGACGCAGTACACGGCGGAAGCGATCGACATCATCTTGCACAACCGTATGGAGGGCGACGGCTTGACCTATCCCAACATTTCGGGGATCGTTTCCCTTGGCCACACTACCTCCGTACAGAAGGTAGAATTCGAGGACGAAACGACGGGCGAGCAGGTTTCCTTTGACGTCGCGCACGAGCATAACGAAGATGGTACGCCTAAGTATGAAAATACCTACGACGTATTGCAGATCACCGTGAACGGTACCGACCCGAAAGCGATCTACAACTTCGGCTTCACCGTTGCGCCCGCGCATTACTACACGGCGGACGAGGCTTATCCCAACGGCCGTCCTATCGACATTGCAAACAATAAGTTCGGCGTAGAATGGGCCGACTCCGATTTCCAGAGCAAGACCATTCAGTCGCAGCAGCACGTAGAAGTACCCGTCGGCGCAGGCGCGTACATGGCTACGGACGACAACAACAGCGATAACCCGAAGGGTTCGGAATTCTGGAAGAGCAATATCGTATATTTCAAGGCGAACAAGAATTTCCAGTTCGACGTAAAAACGGAAAAGATCCGTATGCAGGTCGTTAGCTCGACGAACGCGATCGACAAGCTTTCGAGCGGCGAAGTAGACTACATCACGCCGCAGTTCACCAAGACCAACTCCGAGAAGCTCGACGCGCTTTCGGGTAAGGGCATCAAGCAGCTTTCGCAATGGCAGCTCGGTTACGGTTATATCGGCGTCAACGCAGGGAAAGTGCCCGACCTCAATATCCGTAAAGCGATCATGGCGGCCATGGATACCTCCCTTGCGCTTGAATACTACGTAACGGGTACCTGTGAAAATATCGACTGGCCTATGTCGAGAGAAAACTGGGCGTACCCGTACGAAAACGGTAAGGGCAGCGCCTCCAAGCCCAACGGTAAGGATTACCTGATGTGGGAAGACCTCGGCGAAAGCACCGCTGACGCAGAGGCGGAGATCAAGTACTATATGTCCCTTGCCAACAACGGCGCAGGGGTAACGGAGGGCGACGACGCGCTCACGATCCGTTTCACGATCGCAGGCGCTTCCATCACCGAGCACCCCACCTACGCGGTGTTCAAGCAGGCGGCGGAAATCCTCAACTCCCTTGGCTGGAACGTAGAAGTAAAGGCTGACTCGCAGGCGCTTACCAAGCTCTCTACCGGTTCGCTGGAAGTTTGGGCGGCTGCTTGGGGTTCGACGATCGACCCCGATATGTATCAGGTTTACCACAAGAACTCGACGGCTACCTCCGTATACGCGTGGGGCTATCGTGAAATCCTTGCGGCGCCCGATCAGTATCCCGAGGAAACGAAGATCATCAACGATTTGAGCGTGCTGATCGACGAGGCTCGTGAAAGCATGGACAGAAACGTGCGTATTCCTCTGTACGAACAGGCAATGTCGAAAGTGCTTGAACTTGCAGTAGAAATGCCCGTTTACCAAAGACAGACGCTGTACGCTTACAACAGCAAGACGGTAAAGGGTTTCCCTGAAAAGCTTGAAAATTCCTACGTTTCCCCGCTTGAAAATATTTGGGACCTTGAACTGATCAAATAAAGCAAAAGATTTATCGGAGAAAAAATGTTTAAGTATATCCTCAAAAGATTAGGGGTTTCGATACTCATTCTGATCGGCGTATCGTTTATCCTCTACGCATTATTGCGCTGTATGCCTACCTCCTTCGTAGACCAAAAGATCAACGCCCTCAATACCTCGGGGGCGACCGTTTCGGAGGAGTTCAAGCAGGCGCTTTACAAGGCCTACGGCCTTGACGGGAATATCCTGCAAGGGTATTTCGGTTGGCTTGGAAATATGTTGAAAGGAAATTTCGGCAGCAGCTTTATCAGCGGCCGTGAAGTCATTTCGGAAATTTTCAACGCCGACAGACTCGGCACTTCGTTTATCGTAGCGGCTATCGCGACCATTTTTGAATTCTTGATCGCGATCCCGCTCGGCATTACGGCGGCGACGCATCAATATTCCTTACGCGACTATTTCGTTACCGTGCTCGTGCTGATCGGTATTTCCCTGCCGTCCTTCTTCTTTGGACAGATGCTGAAAGACTTGTTTGCGAACAAGCTCGGTTGGCTGCCCGTTTCGGGTATGCGCGACCCGTCGGTCACCTATTCCAACGGTTTCGAGGCAGCAATGGACTACCTGTATCACATGGTTCTGCCCGTACTCACCGTCGTCGTACTCAGTATCGGCGGTCGTATGAGAACGACGAGAACGAACATGCTCGAAGTGCTCAATTCCGACTACATACGTACGGCGAGAGCGAAAGGGCTTGGCGAAGGCAAGGTCATTTATAAGCACGCATTCCGTAACACTATGATTCCTGTCGTAACCAGCCTTGCAGGGCTGATTCCCTCGCTGTTCTCGGGCGCAATGATTACCGAATCCGTCTTTGACTTGACGGGTATCGGTAGTTATGCGTTGAACGCTATGACGCAGGGTGACATTCCCGTCATCATGACGTATAATATGTTCTTGGCGGCGCTTTCCGTGCTCGGCGTTCTTCTTGCCGACTTGATGTACGCCGTGGTAGACCCGCGCGTAAAACTTGCGTAAAGGAGAGTAGTTATGGAAGAGAATAAAGAAATACAAATGGAGGAAGAAAAGCTCGTGCAGGAAACGGTGGCAGACGCCGAAACTCCTCTCGATAAGAACGTAAGATTGCTTTCGCCTACGCGAATGGTCTTGCGCCGTTTCTTCCGCTCTAAGCTCTCTATTGTCGGGCTTGTCATGCTTGCTGCGCTGTTCGTATTCAGTTGGCTCGGTCCCGTTGTTTACACCCGTTGGGGAGAAACGGAAACCGACCGTACAGGCAATATCGAATATAAAGAATTTGACTTGGAGATCAACGACGGCGACCCGTTTGTGCAGGTGTTTGTCACCGATAACGGTGTCAACGCGCTTGCGCCTCCCTCGGGCGACCATATTTTAGGTACGGACGAACAGGGTATGGATATTTTCACCCGTTTGATGTACGGTGGCAGACTGTCGCTTACCATCAGTTTCCTCGCCGTATTTTTGACTTCTGCGCTCGGTATTATCATGGGCGGTATAGCAGGGTATTACGGCGGCGTGGTGGATAATATCATCATGCGTATTTGCGACGTCTTAATTTGTTTACCGACGTTGCCGCTCATGTTGATTATCGGTACGGTGCTCGACGCAAATAGGGTACCGTCCGCGTACTACATTTATTTGTTGATGGGGATACTGTCGCTGTTCTCGTGGCCGGGAATGGCGCGACTTGTCCGCGGGCAGATCTTATTCTTGCGCGAACAGGAATACATGGTGGCGGCGGAGGCCATGGGCTTCTCGACGTCAAGACGTATTTTTAAACACTTGATCCCCAACATTTTGCCGCAGATCCTCGTTTCTATGACCCTGTCGCTCGGGAGTATGATTTTGTACGAATCCACCCTGTCTTATTTGGGGCTTGGCGTGCAGATCCCGTATGCGTCGTGGGGTACCATGATCGAGATCATTTCCAAGCGAAGCGATATTCTCCAAAACAATTTCAACGTTTGGGGCCCTTCGGGGATTTGTATCATTATCGCCGTGCTCGGTTTTAACTTTATCGGCGACGGTCTGCGCGACGCGCTTGACCCGAAACAGAGGAGATGATCATGGGCGTACTTGATTTTTTGAAAAAAGAGAAAAACGGCGAAAAGAAAAATAGCCATTATTTGAGCGGTAAAGAAGTTAAGGCGATCGCGAAAGCGAACGCCGCGGAGATGCGCCGTTTGGAAAAAGCAAAGGCGCGTAAGGTGCCCGAAAGCGAATACCTGACGGAGATGAAAGAGGAAAACAATATCCTCGAAATCGAAAATTTGCACTCCTATTTCTTCACCGATCAAGGGGTCGTGAAGGCGGTCAACGGCGTAACGTTCAATATTCCTTTGAATTCGACGGTAGGCGTCGTAGGGGAATCGGGGTGCGGAAAATCCGTTACCTCTATGTCCGTTATGCGTTTGCTGCAAGGTCCCTCGGGGCAGATCGTCGAAGGCTCGATCCGTTTTAAAGCATACGATTTTAAACGGGACGAGCAAGGAAACTGTATTCCCGTTTACGAAAAGGACGAAAACGGCGAGATCGTTCAAGAGCCTGTTTTGGACAAGAAAGGGGAGCAGGTACGCGACAAAGAAGGAAATCCTGTCTTTCAGCCCAAGCAAAAGCGCGATTCGCACGGGTTGGGTATCTTTGAAAAGGAAGAGAAGGTATTTGACGTAGCGAAAATGCCCATTCGAGAGATGTACCGTTTGCGCGGCAGACAGATGTCGATGGTATTCCAAGAACCCATGACCTCGCTCAACCCCGTCTTTACGATCGGCGATCAGCTTGACGAGGTGACGTTATTACACGTACCCGGTGCAACGAAAGAGCTTGCGAAAAAGCGTTCGATCGAAATGCTCAATATGGTTGGGATCGCTATGCCGGAGCGTGTTTACGCTTCCTACCCGCACGAGCTTTCGGGCGGTATGCGTCAGCGTGTTATGATCGCTATGGCGCTTGCGGGCGAGCCTCGCTTGATTATTGCCGACGAGCCTACGACGGCACTCGACGTGACCATTCAGGCGCAAATCCTCGATCTGTTCAACGACTTGAAGAACCGAATTAACGGTTCGATCCTTTTGATCACGCACGACCTTGGGGTCATTGCGGAAATGGCGGACTACGTTGTCGTCATGTACGCAGGGCGCATTATCGAGCAAGGTACGGCTTCGGAAATTTTCCACAATCCTCTGCACCCGTACACGCAGGGCTTACAAAAATCCAAGCCGACAATGAATTCGTCCTCCGACCAGTTGTTTAATATCCCTGGGAACGTGCCTAACCCCATCAATATGCCGAACCATTGCTATTTCAAGGAAAGATGCTCGAAATGCAAGGAAAAATGTTCGGGAGAATACCCTTGCATGGTGCAGGTAAGCCCGACGCATTACGTGGCTTGTCACTTATACGGCGAAAAGGAAGAATGATATGGAAATGGAAGAAATGAAAAACACCGCTTCGGAAAGCGTAACGGAGGTTTACGACGACGCCAAGGAGCGAGCAAAAGAAGAAAGCGCAAAAGCGGAAAAGATCGAGCAGGATAAGCTTCTGCCGCCTGATCCCGAAGCGCTTCTTGAAATCAGACATTTAAAGAAACATTTCGTCCTGAAAAAGACGATCATGGGCAAACCCCTGTCCACGCTGAAAGCGGTGGACGACGTTTCGTTTACGGTAAAACCGGGGGAAACGCTCGGGATCGTAGGCGAATCGGGTTGTGGCAAAACGACGATGGGTAGAACCATTTTGAAATTGCATCAGCCGACGGCGGGGCAGGTGTTCTTTAAAGGGGAGGATATCGCGGGATATTCCTCCAAGCAAATGCGTTCGCTCAGAACGAAAATGCAGATTGTCTTTCAGGATCCTTATTCCTCCCTGCCTCCGAGAAGTACGGTAGGGGATATTCTTGCCGAACCCGTTCGGGTGCACGGCGTCGTGCCGCCCTCGCAGGTGAAAGAATACGTTTTGGAATTGATGGAGCAATGCGGGCTGAGAGATTATTATTACGAACGGTATCCGCACGAATTTTCGGGCGGTCAGCGTCAGCGTATTTGTATCGCGCGTGCGCTTGCTGTAAAACCTGAGCTTGTCGTTTGCGACGAGCCTGTTTCGGCACTTGACGTATCTATTCAGGCGCAGATCATCAACCTGTTGAAAAAGCTGCAAAAGGAAAGAAATCTTACCTATTTGTTCATTTCGCACGATCTTTCCGTCGTAAAATACATTTCCGACAAAATCGGCGTTATGTATCTTGGTTCGCTTGTGGAATTCGGGGAAAAGGAGGAGATCTTCAACAACCCCATGCACCCGTACACGCACGCGTTGTTCTCGGCTGTTCCTAACCCGAACCCTGACGAAAAGGTAAGCCGAGTGATTTTGACGGGGGATATTCCCTCGCCCGCAAATCCTCCTATGGGCTGTAAATTCCATACCCGTTGTCCTAAGGCAATGGAGATTTGCAAGCACGTAGAGCCTAACTATAAAGAATACGGCAAGGGCCATTTCGTGGCTTGCCATTGCTATCCACAGGACTAAATCATGTCGAAGAAGAAAAAGGAAAAGATCACCTATTACGACGACGGTTCCAGCTTGTACGATATGTCGGACGTGGGTGGGATCGGTCACCGCTCGCCAAACCAAAAAAAGGCGAAAAACGGCGATCAGCCCCGTAAACGTTCTACGGCGAAAGAGAAATGGAAAACGTACGTTTCCGCCGTGCGCATGATGCTGGTGCCTACTCTCGTTGCTCTTGGCGTGATTTTAGCGCTCTATATCTTGCTGTTATTGATAGGTCAATAAAAAAAGCCCCTCGAAGGGCTTTTTTTGTTGGGTTTTTTAGGCACGATAGGTGTATTTTAATTAAATTTTTCTTTCGTAAAGCTCTTTTGCAATTTTGAAAAAATCATTTCTTCTTTCACAATACTCTCTGTATACTTCGTATTGCGTTTCGTTTAACGAATCAACCAAATCGTTCTCGGCGCGCCACATTTGACTTTCCGCAACTCTAAATTCATAGTCCATATCACCACGAATTTTTTCTGCTAATTTGCCGATAATTTCGCCTACTTCTTCATTTGTAACTTTCTTTTTCATAAAAACCTCCTAAAATAATAAAAAGTGCGTCAACCGAAGTCAACGCACCGAAAAACGCAAACTCCGATTGTCGCCAAAACAAATCGAAATAGAAGAGGGATAAAATCCTTTGCATTCTAATCCGCGGAATTTGCGCTTTTACCAAATTCATATTGGATTAGTTTGCACGAAAAAAGATAGAATATCCCTTTAAAGAAAATATCCTCTCTTAAAATATTCGATTTGTTTTGGCAAAATTATTATAGCACATATTAAAATTTTTATCAAGCAGTTTTCTATAATAAATAAAAAAGCTTGGCTTATGAAAAGTCAAGCTTTTTTATCTCCTCTCTACGGTTTTAGCCGTTTTTGGCTTTTTTGAGCGTCTTTTTATATACGACAATAAAATACAGCACCGCGAGGCTGAGGTTGAGCGTCCAGCTAATGGGATAGGACAGGTATAACATAAACGGCTCGGCAATGATTTTACAGGCGGTGAACACCCAAAGAATACGGAAAATGCAGGTACAAAATAGAGAAATAAACATAGGGCCGACCGTTCGGTTCATACTTCTAAGCCCGCTGACAAATACGTCGTTGAACGCGCAAAGGGCGTAAAAGGGAACGATCGTCAGCATACGTGCGGCGGCGTATTGAATGATTTCGGGGTTGGCGTTGTAAAGCCCTGCAATTTGCGCTCTGAGTAAGAGCACAAGCCCACCGATCACCGTCCAAACAAGGAGAACGAGCAGGCAGGATACCCCCATGATCTTGGGGATACGCTCGTATTTTTTTGCGCCGAAGTTTTGTCCGGAAAAGGTAAGCGCTGCCATGGCTACGGCATTCATAGAGGTATACACGAAACCCTCGATATTTCCCGCAACGGAGTTCGCGGAGGTCAGGACGTCGCCGAAGCCGTTGATCGCCGTTTGAATAATGACGTTAGAGAGGGAGAAACAGCAGCTTAAAATCCCGCTCGGCAAGCCGATTTTTATAATGTCGATCAATTCTTCGCGGTGGAGGCGCAGCTTTTTTCCTTCCAAACGGCAAACGTCCGTTTCTTTGCACAGGGCGAGTATAAGCAGGAATGCGGAAATATAATGAGAAACGGCTGTGGCGATTGCAACGCCTGCGACGTCAAAGCCGAGCAAGACGAGCAAAATATTCAAGCCGACGTTGACAACACCTGCTACGGTAAGAAAGATCATAGGCCGCGTCGTATCCCCTTTTGCACGAAGAATGGCTGCACCGAAATTGTAAAGGATATTCGCGGGGATCCCAAGCGCGTAAATGCGTAAATATAGCGTGGACTTTCCGATAACGCTTGTAGGGGAATCCATCCAAGTAAGAAAGGTGGGGGCACCTACCAGCAAAACCCCGCCCATCAATACGCCGCAAAAAAGGGCGAGTAAAATAGCGGTGTGCATAGTTCTTACGGCTTTTTCTCCGTTTTTCCCGCCGAGGGCTTGCGCCATAACGACGTTGGCACCGACGCTTAGACCGAGGGCAAGATTGATGATTAGCCCCACGAGCGAGCCGGTAGAACCGACGGCGGCGATGCTTTCGTCGGGGGTTTGGGAAAACCGTCCGACAACAATTAAGTCGGCGGCGTTAAAAATGAGCTGTAAAATGCCCGAAAATGCCAAAGGGAGAGCGACCTTTAAAAGGTTTTTAAATAAAGGACCGCTCGTCATGTCGATTTGTTTTTTCATTGCGTTTTTCATAGGTATTATTATATCGCTTGAAATGGAAAAAAGCAACTGAAAAACAGGAGAAAAATATTTTTTATAAGAAAAAAACGTTTACTTTTAATAATGATTGTGTTATAATTTCGTAAAGGGAAAAATTTCAAGCTTGGAGGAAAATCAAATGAAAATTGTATTTTTTGGCGACAGCATTACGGACGCGGGGAGATCGCGTGAGCGGGATTATGTGTTGAGCTCTTACGGATACGGGTACGTAAATCAATGTGCGGCGGCGCTTTTGTCGGAGAATGCGAACGGGTATCAAATTGTCAATCGCGGGATCAGCGGAAATCGCGTCGTCGATTTATACGCGCGAATCAAAGCGGACGTTTGGCAGGAAACGCCCGACGTTTTGAGTATTCTGATCGGCGTCAACGACGTCTGGCACGAGCTTAGCGCAAAGCCTAACGGCGTTGAGGTGGAACGTTTTGAAAAGGTCTACCGTATGTTGCTTGACGATACGAAAAAGGTTTTACCCAACACGAAAATAATCATTTGCGAGCCATTTTTCCTGCGCGGTACGGCAACGGAAGATCCTGAAAATCCCGCGCGTTACGCGCATTTTTGCACGGTGCCTAAGTACGCGGAGGCGGCGAGGCGCATTGCAAACGATTACGGTCTGCCTTTCGTTGCGTTACAGGCGAAAATGACGGAGGCAGCAGAGAAATACGGCGTCGCTCCCATTTTGTCCGACGGGGTGCACCCTGCCGTGGCGGGTGCGGCGATCATTGCCAAGGAATGGTTGAAAGTATTTAAAAAGGAAATCGTAAAAGAATGAAAATTATCATCGTGGGTTGTAGCGAGGTAGGGCAAACGCTTGCCGCAAAGCTGAACGACGATGGCAATGAAGTGACCGTTATAGACGTGCAAGCGGAAAAAGTTCGCGCGGTTAGTAGCCGTTACGACGTTATGGGCGTTGTGGGCAACGGTGCAACGCAGGCTACCTTACAGGAGGCGGGCATTGAAAACGCCGACCTGTTTATCGCTGTTACCGACTCGGACGAACTCAATTTGCTCTGTTGTATGATCGCGAAAAAAGAGAGCGACTGTCATGTGATTGCCCGCGTCGTCAACCCCGCGTACAGCGAAGAAACGGCGTATTTAAAAGAGCGGCTGGGGCTTGCCATGGTCATTAACCCTGACTTCGCGACGGCAGAGGAGATCGCGCGGGTATTACTTTTCCCGAGCGCGCTAAAAATCGAACCGTTTGCCAAGGGCAGGGTGGAGCTTGTCAGCTTCCGCTTGCAAAAAGATAACCTTCTCGTAGGGCTTTCCGTGAAGGAGGCTATGAGTAAGCTGAAAAGCAAGGTGCTGATTTGCACGGTAGAGCGAGGAGAGGAGGCGTATATCCCGAGCGGCGATTTCGTATTTGCGGAAAAGGACGTCGTTTCCATTGTCGCGCCCAAGCGCGAGGCGAAAGAATTTTTTACTAAAATTCGCTATAAGGGCCATTCGATCAAGGACGCGATCGTGGCGGGCGGCGGCGCGATTACGCACTATTTGTTCGAGATTATGGAGCGTTCGGGAATAGCCTTTAAGGTGATTGAAAAGGACGAGGCACTTTGCGAGGAGCTTGCCACCCGTTTTGATAAGGTGACGGTGATCAACGGCCACGCAGGGGATAAAAACCTGCTTGTGGAAGAGGGGGTAAGCGAAACGGGCGCGTTTGTTGCGCTTGTCAAAGGGGACGAGGAAAACATTCTCTTTTCTATGTTCGCCAAGGAGGCGGGCGCGGAAAAGACGGTGACGAAAATCAGCCGTATCGACTACGACAGCGTGCTTTCCAAACTGGATTTGGATACCGTCGTTTGCCCGAAAAATATTACGTCCGACATCATTTTGCGCTATGTCCGTGCAACGGGTAACGCTATGGGCAGCAACGTCGAAACCTTGTACAACATTATTCCCGATAAAGTGGAAGCGGTGGAATTTATCGTCCGCGAGGGTTCGCCTATCGTCGGGAAACCGCTTGCAGAGCTTGCCTTTCAGCGCAACGTGCTCGTGGCGTCGATCTTACGCGGGAAAACGGTGATCGTGCCCCGCGGTCAGGATACGATCGAGGTGGGCGATTCGGTGGTGCTCGTCAGTATGGGGCGCAGTTTAAGCGATATTACCGACGCGTTAAAGGAGTAAGAGCGTTATGAATTTTGCAATGATCAGAAGAACGCTCGGCTTTATGCTCCTGTTCTTGGCGATTTTTTTGCTTGTGCCGCTCGTTACCTCGCTGATTTACTGGGAAAAGGCGGGGCTTTCGGTGCTTATCGCCGCGTTGCTTGCAGGGGGCGTTGGCTGGCTTTGTATTCTTAAAAAACCTAAAAAACGGGAGATTTACGCCCGTGAGGGCTTTGTGATCGTCGCGCTGTGTTGGATTGTTCTCAGTCTGTTTGGAGCGCTTCCGTTCTGGCTTTCGGGAGAGATCCCCTCGTACGTGGACGCGCTGTTTGAAACGGTGTCGGGCTTTACGACAACGGGGGCGACCATTCTTCCCACGGGGGAGGCGCTGGAAGCTTTGCCTAAATGCCTATTGATGTGGCGTAGCTTTACCCATTGGGTAGGCGGTATGGGGGTACTCGTATTCGTTATGGCGTTTTTGCCCCTTTCAGGCGCGGGAAATTTGCATATGATGCGCGCGGAAAGCACGGGCGCGGACGTGGGAAAGATCGTTCCGAAAATGCGACAAACGGCGAAAATTCTGTATTTGATCTACGCCGCAATGACGACGGCACAATTTTTATTGTTGCTTTGCGGCGGCATGTCCGTGTTTGAGGCGCTCAACACGGCGTTTTCGACGGCGGGTACGGGCGGTTTTGGCTTTAAGGGCGATAGCATGGCAAGCTACAATTCCTATTTGCAGATCGTTACCACCGTGTTTATGCTCCTCTTTTCCATCAATTTTAATTCCTATTTCCTCCTGCTTCGCGGGAAATGCAAGGACGCGTTCAACGCTGAGGTAAGAACCTTTCTTTTGATCGTTCTCGGCGCGATTTTGCTGATTAGTTTGAATATCTTTTTGACGGAGGGGTATGGCTACGGCTTTGCGGAAGCGTTAAAGGACGCGGCGTTTTCGGTGGCGTCCGTCATTTCCACGACGGGCTTTGTCACGGAGGATTTCAATCTTTGGCCCACCCTTTCTAAAACGGTGCTTGTCGTGCTGATGTTTATCGGCGCGTGCGCGGGCAGTACGGGCGGCGGTATAAAAGTATCGCGAATTATGGTCCTTTGTAAAGGGGGCATATACGAGGTGGGGAGAATGATTCACCCCAAGCAAGTGAAAAAGATCGCGATTGACGGGAGAAAGCTTGAACACGAGGTCGTTCGCTCGATCAACGCGTACCTGGTAGCCTTTATTCTTGTTTACGTGATTTCCTTGTTGCTTATATCCTTGGAAGGCTACGACTTGGTGACGAGCTTTACCGCCGTCGCCGCGACGGTCAACAATGTCGGTCCGGGGCTTGGCGCGGTGGGACCGAGCGGCAATTTTGCGTTCTTTAACGATTTTTCCAAGCTCGTCTTGGTTTTCGATATGCTTGCGGGAAGGTTGGAAATTTTCCCTATATTGATCCTTTTTTCGCCGCGAACTTGGAAAAAATAAAAAAAATTTTTCAAAGCATTGACAAATCGCGAAAAAAAGCGTATGATAGTAAAGGGAATAAAAAAAGGAGAAAGAAGCATGATGTTTTGGATATGGCTTGCAATTGCCGTTGCTTTTCTGTTTATTGAAATCATGACGAGCGACCTCGTTTCCATTTGGTTTGCGGCGTCGGCGCTAGTCATGGTACTTATTTCCGCTGTCTTTCCCGACCTCCACGTCGGTTGGCAAGTGGGGATTTTTGTGGTGCTTTCGGCGGTGCTGTTCGTCGCGACGAGAAAGCTCGTGAAGAAATTTTTTAAACGCAATAAAGACCAAGAAACAAATTTGGAACTGATCGTCGGTCACGAAGCGGTGGTCACGAAAGCGATCGACAACCTCAAAGAGGAGGGGGAGATCAAGCTCGGCGGGTTGTACTGGACGGCGCGCTCGGCTGACGAAACCCCGATCGAAGAGGGCGCGGTGGTGCTTGTGGAAAAGCTTCGCGGCAATAAAGCGATCGTAAAAAAAATCAATAAGGAGTAAAAAATATGCCTCCCGTAGTTATTGCAATTATCGTTGTTTTAATCGTAATCCTGATCGTCGTTGCGGCGAGCGTCAAAATCGTTTCGCAGTCCAAAGCGTACGTTATAGAGCGTCTTGGCGCCTATCACGCGACTTGGGATACAGGTATGCATTTCTTGACCCCCATTTTTAAGCGTATTGCTAAAATCGTATCTTTAAAAGAGCAGGTGGCGGATTTTGCGCCGCAGCCTGTGATTACAAAAGATAACGTCACTATGCAAATCGACACGGTCGTATTCTATCAAATCACCGACCCGAAGCTGTACGCGTACGGCGTGGAAAACCCCATCAAGGCGATTGAGAATTTGACGGCGACGACGCTGAGAAACATTATCGGGGAAATGGAGCTTGACCATACGCTCACCTCGCGCGATACGATCAACGCAAAAATCAGAAATATCCTCGACGAGGCGACCGACCCTTGGGGGATCAAGATCAACCGTGTGGAGCTAAAAAACATCAAGCCGCCCGCAGAAATTCAAGACGCCATGGAAAAGCAGATGAAAGCGGAGCGTCAGCGCCGTGAGGCGATTTTGCGCGCCGAGGGGGAAAAGGCGAGTAACATTCTCGTTGCCGAGGGGAAAAAGGCAAGCCAAATTTTGGACGCCGAGGCGCAAAAGCAAGCGGATATTTTAAAGGCAGAGGCGGAAAAGGAAGCGCGTATCCGTCGTGCTGAGGGGGAGGCGGAGGCTATTCTTCGCATCAACGAAGCGCAAGCAAAATCAATCGCTATGATCAACGAGGCGGCGCCCAAGGATGAATATATGACCTTGAAAAAGTTGGAAACTATGGCAAAGGTTGCGGACGGGCAGGCAACGAAAGTGATTATCCCTAGCGAGCTTTCTTCCGTCGTAGGACTTGTGAACACTATTCACGAGGGAAAATAAAAGACAAATAAAAACAAAAATCGTTCCAGAGCGGAACGATTTTTTCTTTTTGAAAACTTGGCGTGATTTGAGTTGACAAAATTTTCTCGTAGGGCTATAATAGCAAAGGTTTTTACAAAGGAAGAAAAACGTATGCAAAAAGTAATCCATCATCACGCCCTTTCTTTACACGGCGTAGAGCATTTTCTCAAAAAGAACGCGGTGGCGGTAATCGCCTTTTTTGCCGCGCTCATCACCTGTTTTTTTGTGCCGCCCGACGGGGAATATCTTTCCTATTTCGATTTCAAAACGCTGTCGTGCTTGTTTTGTGTGCTTGCCGTCGTTTGCGCGCTGAAAAACGTCAATTTCTTTTTCGTGCTTGCAAGGAAGATCGTCAGCGTGTTCAAGACGGCTCGTATGAGCGTGCTTGCCCTCGTTTACGTTACCTTTATCGGCTCTATGCTGATCGCCAACGACATGGCGCTACTCACCTTTTTGCCACTTGGATATTTGGTCTTGGAGAGCACGGGCAAGAAAAAATACATGGCGTTTACTTTCGTAATGCAAAATATTGCCGCTAACCTTGGGGGTATGCTGACCCCGTTCGGCAATCCTCAAAATTTGTATCTGTACACGAAATTCGCCATTCCCACTTTGGAATTTATGCAGATCATGGCGCTGCCGTTTTTGATTTCGGTAGTGCTTATCACCCTTTGCTGTTTGGTATTCGTCCGCGCGGAGCCGCTCTCCGTATCAGCTGAAAAGGTGACGCTTAGCCCTTGGCGAACGGCGGTGTATCTTGCCTTGTTCGCGCTTTCCATTGCAATCGTTTTTCGTGGAATTCCGTACGTGATAGGGCTGGTCGTGATCCCGCTCGCCTTACTGTTTTTGGACGTGAAAGCGTTAAAGCAGGTGGACTATTCCTTGCTTTTGACTTTCGTCTTTTTCTTTATTTTTTCGGGCAACACCTCGCGGATTTCTGCGGTGAGAGAGGGGCTTTCGTGGCTTTTGGAAAAGAACACGTTGCTCGTTGCCGTGCTCTCCTGTCAATGTATCAGCAACGTGCCGTCGGCTATTTTACTTTCGCAATTTACGGGCAACTACGCCGATCTTCTTGTCGGTGTGAATATCGGCGGCGTGGGTACGCTCATTTCCTCTCTTGCCAGCCTGATTACTTTCCGTGAATACGTAGGGAAAAACCCCGGGAAAGCGGGGCGGTATTTGGCTGTTTTTTCGGCGTTCAACTTTGCGTTTCTTCTCATTTTGACGGGAATTATGTTGCTCGTTTGAAATTTGGCGCGTTATTGAAAAATTTGTCGAAAAAGGATTGTCAAGCAATAAAATATATGCTATAATGTGTTTGTTGTAAAGAATGTACACAATATTTTTTACGAAAGAAAAGGTTTGAGGACGGAGTATGTTGTTTGATTTGACGCATATTTTATATATGTTGATTTCCGCCGTGCTTTCGGCGCTGTTATTATCGGCTGCGTACGTGTGGATTAAGAAAGACGTTCAAAAGACATTGTTTTTAAAAGTCGTGGCAACGGTCACCGTAATTTTGCATTATAGCGGAATTTGGGTGGAATTTTTTGGAAACGGCGGTAGCACCGCAGGGTTGGAGGGGAGTCATCTTCTCCCTATTTATCCTTGCCATATTATGATGTGGCTGCTATTCGTTACGGCGTTTATTAAGAATAAACAAAGCTTTGCTTTTCGGACGCTTGCGGAGTTTTGCTTTTGGGGCGGGATCGTTTGTGGAACGATCGGGATCTTGCTCAACGAGAATTATTCCTCTACGCCCGATCTTCGCGACTGGTCGATTTTAAAAGGCTTATTAAGTCATTCCACCCTTTTAATCGGCTGTATCTATATGCGTGTCGGTTCTTTTATGAAAATACGCGTTTATAATACGCTGAGCGTTGTAATCGGCTTAATGCTGTTTATTGTGGACGGCTTATTTGCCAACTGGCTTTATGCGGTGTGTGGCTTGCCTGAGGTAAACGCCATGTATTTGCTGTATAGCCCGTTCCCGAGTATGCCTTGGCTTTCGCCTATGCTCATGGGCGCGGTGGGCGTGTCCGTTTTGCTTGCGGGGCTTGCTTTGTACGAGCTGCATTTTCCCAAAGAAGAACGTTGGTATTTCAAATTAAAAGAAAAAATAGAGTGTAAAAAATACGCAAGGAAGAAATAAAGATGAGAGATTTATTTTTTAAATTGTTTTCCACTTCACATTTTAATACGGGGATCAGTATTACGGCGTTTTCGATTTCGCATTTCGTATACCTGATTTTAATTTTCGGCGGCATTGCCTTGGGGGCTTTTTTCCTCAATAAAAAAGGCGAGCAGACGCGGGAAAAGGCGTTGCGTTTTTTAGCCTACGCTTTGGTAGTTTCTTATCTTTCGGACTTCTTCGTGCATGATTTCGTGTACGGGGAAATGAACATAGATAAATTACCCTTTCATTTATGTACGGTGATGTGTCCCGTGGTTGCGTTTACGCAATTTAATAAACGGTTTGAGAAGTTTTTAGAGCCTGTAACGGCGCTTGCGATCGTCGGACCTATGATGTATATCGTGTATCCCGCCAGTATCGGCGACGGAGAGCCTTGGTGTTATCAAGCGGTGCAAACCATGTTTTTCCACGGCGTGGAACTAGCATGGGGGATTTTGAATTTGGCAACGGGAAAGGTGCGTTTGGGGCTTAAAAACGTTTGGAAATCGGCGGTTTTGCTTGCGCTGATTACCCTTTGGGCAAAATTAGGCAATTTGATTTTAGAGCATAACTGGTTCTTCTTGGAGGAGGACGCCTTTTATATCGGGCTGGTAGAGAGCGGCGTGCTTCCAAAATGGTCGCTGATGATCCTTACGCCGACGGGAGTATTTTTGATTGTTTTGGCTGTTTACGGCTTGTATTACGGCGTAAAAGCTTTTTGTGAAAAGAGAAAAGCGAGAACGGAATAAGCGATTATTTTAATCAAAAGACCCTGCTTGCGTCGTAACGGCGTAGCAGGGTCTTTTTTGCTGACTTATTTCAAAATGGAATTTTTATATTCAAGCGGGGACATATGTGCAAATTTGCGAAAGCGGAGGGAAAAGTATTGAGGCGTATCGTAGCCGAGCGTTTCTGAGATTTGAGTAAAATTCATTTCTCCCTCTCGAATTAGCCGCTTTGCCTCTTTGATTTTTAGCTCGTTAAAGTAATGCATCAAGCCGCCCGAGCGGTAAAGAGAAAAAAGATTTTTTACCGTGCTCTCGCATTTATTCACGGCTTGCGCCACCTCCTTGACGGTGATCTTTTCGTAGAGGTGCGTTTCCAAATAGTCAAGAATTTCCTTGACGTCGCGAGGGACCTCAATGCCGTTGACCTTATATTGAAAGCGGCTGTTTTTCGGGGTGACATCCTTGTTTCGGTGCAGCTTGACAAGAAAGACTTCGAGGAGGTTTTTCGTCATCTGACTGCTACCGAAAGGCGCGCCCTCGATTTTTTGCAACGTTTGTAGCAGCGGATTGCTCCTGTCCACTAAACGGTATGCCGAAAGCCCCTCTTCAAAGAACATGGAGAGCAGGGCTTTTTCTTCGGGACTTAAACGGAAAATCTTCCCGCCGAAATAGTCCATGGCTTTACTTTTACATTCAAAGGTGACGATAGAAACGTTGGGCGCGGTACTGCGATTCCCTGACAGGTTGTGGAATTCGTTGGGTTTGTGGAAGGTCAGCTCGCCTCCCTTTAAAGTAAAGGTACGCGTGTCGGCTGTGCAGATCATTTCCCCCTTGTCAACGTAGACCATTTCCCAAAAATCGTGCTTTTCGCCGTCGTAACGGAAGTCCTTAGAAAATTCCATATAAAAGACGGTGATCAGCTTTTCCACGTTGAATACTTTTTCAAAACCGTGCCTTATAAAATTATCTTTCATTTTTTTCACCTTACAAAAAAATTGTCTAATCTTATAAGTATTATACCCGATTTCGTATTTCAATGCAAGCAAAAAAGCGGTATAATAAAGAGGAAATAATAAGGAGGTAATCAATATGTACACAGTTTTGGTAATTTCTTGTCATCCAGACGACATGGAGATCGCTTGCGCGGGTACCTTGCTCAAATGTAAGGAGCGGGGAGATCGCGTCGTAGTTTGTCATCTTTCGAGCGGTAACCTCGGTCACGAGATCATTCCCCCCGAAGAATTAAAGGTGATGCGTGCGAAAGAGGCGCAAAGGAGCGGTGCGCTCGGCGGTTTTGAAGTAATGTGGGGCGGCTTTGACGACTTGGAAATTTACGACAATAATAAAGAGGCGCGCGACAAGGTGGTGGACGTCATTAAAAAGGTAGACCCCGATTTCATCATCACGCACGATCCCGACGATTATATGCCCGACCATACGGCGACGGCGCGACTGGTCTTCGACGCGTGCTTTACGGCGACCTTGCCCAACTATCATACGCCGACGGAGGGTAGAGCGCGCATGGTACCCGTGTATTACATGGACACGCTTGCGGGCGTTCGTTTCAACCCCACCGAATACGTGGACGTTTCCAAGTATATCGACAAAAAGCTGGAAATGCTTAACTGCCACGAATCGCAAATCGTTTGGATGCGCGATCACGATCATATTGATTTCCCCGACATGGTCAAGACCTGTTGCAGATACCGCGGTTTTCAATGCGGCGCGGACTATGCGGAGGGTTTCCGTCAATGTCAGGTATATTTAAAAGGCACTACGAAGAGATATCTTCCATAAAATAAAAAAAGAAAAAGGAGAATGTATTATGAATTTCAACTCTACCGTTAAAGGCTCGGCACTCGAAGGCTTCTATCCCGCAGGTTGGGATTTTGAAAAAATTGACGCATGTATCGACGCGCCCGAGAAGATCACCGAAAGACAGCCCCATTGGAATAAGGGCTTTACCCCCGTACCTTGCGAAACGCTGGGCGAATTTGAAACGTACATGGGTCACGAGATCGCTATGCAAATCAAGCTTGCTAAGGAACGCAAGGAAAAAATCGCGTTCATTTTGCCCGTAGGTCCTATGGGTATGTATAAGTGGGTGGTATACTTCCTCAAAGAATGGAAAGTTTCTTGTGAGCACGTATATACGTTCAATATGGACGAATGGGCGGACTCCGAGGGCAACACGCTTGCCTCCGACAACCCCGGCGCATTCCAGTACGCAATGGAACAGGCTCTGTTCAACCCGCTTGGCGAGTTGACGGTGCCCAAGACGCAGCGTAACTTTGCTACCAAGGAAAATCTTCCTACCTATCCCGAAAAGATCGCGGCGTTGAAAAAAGAGGGCGCGAAGCTCGTTCTCGTATACGGGATCGGCCGTATGTGCCATATCGCGTTCTGGGAACCCACCTTTGCGGCGGACTATCAGACGGCGGCGGAATGGGAAAAGCAGCCGTACAGAATTGCGGCGAAGATCCATCCCCTTACCGTGGAACAGAACGCGCTTACCAGCTTTAAATCGCGTACGACGCTCGTACCTTGCCGTGCGAACACGATCGGTCCCGGCCTCTTCTTGCAGGCGGACTATGCGATCGGCGGTGCGGACGGTACGCTTGGGCGCGGTATGCAATGGCAGGGTATGTCGCTGTGGATGACCCTTCGTTACGGCGCAACGCCTTGGATCACCTCCTCCTATATTCCTACGCTTGCAGGTAGACTTTTCTTCTTGAACGAGCTTGCGGGACCTCTCGTTGCGGAGTGCAACTAAGGTTATGAGAGAAGGGATTGCGGTTGCGGGTACCATACTCGTCGATAAAATTTACGAGATTGCGGCGTATCCTAATGCAGGGCAGCTTACGCAAATCAAGTCGATCGGGTTTTCCGTTGGCGGGCTTGTGCCTAACGACGGGATTGACTTAAAGCGGCTCTGCCCCGAACTCCCCGTGTATGCGATCGGTAAAATCGGCGCGGACGAGGAGGGCAGGTACGTGTTGAATGCCTTAAAAGCCAACGGCTTAAACGTGGACGGCGTGCGCATTTCCGACGCAGAAAAGACAAGCTTTACCGACGTGATGAGCGTTGTTGGCGGTCAACGTACTTTCTTTACTTACCCGGGCGCAAGCGCAGCGTTTGGCGTAGACGACGTCGATTTTTCCGCGCTGAACGCGAGAATGTTCCACCTCGGCTACTTTCTTCTTTTGGAAAAGGTGGACAACGGCGACGGTTTGAAACTTTTGAAAAAAGCGAAAGAGGCGGGTATGCTCACCTCGATCGACCTTGTCAGCGAGAATTCGGACAGATACGGCGCGGTGGTGCCCTGTCTGCCGTACGTGGATAACCTGATTGTCAACGAAACGGAAGCGGGCGCGCTTTCGGGGATCGAGCCGACGAAAGAAAATCTTCCCTTAATCGCACAAAAGCTTGTAGAGCTTGGCGTGAAAGAGCGAGTGATTATTCATATGCCCGAAACGGCGTATTGCTATCACGCGGGGAAAGGCACTTCGCTTGCGTCGTATGTGTTGCCGAAAGGCTTTATTCGCGGTACGACGGGTGCGGGTGACGCGTTCTGTGCGGGCGCGTTGTCGGCGATCTATGAGGGCTTGTCCGATTTAGAGGTCTTGGAACGCGCGCAAATGGCGGCGGTCGGTTCTCTTTGTGAGGCCGACGCGACGAGCGGTGTAAAGAGCGTTTCGGAGCTGAAAGAGCTTGTGAAAGAGTTTTCCCGTCAATAATATCAAAAACTAAAATACTCCGTTTGTGTTGTAAAAAATGCAAACGGGGTTTTTTAGTGAAAAAAGGAAGAAATTTTTGCTTTTCTTTGTCAAACGCTTGACTAAAATTTTAATATATGGTAAAGTGTCATAAAAGAATATGACAATCAGGAGTTTATTATGACAAGAAAAGAGCCTATACAAAAAAGGAAGTGGTGGTTTCGATTGATGAAAAAGCTCATGAAAGGTCGGTATAAGGAGCCTGAGTTTATTTACTTGGGAAAAAAATTTACGACTGGCGGGATCATTTTAAGCAATCACGAGGGCACGGACGCGCCCATGTCACTTGAACTGTATTGCGATCAGCCTTTGCGTATGTGGGGCACCGCCGAAATGAATTCGGGTCTTATAAAAATGTATAAGTATCAAACGCGGGTGTACTATCACGAGAAAAAGGGCTGGAATTTGCATTTGGCGCGGTTGTTCTGTTTGCTTGCAAGCCCGCTCACCAACCTATTTTATAAGGGGCTTAATTTGATTTCGACGTACAAAGACGGTCGATTTTTAAAGACCTTGCGAGAAAGCGTAGATGCCTTGCAAAAGGGGGAAAATATCGTAATTTTCCCCGAGATATCCGACAAGGGGTATCTTGCGGAGTTGGAGGGATTTCACGCGGGCTTTATTGCTCTTTGTGAAACGTGTAAAAAGAAAGGGATTGACGTGCCTGTTTACGTGACCTATTTCCGTAAAAGCGATTTGAAATACGTGGTGGACGCACCCGTTCTCTATTCTGAATTAACGGGTAGCGGAGCGTCGAGGGAAGAGGTGATCGAGCGGCTTTTAAAGCGTTGTAACGAATTAGGAAAAATGCAATTTAACGAGGGCATGTCCGCGTTGAACGAAGAAGTCGCCGTCGCAAAATAAAAAGCCGCTCGGCAATTATCAATTGCCGACTTTGCCGTTGAGTATGGGATATTTGAGGTTTTGTAAGGCAAAGCGTTTTGCTCTCGCAAAACGGCTCCACCCTCAAATCCTCTTCTAAATTAAAGTATAAACAAAAAACACACCCACGAAAGGTGTGTTTTTTGTTGGCGCAGAGAAGAGGATTTGCGCCTTTGGCGGCGCGCCCCGCTCGGCAATTATCAATTGCCGACTTTGCCGTTGAGTATGGGATATTTGAGGTTTCGTAAGGCAAAGCGTTTTGCTCTCGCAAAACGGCTCCACCCTCAAATCCTCTTCTGAATTAAAGAATAAACAAAAAACACACCCTGAAAGGTGTGTTTTTTGATGGCGCAGAGAAGAGGATTTGAACCTCCGGACGAGTTCCCCCGTCACACGATTTCCAATCGTGCTCCTTAAGCCACTCAGACATCTCTGCATTTTATAAAGCTCTTTTCCCAAGAGCCTTATTATATTACTGTATTTTTATGAAAAAGGCAAGCATTTTTACGCCGTTTCCCGAAAAAACTCGAAAAAATTTTATTTTTCGTAACACCCGCACGCCGCACCGCTTTTTAAAAATCCTGTGTCCTCGCATTTCTTGCAGGCGTATTGCGGCGTTAATTGCCATTCCTCGATCCCCATGCCTTGCAAAATCGTTTTGCGCTCTGTTTGCATACTCTTTTGTTCATTTATAAGCTTGGGTAAGGTGCTCGGATCGTAAATTTCCGCTTTGGCGAGCGACAGCTCCATTTTGGAAAGCGCTTTCGACAGCTCTTTAAACCGCGCGTTTTGGTTGGCTTTTGCAAGGAACGCGTCGGCGACGCTTTGCGCTTTTGTACGTCTTTCGGCGTAGAACTTTTCCCTGTCCGTTTTTGCGTCGGCTGCCGCGACGGCTGCGCTTTGATAAGAGGGTGCCTGTTTTACTCCCGTTTTTACCTCCTTTTGCAGGTCGGAAACGCTACGGTAACCCGCCTCTTTCCAGTCGGATAGTATCCTATTCATGTACGACGCGGGGGAAGCGGAGGAGGCGGAACGTTTCGCTGCTTCAAGAAGCATCTCTTCGGTAAAGCCCCAGCTTTTCCACGTGCAGGCAAGTTCTAAATTCGCCTCCGTATTTTTCATGCCGCCGATATGCGCCCGAAACTTTGAAAGAAGCTTTAACGCGCCGTTCTTTTCTTTGAGGTAGTTTTTCACGTTGACCTCTTCTACAATCCCACTTGTAAGTAGCTTAGAAAGCAGGTCGTCCATAGCTCCGAAATCGCCGCGGTCGGTCTTTAAGCAATAGAGCGCAACGTCGAGGAGAGCGGCTTCGTTAAAGCCCTGCCCCGTCCATTTTTCCACGTACTCGTCGATATAGGCACCCGAAGAAGCGATCTTGACGCCGAGCTTTCTAGCGATACGGAAGGTAAGATTGCTCATTTCGTCGCGTTTGATAAGATAGGCGGCGGCATCTTTCGCCTTAAATTTTTCTTTCTCCGCGAGCGTTTCAAGGACAGCGGAAAGGGTGTTCAAATTCCCCTTTTTCAAGTGCTTGGCAGCGGCAATGATCGTCGCTTTTTCAAAGCCTGTTTCCAGCCATTTTGCGTAAAGGACGTAGTCGTCCTCGTCAATTTTTCGCGTAATGGAAAGGGCGAGGAATACGGCGGAAAGCTCTTTTTCGTGTTCATTGTAATTGCCGAGTGCGCGCTCTACCTGTTCGTAGGTGGAGTGACCGCTTGCGAGGAATTTTTTTGCCTTGTTAAAGATATAGCTTGCGGAAACCTCCTCTCCTCTTTTCATAATGCAGTATTCGACGACGAGTAAAAGCGCCATGGGCTGCATATCGTTTTCTTCGAGGAAATTCATATACTTGACGGCGTCGTTGTAGGTGATAAATTTTCTCACCTTTTGCATTTTCTTTTGCAATTCCTTGTTGAAATCGGTGTACTTTTCATAGCGTATCTTTTTCGGCTTTCCGCTCACCGAAGCGATAGGCAAATACTGTACGGAAAGGGGGGATTTGGAAACGATCTCGACAAGATCGTAATCCTGCCAGTACTCAAACGCCGCTACGATCCGCTCCGTATTGACGCCAAGCACCTCGGCAAAGGAGTCCGCGGTAAAATCCTCGGGGTTTTTCTGACAAAGATAAAGCCCGTAAAGATAGACCTTTACGGCAAAGTCGTTTGCCTCGGGCAGGTATTTGGTGATAAATTTATTTTCGACGAAGGTGTAGCCTCCGTCCTTAAAATCCTTGGAAAAACTGCAAAACGCCATAAAACCCCTCGCTCCGCTCTTTTTCCTTTTGTGAAAAAGGAAAGAATTTTGTGTATAAAGCGGAAAAATTTTTTTCTATCTCGTCAAATTCTTGCTTTCTTTCGAGAAATAGTGTATAATAAAATCGTATCGTTAAAATCATTATATCCGTTTTTGAAAGGAATTGCAAGGCATTTCGACGGAGTTTTTCAAAAAAAGGAAAAGAAACTTTTAAAAGACGAGGGAACATGGCAAAAAAGACCGAACCGCAAAAAGAGAAAATTTTAAGCGCCGTATCGCTTTGGAAGAAATTTGATACGACGCTGCCTCTTAACGTCTTACAAGTGGATGAAATTTCGGAAAGCGGCGCAAAAGCAGCCTACGCTGCGGTGGAATTCGACGCAAGGGAAACGGAGGACGGCAGAGTCCGCGTCCGCGCTCTTTTCGCGCGCCCTGCGGGAGAGGGAAAAGTGCCTGCCGTGCTTCTTCTTTGCGACGCGGAAAAAACGCCCGATCGGGAGCTGGTGGACTATTTCGTAGCCAAAGGCTACGCCGTGCTCGCACCCGACTATTCGGGAAAAAAAGAGAATTGCGACGATTCTTTCGTCACCGTGTATCCGCCCTCCCTTTCTTACGCCGATTATAAGAGTGCAAGAGGGCTTTACCGTTTTGAAAAAGAGGACACGGCGGAGAAATCGTGTTGGTTTGAATGGACGTATACGGCGCTGTATTCCTTGGAATACCTCTCCTCTCGCGCGGATATCTCGGGCGTGGGGGTCGTCGGCGTGCGCCTTGGCGGCGAAGTGGCTTGGAAGACTATGCTCTCCCCTAAGGTGAAATGCGGCGTGACCGTCAATGCGGCGGGTTGGCTGTTCGACGGGGGCGAGGAGGAAAATAAGGGGGCTGACCCTGCGTTCAAGGACGGGCGGCACCGTTATATTGCGGGAATCGAATCGCAATCGTACGCGCCGTTTATCAAGTGTCCCGTGCTTATGCTTTGCGCCTGTAACGATTACCGTTTCGACTACGACAAAGCGTACGACACGTACGCTCGGATCGGCGGGGAGGACGAGATCCTTTCGGCAATCACTTATTCTTCGGATAGCGGCTCGTGTATCGGCCCCGACGGCCTTCGCGATTTGGAGCTTTTCTTAGAGCGTTGCTTAAAAGGCAGGGCGATCTATATTCCGTCTGCGCTCTCCGTTGCGGTCAAGGAGGAGGGGGATTCCCTTTTGGTGACGGCGACGGGCGACGAAGAGGGGCTAATCGAAGAGATGGGGGTGTTTTACGCGGAAGCGGGAGAAAATACCCGTTCGGCGTTCCGCGAATGGCTGTGCGTGCATAAGGACAGGGCGGTGAAAAACTTCACGACGAGCTGTACAATTACTCCTTTTTCGGGGGCGCAATACGCGCACGTTTACGCTTATGCCAAGTATATCAACGGTTTTTACACCGTTTCCAAAATCGCCTCCAAGGGGTTGGCTATCAAAGGTCGCGGCGAGGAAAAGACCCGCGTTATTTTCTCGGGGGAAGCACTTGATACGTTCAGCGTAGCCGACCACGAGGAGTATTCGGTGGGCGGGGTATTTTTGGATAAAGAGGCGGTGCCTGCGTTAAAAGCGGGGTACGGCGGGATCCTCGGCGCGTACTCGCTCGGCGGGATTAAAACGTATAAGATCAGCTCGCCCCGTTACGTAGCGGACGCGGAGGCAAAGCTCAAATTCGACGCGTACTCGGTACGGTCGGATAAGCTTCGAGTTTCCGTAGACATCACGGGGGAAGAGGGATATGCCGAACGGTATAGCTGTATTCTCAACGTGAAGGGCGGTGGAAAATGGAAACGCACCGTTTTGAATGCGAGCGACTTTAAAAACGAACGCCTTGGGAAGCCGCTCAAAAGCTTTGCACTCGGTAGCGCGCTGGTATTCGACGGCGTAGACGAAGAGAACGAGCTGCTTGTCACCAACGTGCTCTGGCTATAAGGAGCGGATATGAAAGAGAGAAAATTACAAGACGGCGAGCTGTATGAAAGCCGTTTTCAATGGAAAGAGAAACGCAGCAATAACCGTTTTATGCTCTTTCTCGTGTTGCTGCTTTCGGCGATAGTCGCGTTTACAAGCTGGTTTCACGTAAATTTCAGCGGGGTGCAGGTCAGCGGTCCGTCTATGATGAAAACGCTAAAAGACGGGGAATATTTGCTGATGCGTTCGGTTTACGGCGGCGAGGGCTTTACCTACGGCGACGTCGTAGTAGTGAGCGTAGAGCATTACCCCGAGGTGCAGGAGGAGAATAAGCATAAGCCCGAGGGCGAGGAAACGAAATTTCTCATCAAGCGAGTGATCGCTATGGCGGGAGATAAGGTCAAATTCGAGAACGGGGAAATGTATCTTTGGAAAGACTATCAAAGCGGCGGCGGGTATGAAAAGCTGAACGAGCCGTACGCGTATTATGCGAGCAGGAACAAGTATAAATGCTCGGAATATACGGTGGGCGAGGGGGAGGTATTCTTTCTCGGCGACAATCGGAATTACAGTAAGGACAGCCGTTATCTTGACGGGAATTCTCATCTGGCTAAGCTGTATCAAGCAACGGATATTTGCGGGGTCGTGCCTGAATGGGCGATCCGCTATCAAACCCCTCTCGAATGGATTTTTTTCTTCGGGAGAAATTAACGAAAAATCAATGCATAAGGAGAACTTACTATTATGGCGATTAGAATTACTTCGGACAGCACCTGTGATCTTGGTGAATTGACGGCGAAAAGAAATATCGGCGTGATGCCGCTCAAAGTCAATTTGGACACGGATACCTATCTTGACGGCGTGGACATCACGCCCGCGGACATTTTTACGTTCGTGGAAAAGACGAAAATGCTTCCGAAAACGAGTGCGCCGAGCATCACCGACTACGAAGAATTTTTTGCAAAAGAGCTGGTTGGCTACGACGAGCTTATTCATTTTAATATTTCCTCTAAAAGCTCCGTTTCGCATACGGTGGCTTGTCAAGCGGCGGAGAGCTTTGGCGGGAGGGTGCGTGTAATCGACAGCATGAACCTTTCGTCGGGGCAGGGGCTGGTCGTCCTCAAAGCGGCCGATCTTCGCGACGCGGGCAAAACGGCAGACGAAATTGAGGAGGCGGTGAAAGTGATCCGTACGAAAGTAAATACCTCGTTTATTCCCGATCGGCTCGACTATTTGTATAAAGGCGGCAGATGCTCGCGTATGGAAATGTACGGGGCAAACCTTTTGAAGATCCACCCTATGATCGACATGGTGGACGGCGCGCTCACGGTCAAGAAAAAATACCGTGGGAAGATGGGCTTGATCATCAAGCAATACATTGAGGAATTGCAGGCCTCCTATCCCTCTTACGATAAGACCCGTTGCTTTGTTACGCACTCGACGGCAGACAGAGAGCTTGTAGACGCGGCGATTGCAAAGGTAAAGGAGCTGTTTGATTTCGAGGTGGTGGAAGAAACGGTAGCAGGCTCGGTAATCACGGGGCATTGCGGACGTAATACGCTCGGCGTGCTTTTTATTCACGACTGAGCGGCGGGGAGAAAATAAGTAATGGAAACGATTTATCGCGACGAAGACTTGCTCTCGGTGAATAAGCAGCGCGGGCGAATTTTGACGGTATTTTTTTCCGTCACGGCGGCGTATTTGATTTTTTGCGTGGCGTGGGTGATCTATTTTTCCACGTTGCCTTACGAGGATCCGCGCCAGACCCTGCCCCGCGTGCTTGTATACGCGGTGACGGCGTTGTATATAGCCTTTTCGTTTTTGTTTATGGGGATTAAATTTCACCGTGTGAATAAATACCATAAATTTCTTTATTACGTTTCGGAAGGGCTGAAATACGAGGAAACCAACTATTTCGTATGCTTTGCGAAAAAGGATTTGCAAAAGGATTTCGTGGACGTTATTTCCTGCGTATTCAAGACGTGGAATAAAAAGAAATGCGAATGGATGGAGAGAGAGGTCTATTTTGACGTAGAAAAAGAATGGCCCGATTTAGAGCATGGCGATCGGGTGCGTTATATTGTTCAAAGTAATTTTTTAATTCAATACGAAGTGCTTGAAAGAGGGGCGTTAAAGGATGAGGACGCGTTTCCGCCGGAAATTTCTTCGACGGGAGCAAGCAAAGACACGAAGGAGAACGATTAATGAAAGCAGTAGTAACGGTAACGGGCAAGGACAGACAGGGAATTATCGCGAAGGTAAGCTCTTTCCTTTGGGAGAGAGGGGCGAATATCGAGGACATTTCCCAAACGGTGTTGGGCGAATATTTCGCAATGATTATGATCGCCAACGTTTCTCAGATCAAAATGGAGCTTGCGGCACTCGCCAAAGAATGTGCGGAGCTTGGCAAGCAGATCGGCATGAGCATTTATCTTCAACACGAAGATATTTTCAACGCAATGCACAATATTTAAGGTGACGCCATGTTTACGAATTCCGACGTTTTAGAAACTATTCGTATGGTGGAAAAGGAGCACCTCGACATTCGTACGATTACTATGGGGCTTTCCCTGCTCACCTGTATTCGCGACAGCGCGGAGGAAACGGCGCGAAAGGTGTACGACCTCGTTTGCAGTAAAGCGGAAAATATCGTTAAAACGGCTGAAAGCTTATCGGGCGAATACGGGATCCCGATTGTCAATAAACGGGTATCTGTTACCCCCGTTAGCTTGATCACGGCGGCGTTCCCTGAAAAAGCCCCCCTCGTTGCCAAAGCGCTTGACGATGCGGCGGAAACGCTGGGAATTGACTTCCTCGGCGGCTATTCCGCGCTCGTGCACAAAGCGACGGCGGGGTATGAAAAGACCTTTATTGAAACTATTCCCGAGGTACTTGCCTCCACCAAGCGTCTTTGCGCCTCCGTCAACGTGGGGTCGAGCAAGACGGGTATCAATATGGAGGCGGTGCGTTTACTGGGCGAGATCTTTAAACGCGCGGCATATCTTACTAAGGACGCGGACGGGATCGGCGCGGCTAAGCTGGTTGCGTTCTGTAACGCGGTGGAGGACAACCCGTTCATGGCGGGCGCGTTTCACGGCGTAGGGGAAGCGGACGTCGTCGTCAACGTCGGTGTTTCCGGCCCCGGGGTCGTCAAAAAAGCGCTTGAAAAAATCCCTGACGCCGACCTTACGGAAGCGGCGGAAATGATCAAACGCACGGCGTTTAAAATTACGCGTGCAGGGCAGCTTGTGGCGAGAGAGGCGGCAAAACGCTTGAACGCTCAGTTCGGGATCGTCGATCTTTCGCTTGCGCCCACGCCCGCGGTGGGCGATTCGGTGGCGCAGATTCTTGAAGAGCTTGGCGTTGGTAGAGTGGGCGGCCACGGTACGACGGCGGCGCTTGCTATGCTCAACGACGCGGTGAAGAAAGGGGGCGTCATGGCATCTTCGCGAGTGGGCGGCCTTTCGGGCGCGTTCATTCCCGTTTCCGAGGATATCGGCATGATCGAAGCGGCGCAAAAAGGGGAGATTACTTTGGATAAGCTGGAAGCCATGACCTGCGTTTGCAGCGTCGGGCTGGACATGATCGCGATTCCCGGCGATACGCCGGCTACGACGATCGCGGCTATGATCGCAGACGAAGCGGCGATCGGCATGATCAACAATAAAACGACGGCGGTGCGTATTATTCCCGCACCTAACAAAACGGTGGGGGACGAGGTAAACTTTGGCGGGCTGTTGGGACGCGCGCCTATCCTGCCCGTGCACGGTGCGGACTGTTCCCGTTTGATCGGACGGGGAGGCAATATTCCCGCGCCTATTCATAGCTTTAAGAATTAGGCTCTGTTATAACCTTCGTCAAATCGCAAAAATAGAGAGTATTTGCTAATCAGTCATTTGTTATGACGCAGCCAAAAACTAAAAAAAGGAAAGGAATTATGGAAAGAGAACAGATTGCAAACAAAGATAAATGGAAGACCTCCGATATTTATTCCTCCGACGAGGCATGGGAGGAGGCTTATCAGGCTTTGGAAAAGGAGCTTGACGGCTTTAACGCCGAAAAATATCAAGGCAAGCTTGGGCAAAAGGAAGTGCTGCTTGCCTATTTTGAGGAGCTTCGGGAGATTTCCCGCCGTGCGGAACGGCTGTATTTGTACGCGCATATGTGTCACGATCAGGACGTGCGCGTAGCCCGCTACACCTCGTCCGTGTCCAAAATGATGGACTTTTTCTCCAAGCTGTCCGCAAAGGTCGCTTTCGTGGATCCCGAGTTGACCGCTCTTGACGCAAGCGTTTTGGAGGGGTATATTGCCGATCCCGATTTTGCGGCGAACGAATACGCGCTTAGACGGATTGCGTCGGGAAAGGAGCACGTGCTTTCGGCGGGCGAGGAAAAGCTGCTTGCCATGGCGTCGAGCGCGCTCGGCGGCTATCGCGACGTATTTATGATGCTTGACAACGCCAACCTCAACCTGCCCAAGGGCAAGCTTGGCGGCGAAGAGGTGCAGATGAGCCACGGCCTGTACGGGGTGGTTTTACACTCGGATAACCGCGAGGAACGCGAGAGCTGGTTCAAGGCTTATTATCAGGCGTATATCAATTTGATCGACGCGATCACGCAAACCTATTACGGCAACGTAAAAAAGGATATTTTTTATTCGCAGGCACGGAAATTCGAGGGCTGTCTTGCGCGCGCGCTTGACGGCGAGGACGTTTCCCCCGTCGTGTACGATAATTTGATCGAGGCAGTTCACGAGGCGTTGCCTGCTCTGCACCGTTATATTAGCCTTAGGAAAGAATTGCTGGGCTATGAAGAACAGCATATGTACGATATCTACGCCCCCCTCGTGGAAAACGCGGAGATCAAGCTTCCGTTCGAGGAGGCGTACGAGCTTGTCATTCAAGGTCTTGCGCCGCTTGGGAAAGAGTATGAGGCTCTTCTTCGCAAGGGCAAGGAAACGGGCTGGATTGACGTTTACGAAAACGAAGGCAAGCGTAGCGGCGCGTATTCGACGAGCACCTACGACGTACACCCGTACGTTCTTCTCAACTATCAGGAAACGACCAACGATATTTTCACCGTTGCGCACGAAATGGGGCACGCGATCCATAGCTATCAGTCGGATTCGCACCAGCCGTATGAAAAGGCGGATTACACTATTTTCCTTGCGGAGATTGCAAGTACGGTCAACGAAGTGTTGCTCCTCAAACATTTGTATAAGACGAGCGAGGACAAGAACTTAAAACGCTACCTGCTTTCCCATTATTTGGATATGATTCGCGCCACCCTTTTCCGTCAGACGCAGTTTGCGGAATTTGAGCAAAAAGCGCACGCGCGCGCCGAGGCGGGCGAGCCGCTCACCAAAGAAAATCTTTGCGCGCTGTATTACGATTTAAATAAGGAATATTACGGCGAGGGGATTACGCATGACGAGCAGATCGCCTACGAATGGGCGCGTATCCCGCATTTCTACACCTCTTTCTACGTGTATAAATACGCGACGGGAATCATTTCTGCGATTTCGATCGTCGGACGTATTTTAAGCGAGGGCGAGCCTGCGGTAAAGGACTATTTCGCTTTCCTGCAAAGCGGCGGCTCTACCGATCCCGTTTCCATTTTGAAGCGGGCAGGTGTGGATTTAACGACGAAAAAGCCGTTTGAAGCGGCTATGAAAGAATTCGCGGATACGTTGCAAGAATTTGAAAAACTCTCTGGGAGATAACACATGGCAAACGAAACGCATACCATGCCCTATAACGCCGACGCCGAGATGGCATTGATCGGGTGTCTGTTGATGGACAACGAGATTGCCGCCGACGTCGTTGAAAAACTGAAAGACGAGGACTTTTATAAGGAATCGCATCAAACGATTATTCGCGCTATGCGCGAGGTCTTTAATGCGCGAAATCCGATTGATATCGTCACCGTTTCCGATCAGCTTGACAGCAAGGGTGAGTTGGGAAAGGCGGGCGGGATCGCTTATCTTACCGAGCTGGCGCAAATGACGCCGTCCACGGCAAACTACAAGTCCTATTATGAGATCGTTACCCGCGACAGCACGAACAGAAAGCTCATTCGCGCGGCGCGCAAAATCATTGATTCGTCTATGAAAAACACCGAGCGCAAGGACTCGCTTGCGTTCGCTGAAAAGGCGGTGTACGATATATCCACCGAATCCGACCGTTCCACGCTTGCGGGTATGGCAGAGGGAGATATCGTCGGGCAGGTCATTGAGAAATTTGAGAAATTACAGTCCGACCCCGATTCGTTTAAGGGAATTCCGACGGGCTTTAAACAGCTCGACCGTATGACGAACGGCTTGCAGCCGTCCGATTTGATCGTACTTGCCGCCCGCCCCGGTATGGGAAAAACGTCGCTCGCTATGAACCTCGTGGAAAACGCAGCTCTTCGTCACGGCAAGGTATGCGCCGTGTTCTCGCTTGAAATGCCGCGAGTGCAAATCGTGCAAAGACTTCTTTGCGCGTACGCAAACGTGAGTATGGCAAAGGCGCTCAAAGGGCAGCTTACGGGCGCGGAATGGAAGAAAATTATTTTGGCGAGCGATCAGCTCAAAGCGAGTAAAATTTACGTGGACGATTCCTCGTCGGTGACGCCTGCGGAAATACAGTCCAAATGTCGGCGGCTCCGTTCGATCGCGGGCGGGCTGGATCTTATTATGATCGACTATATTCAGCTTATGCGCGGCGGCGACTCCACGATGGCGGGCAGCGAAAATCGTCAGCAGGAGATCGCCTCCATCACCCGTGACTTGAAGATTATGGCAAAGGAGCTGAACGTTCCCGTGATCGCGCTTTCACAGCTGCGCCGTATTCAGTCCAAAGAGCCGCAGCTCTCCGACCTTCGTGAATCGGGCGCAATCGAGCAGGACGCGGATATTGTTATGTTCATCAATCGTCCTGAGGCGATTGCAACCAAGGAAGAGATTGAGAGCGGCAAGATCGTCAAAGGCGCGGCAGATCTGATCATTGCCAAGCATAGAAACGGCGAGCAGGGCAGGGTCGCCCTGAAATTTATCGGCGAGAGCACCAAATTCGTGGACGTGGACGAACAAAATCGTGAGGAAGAGCCTCCGCAGTACGGCCGTCCAAGAATGCCTCGTGACTTCGCGGAGGAGGACCCCATGTCCGCGTTCACCGAGGATACGCCCCCGCCGCCTCCCCCTACGTACGGCGGTGGAGAGGGTGACGACGAGGTGCCGTTCGATTAAGCCATGGTCACCTCTGTTTTACCTATCACCAAAGAAAATATTGAAAGGGCGAAAGAGCTTGTAACCGCGGGCGAAGTTGTAGCGATCCCCACCGAAACGGTATATGGACTGGGCGGGAGCGCCTTTGATGATAACGCAGTAAAGCGTATTTTTGAAGTCAAAGGTCGCCCGAACGACAATCCGCTCATTGCCCACGTGCACGCGGACTACGATTTGTCGAAGATTATCGACTACGACCCGCCTTGTGCCAAACTGCTTCGGAAGAAATTTTTGCCCGGACCGCTTACGCTCGTGTATCCGTCTACGGGAAAAGTCAGTCCGTACGTGTCGTGCGGTTTAAATACGTTGGCTGTGCGAGTGCCCGCGCACGTAGGCGCGCAAGCCTTTTTGAAAGCGGTGGATATACCCGTCGTTGCGCCTAGCGCGAATTTGTCAAGACACGTTAGTCCTACTTCGGCGGCGCACGTTTACGACGATTTTGCAGGAAAGATCCCCTTAATCTTGGACGGCGGCGAGGCCGTAGGCGGGATTGAAAGCACCGTGCTCGACGTCAGCGGGGAAATCCCTATGCTGCTTCGCCCGGGACTTGTCACCAAAGAGGAGATCGAACGTGCGCTTGGCTACGAGATCGCTACCATGTCCGAGCCTAAGCAAGGGGAAAGGGTAAAAAGCCCGGGGGTGCTCTACAAGCATTATTCTCCGCGCTGCCCCACCAAACTGTTTAAGGCAGAGGAAAAAGCGACCGCTTTGCAGGCTTGCTTAACGGAAAAGGAAAAGGGCGTAACGGTGGCGGTGCTTGCAGAAGAGGGCGCGCGTAAATATTTTGAAGAAAGGGGCTTTGCCGTGCTTTCGCTGGGAAGTACTCCCCAAGAGATGGCGGCGAGCCTGTATGCAAGGTTGCGAGAGGCAGAGCAGAGTTTTCAATTGCTCGTAGCCATTGAACCGAACGAACAAGGCGGGGTAATGACGGGGGTCATGAACCGTTTGAGAAAAGCGTGTACGTCCTCGGACGTTGCGCATTAAAAGATACGAAAGGAAGGGGCAGGTACGAGGTGAACGCAACGGAAGAGAAAAAAATCATATTCGTATGTACGGGCAACACCTGTCGTTCGCCGATGGCAGAGGCGATTTTTCGCTATGAATTAAAACGGCTTGGCGTGACGGGGGTGACGGTTTCCTCGGCTGGCACGCTTGTAGGCAAGAGCGCGGGTATGAACCCACATTCCTTGCAGGTGTTGTCGGAGAACGGGTTTTACGTGTGGAATTTTTCCTCGACGCAGCTTGATTCGGAAATGATTTTAAACGCCCACGCGATCGTCTGTATGACGGACGAGCACCGCGACGTCGTTTCGTATATGCGTTATAAATTACTTTCGGAGCGGGAGGACGCGGAAAATAACGTGTATTCCTTTTCCGATTTTGTGGGCTACGAGATCCCCGATCCGTACGGGCAGGGGATAGAGAGCTATCGGGAGGTGTTTGCAAAGCTTCTGTCGGGAATGCCGAAGATCGTCGAGGGCGTGTTTCCAAAAGAAGAGAAGAAAGAGAAAATGCCGCCCAAAGAGAAAAAACCGAGAAAGCCTCGCGCCAAACCCAGAAAACGCACGACGGGCGGAAAGACGGGGACGAAAAAAACAACGACCAAAAAAGGAGAAGGAAAGAAATGAAAATTGCAGTTGCATGCGACCATGGTGGTCTTACTTTGAAAAATGCGGTGATCGAGTTCGTGAAAAAGCTCGGTCACGAAGTAGAGGATTTCGGAACGTATACAAAGGATTCTTGCGATTATCCTGATTTTGCGGTTGCGGCCGCGGAGGCGGTAGCGAGCGGGAAATGCGAAAGAGGAATCGTCGTCTGCTCTTCGGGGATCGGGGTATCGATCGTCGCGAATAAAGTGCCGGGGGTGCGCTGTGCGCATTGCCACGATACCTATTGCGCGAAGTATACGCGTTTGCATAACGACGCAAACATGATCGCGTTTGGCGAAAAGGTAGTGGGCGTAGGGCTTATGGAAGAAATGGTCACGCTGTTTTTAACTACACAATTTGAGGGCGGGGAGCGCCACGAACGCCGCGTGGGGAAGATCGCCGAGATTGAGAAAAAGTATAGCAAATGAAACGGATCGTGGCGATAGGCGGTGGCGAGCTTCGAGAGCGAACCACTTTAAAAATTGACGAATATCTTGCAGGGCTTGCCAAAGCGCACGCAGGGGAGAAACGGGCAAACGCGCTGTTTATTCCCACGGCAAGCCACGATTTTATGCCCTATTATAATACCTTTCATAAGGTATATACGGGGCTGTTCGATATCAAGACGGACGTTGCGCTCACCGTATATAAAGAGCCTGATTTAGAGAGGCTGCGCGCCAAATTCGAGAAAGCGGATTTGATTTACGTAGGCGGCGGTGATACGGTGTTCATGATCGAGCAATGGAAGAAGACGGGGCTTTTGGAACTGATTTTAGAGGCTTACGAGCGTGGAGTAACGATAGCGGGACTGTCAGCGGGCGCGATTTGTTGGTTTACGGAGATTTACACAGATTCGTTAAAGACGGAGGACGGAGCGCAGTACGCCATGTTCCGTGGAATAAATTTAATAAAGGGAATAATTTCTCCGCATTATAACGCAAGAATGCTTGACTTTGACAAAATTGTGTGTTATAATTACGAATGTGCTTATGGGATCGAGGACGATGCCGCGATGTTAATCGAGGAGGGCGAAATCGTAGGAAGTCTTACAAGCGGAGGAAACGTTTACCGTTTAAAAGTGGTAGACGGAGAGCTTACAAAAGAGAAAATATAATAAGCGAAATTCGTTTATTATAGAAAAATGCGGATGTGGCGAAACTGGCAGACGCGCAGGTTTCAGGTTCCTGTGGGAGACCATATGGGTTCGAGTCCCTTCGTCCGCACCAATGCTAAAAACGCCCCAAAAACGGGGTGTTTTTATGCTATATTACGCTGTATTATGCTGTACTTTGTTGTGTTTTGTTGCCAAAATTTGTTGCCAATTTTTAGACGATTTTTGCGAGGATGTTATCCATATCTTCTTGGTATAAATGTCCGTAGGTTTTTATTACTTGCTCTACGGTATCGCTTATTAAATCTGCCACCACGATAAAGTTCGCGCCAAGGTGTATAAGCATTGAAACGAAAGAGTGGCGCAAATCGTGAATGCGGATGCGTTTCACGCCTGCTCGCTCTATATATTTATCAAAGACACGCGCGACGGTAGTTGCCGCGAGCGGTTGGTCGCCCCCAAAATAAAATTTTCCGTCTTTCGGCGCATAGTTCTTTATTTCGTCTTGTACAACCTTGCAAATGGGGATAATGCATTCCTTATCTTCTTTTGTTGTTGTGATTTCCCAAGTTCCTTTACCGAAAGTGCGCCGATTTACGGATTTTGAGAAAGAAATAGTTTTCTCGCGTACATCTTCGGGGAATAGAGCAAACAGTTCCCCTTTTCTCCTCCCGGTGAAAAACATAAAAGTAAAAAGGGCGTGCCAAGTGGGGTCATCAACGACGGCTATAAACTGCTCAAACTCTTCTCTCGTCCAAAACAGCATTTCTTTTTTTGGAGAACGGCGTTTTGGTTTGTCCATAATAAGAAAGTAGTTTTTATAGCCGTACCTTTTTTCCACCCAAGTCAAAAACGTGCTGAACAGACCGCGAATTTTCGTCAAATATTTGTGCGAAAAATACTTCCCGTTCTTCTCGTTTTTCATCGCCCACATTCTATCTTGCCAATTATACAGACTTTCTTCCGTGATATTTTTTGCTTTTATATTTTCGTAATCAGGCAGGATGTAGTTCCGAAAAATATTATGCTTATCGTAGATTACGCTTTCCTTGTTTACGTTCCCAAGTGTAGCCAAATAAGCTCGCACCAATTCGCCCACAGTAGGTTCTTCCTTCTGTGGGTTTTTCTTTTTCAACGGATTGCGCTTTACAAGCTCGCATTTTTCGGTTACGAACTCCATATAGCCCTGCTTTGCCAAACCTTTCGTTGCAAAGCCGCGAATTTGCATCTGCTTTTCTTCGCCGTCCATTGTAATTACGCGGAATAGCAGGTCATATACCTTTCCGCGTTTTTTTGTATTTCTCTCACGAAGAGAATATTTATTTGAAGAAATATAATAATGCTCACTCATTGCGTTGTAATATCAATTCCTATAATAGTTTTTATTGAAAGAACTATATCGTCGTACCAATCGGGCATTTTTGTTGATTCGCTATCCATAGACAAGAGCTGTACCGCACCGAATGTTGCAAGTTTTTCCTTCAGAGAGGCGTTGCTTGCCTTTTTTGATTTAATATGGTTCAATGTAAGCTCCCACGCAAAACCTTTGCAATTAAACAAATAACTATCTTCGCAGAGCGCAAAAAATGATTCAGCTTCGTCCAAATCGCCCTGCGCATCATCTATCAGTTTTTGGTTTATTTGATATTCCCATTGACCTGTCGCCGAATTATACACGCGAACGGGTCTTTGGTTTTTTGCTGCATCGAGAGCATTCGTGCAATCTTCCACTTGTTCCCTTGCGGAAGTATATAAGGTTCTACTTGCCGATAAAGTATCGGAATCGACGGTATATGGGCATATATAAAACAAAGCATCATACAGCTCGTCGATTTGCTCATAATTCAACTGTGAAATGTCGGTGATAGTATTCCCGCAAGCGGAACACACGTTTTTATTATAAGAATGCCCCGCAGCTTGCACATTTTTTATGTTTTGTTGATAACAATATCGGCATTCAAATATTTCTTCGCCGTCTTGTGTGCAAGTTGCGGTTGAAGAGATAAGCCTATAATCGTGGCTACATTTCGCTTGTTGAGAAGAATTGGTCGTCGAGTTGCCGTCGCTGCTATTTGCATTCGTTGGAGAGCAACCAACAAGAAGAACCGCGCCAAACGATAAAATAATTGATAAAATCTTTTTCATACCAAACTCTTAAATATAATGTCTTGATTTACTTCAATATTATTATCCTTGCAGTAGGCGAGAATGAGATTGAATATGTCGGTTTTCTTTTCGTGGTTCAATGTTTTTACTATGCGGGCAATATACAAAAACAAATTATCGCTCAATATCTCTTCTATAAATTCCGTTACGAAATTTTCCCTTTTTTGCGTGATTAACTTAAACATAACATCATCCGTTGTCAGCGACTTGAAATATAACAGCATTCTTTCTTGCAAGACATCGGGCATTTTTTTATAAAGAGAAAGAATTTCCATTTCTTTATCTGAATATTCCGCAACACCGTTTCCATTCTTGGAGCTTACGGTGTTGTTTTTATTATTATCACCAAAAATACCTTGTTGTATAATGGTTGGCTCTTCGGAGCGACCTGTTATCAAATATTCCACGGAACAACCAAGAAAATCTGCGATTTCTTCAATATCGTCAATCGAAGGTTTTGATTTTCCTTGTTTCCACGCGCTAATAGTGTTTGGGCTTATCCCAAGTTTTACCGCGAGTTCGTGTTGGGTTTTCCCAGATTTTTGCAACCTTTCCAAAATTCTTTCCGTGATGGACATAATTACCTCCAAAAAAATATTAAAAAATTTTAGAAAAATCCCAAAAATTCCATTGACAATATGGAAAACTTGTGATATAATACAAATACGGTTGTGGAAAATTTGCGACAAAAAACCACACCCCCTTGAAAGAGTAAGGCGAAAAAATGAGCTAAATTTAATCGCTTTTCTCGGTTGACAAGTGGATTTTTTAAGATTTTTCTGTTTTGTAGCAAAGGCATTATATCACAAAAAATCTATCTTGTCAACAATCAAGGTTGTATTTTAACAAAAAAAATTGATTGGAGGATAGGAATGTTAGCAGAGAACCTTAAAGAAGCTCGAAAGAAAAAGGGATTATCGCAAGAAGATGTTGCTAAAAAAGCGGGCATTTCGCAACAGGCATATTCTTACTACGAGAACGGCTTAAAAGTGCCTACGTTGCCTACTATTAAAGTGATTGCGGAAACGCTTGAAACGAGCATTGACGACCTTGTGAAATAAGGTGAGCAAAAAATGACGATAGAAAGAAGGCGAGAAATTTTCGCCAAGGACTTTTTGACGGTATGTGAAATTGCGGAACTGCTCGGAGTTGATTATCAGACCGCAGCGAGAATTGTACGCAACATTCGGCGAAGTTCGGACAGGCTTGGGATTAGGGGTAAGATTCACGTTCAAGACTACCTTGATTATTATAAAATCCCGCCCGATAGGTATTACGCCGTGGAAACTTTTGAAAAAGGAGAAATAAATAATGAAAACACCTGAACAAATCAAAACGGCAACGGAAACGATTGCGTTGCTTCAAGACTACACAGAGCTTGCGAAAATCGAAAAGAAGCTGAAAAGCGATGTCGCCAAGGAAAAGACGGACGAGCTTATCGTTACTATTCTCAACAAGGCAAATTACAACGTTGGCGAGGTATTGTAATCAATGAACAAGATTTTCCTTATCGGGAATATAACCCACGACCCGGAATTGTCTGAAACAGACGGCGGGACGGCACGGTGCAAGTTCTCGCTCGCGGTAAATAGGGCTTACGCGGGGAATAACGGAGAACGGCAAACAGATTTCTTTTCGTGTGTCGCTTGGAGAAATCAAGCGGAAGCTATTGCTCGATACTGCAAAAAGGGTAGTAAGATTTCGATTGTCGGCACGGTGCAAGTTCGCCAATATGAAGATAGTCAGGGCGTAAAACGAACCGCATTCGATGTGGTTATACAAGAACAAGAGTTCTTATCCAAAGCAAGTGAAACGGCAGAAGAAGAGAACAACGCCCCGAAAGCAACAAACCAAAGGAAGAAACCTACGCTCAAACCTGTTGATGACGACGAAGAACCGCCGTTTTAATAAGAATAAGAGGTGAATATATGGAAAACAACAAAAGACCCGCTCAATGCGACAGAGCGTTAGAATATATGCGAACTCACAACGGGTTGACTTCCCTTGAAGCTCTCCTTAACCTTGGCATTTTAAGTTTCCCGAAGCGCATTTGCGAATTGCGCCAACGCGGGTATTACATAACAACAAAGTGGGAGCAGGGAACAGATAGGGATGGAAAGAAGTTTCGCGTGAAACGTTATTTCCTTATTGAAGAGAAATGAGTTTGACTTATATTGATTACCCGAATAGGGAAGAGTGGCTCAAAGGGCGCATCAATACGCTTGGCGCAAGCGAGATTGCATCCGCAATGGGTATGGGGTTTATGCCGCAAATCGACCTTTGGAAGATAAAGACGGGCAGAATGCCCGCAAAGGACATCTCTCAAAGTCCCCGCGTGAAATATGGCACGGATGCGGAAGAGCATTTAAGAGCTTTGTTTGCTTTGAAACATAAAAACGAATATCGGGTAGAGTATCACCCTTACCGAACGTATATCAATACAGAAATTCCTTTTATGAGTTGTACTCTCGACGGGGAGATTGTAAGGCTTTCCGATGGCGCAAGGGGGATATGGGAAGGAAAGACGGTTTGGATAATACAGTCAAGCGAGCTTGAAGAGTGGAACGGGAAAATAAAACAAGCGTATTACATTCAAGTATTGGGTCAGTTGGACATCACCAAGTGGGATTTTGCGATTGTTACGGTAGAGATTATTTTTCCCGATAAAAATTCCGAGATAAGGCATTATCTGATAGAGCGTAGCGGAGCGGTTAAGGCGATTGCCACCGTCGAAAAAAGCGCAAGAAGATTTTGGGGATATGTTGAAAGCAATAAGCAACCACCGCTAACGGTGCGATTATAAACTTGGAGGTGATTTTAATTTGAAATGCGGGTTAAAAACTTTCCCGCTTTCCGTAGATTTGGACGATAGTGTAAAACTCGTTGAGGCTGAATTTGGAGTTCAAGGCTTTGCCATTGTTATAAAACTCTATCAAGCCATATACAGCCGTGGCTATTATATGAAATGGGATATAGATGCTAAACTCTTGTTTATCCGAGATTATTGCTTGTCGATGGTAGGTCAGGGTTTGGTGTCCGAAGTAGTAGATTGTTGCATAAGGCGTGGAGTATTTGAACCTTCCTTATTTAAGGAATACAATATTTTAACAAGCAAACGGATTCAAGAAACGTTCCTAACTGCAACAAAGCGAAGTACAAAGGTCGTGTTTGATAAACAGTACGCCCTTCCTATCGTTTACGAATTTATGCAAAATGCAAGCAAAAACGGAAAAAGTGTAAACATTTTCTTCAAAAATGATGACATTTTGCAACAAAGGAAAGAAAAGGAAAAGAAAGAAGAGGAAAAACCCCCTAACCCCCAAGAGGGGGGACGGGAAACACAATCAGAATGGAGAGATAAGTTTTTCGATAAATTCAAGCAATTCGCAAAGAAAAACTACCACGACGAGGGCATTGATTACAAAGTCCTTTATTTGGAATTTTGTCAATCGGCGCATTTGCAGAATATGTATTCTTTTCCGCAGGTAGTTAGGATTTATTCAAAAATCAAGAACGGCGACTACCGCGATAAAAAAAGCGAGCAAGAGCAACGGATAGATGCCATAAATGCGAGAGCAGATAGGGAACGCTACTATGCTAACCTTCAAGCAAAGGCGCGGGCGCGTGTTGATAGGATTACTGAAATTGCAATGGGCGACGGTCGTTTCAAGGAGTTGTCGAAAGAATTGTCTAAATTGGAAATTGAACTTGCAAGAGCTGAAGTGTACAACCTTGGTACGCTCGACGGTTTGAAACAAAAGCAAGAACAATTATTGAGCGAACGTGCATCTGTCCTTCGGAAACTTGGCATAAAGGAAGCGGATTTTACGCCGACCTTTAAGTGCGAAAAATGCTCTGATACGGGTTATCTTCCGAGTGGCGCGGCGTGTGATTGCTACAATCCATAAGGAGAATGCCAATGATAGTAGTGGAAGGATATAAGGCTTTCAAGGGAGTTATGCTGATAACACCCAAAAACAAAGAAATACAACCATTTGAAATCGAATGCGATTGGCTCTATAAACCCGAATACGATTGTTGGTATGGGAACGGCAGTAGCTATCCTGCGGGAATTTGCGAAATCGTAAGGGAGTATTGAAATGAAAAATATTCAAATTGACCGTCGAAGAATGATTGCGATAATCAAAAAGAAACAGCAAGAAAATAGTTTGCTTGGTTTTTGCGGTGCTTGCAATTATTGTGTAGGCAAGAATGTTGGATATGTCAGCACGAGTTTTTGGTGTGGATTAACCGAGGGAAGCGGCAATACTCTTGGTCTTGAACCTTGGAGAAAGCAACAACACAAAAAATGCCCATTAAAAACCCCGTACCCAAATATAGAGTGGAAAGGCGAGGGGCGAATGGTGTTGTACCGAATAATGACAAACCCGCATTCAAACGATTTCAATAGTGAACCGAGTGAAATAAAGGTGAAATACTACGTCTTGGGTGAGAGTAAAAACGGAAAGACTTGGCTTGTTGAAAGGGCGGGTTGGTTCGGCAAGAAGTATCAGCATTATGTAAAAAAGTCCGAGTTTCTACCGGGCGTAGAATACGAAATAATCAAGCGGGGACGACATAAATGAAATGGCAACATTGCAAAGGTGGAGTTTGGAAAGCCACGGGCAAAATAGGAGAGTTTGTCCTTTATAAAGATAAAGGTGGTTGGAAAGGGCATTATCACACGCCCGACGACAGTTATTTCTTTTTCTTGCCTTGGCATCGAAAAATTGAACCATTGAAAAAGGTGTGCGAAAGAAACACTTATTGGGAAACAGAACAAAAATAAAAAACAGGAGATTTGAAGAAATGAATGCAAAGAATATACAGAAGTCGCTGAAAAGAAAGATTGACGATTGGCTTAAATGCGTAAAAGACGAAAATATTGTTAAGTTAATCAAAGAAAACGCTCTTATTACCGGCGGCGCAATCGTGTCGTTGTTAAACGGGGAAAAGCCGAATGACTACGACATTTATTTTAAGTCGTTGGAAAGCTGTAAGGAAGTGGCAACATATTACGCTGAAATATGGAATGCGGCGCATCCCGATGGAGCGCAGGTAAATATTGAAAGCGACGACGAGAGGGTTCGGTGCTTTATAAAGTCGGTTGGCGTGGCTATGGAAGATGCGGAGAATGGTATCGACGACGAAACAGAGCCTTATGCAACTGAAAATCAAGAAAACCCCACCGAACAAAACCCCGAAGTAGAGAAACCTAAATACAGACCGCGTTATTTCTCAACGAATGCCATTAGTCTTTCCGACGGAATCCAAATCGTCATTCGGTTTTGCGGCGACGTTAAAGAAATTCACAAAAATTACGATTTTGTGCATTGCACTTGTAGCTACGATTATAAGACGGATGCTGTTGACCTGCCCGCAAGAGCATTAGAGGCGATTATCAACAAAGAGCTGTATTATGTGGGCAGTAAATATCCGCTTTGCTCAATCATTAGAGCAAGAAAGTTTATTGGGCGCGGTTGGAATATCAACGCGGGACAGTATCTCAAAATGTGCCTTCAGTTGAATGAGCTTAACTTGAAAGATTTGGCTGTATTCCAAGACCAACTCTGTGGCGTGGACAGTTTGTATTTCTCGCAAGCTATCGAGGCTATCAAAGAAAGAAAAGAGAAAGAACCCGATTTCCAAATCGACAACGAGTATCTTTTTGAAATCATAAACCGAATTTTTTAATAAGGAGATATAAAGATGGAACAAAACAATATTAACACGGCGATTGCCGCGTTGAACGGACAGGAACAGCTCCCGCAGAGCATTGATGTCATTGTACGGGAAGATTTCGTGGAAAAGTTGCCACAGATTTTATCCAACTTGGAATCGGTGAAAGCGTGGGCGATTGCTTGCACGGAACAGGACAGGCATTTGATGCTTGTTTCGGATGAAGATTTTGAGCAAGCCAAGAAAAGGTGCGCTACAATCAACAACGTAATCAAAACCATTAACGGCAAAAAGATTGACGTAAAGAAAGCCTACATAAAGCCCTATGAGCTTTTTGAGCAAAAGGCAAAAGAAGTCATCGAAATTCTTTCTACGGCAAAAGACCACCTTTGGTTGCAAGTATGCGATGCGGAAGAAAAGGCGAAAAACGCAAAGTTAGAGGAGCTTCGTGTGCATTGGGAATCTCTTGGAGAAAAATGTGAATACCGTTCGTTCGGGCAGGTTTTTGATAAAAAATGGCTCAACAAAGGCTGTAAAGTCGAAACGGCATTCGCGGAGATGGACAAGATTTATCAATCTATCGAAACGGACATCGGGGCAATCAAGGGGTTGAACAGCGAATTTACCGTGAGTTTGTATGAGTATTACAAAGACGGGCATAGCGTAAGCGAAGTAATTGCTTACAACAACCGTCTTGCGGCTCAAAAACAAGCCGTAGAGCAACAAAAACAGGCAAGCAAGGAAATCCTGCAAACGAAAGAAGAAAAGGTTGAAATCGCCAAAGAGAGCGCGGATAAAGACGAAACGGAAGAAGTGCAAGAAATCACTTTTAAGGTTTGGGGAACGCGCGAGCAGTTTGCGAAGTTAAAGAAATTCCTTAACGAAAACGGTATGCGTTATGGGAAAGCATAAAAAGTAAAACAAAAATAAAAAATAGGAGAAAAAATATTATGGCAACAACAGTATCAAATCAGTTGGCAACAGACGACGAAAGCGGGAAGGTAGTACCGTTTAGTCAGGCAATCCAATCCAAGGGTTATCAAGCTCTTATCAACAGCACCTTGAAAGACCCGAAGAGAGTAAATCGCTTTGTAACAGCGGTCGTATCGGCGGTATCTGCAAACCCGCAACTGCAAAAATGTGAAGCAAGGACGATTATCTCCGCAGCGTTGCAGGGCGAGGCTTTGGAACTTTCACCTTCTCCCGCGCTCGGCGAATATGCACTCGTTCCTTACGGCTCTAATTGGAATGCACAGACCAAGGACTACGACACATACAAAGCTCAATTCCAAATTATGACGAATGGGCGCGTACAGTTGGCTATGCGCACGGCGCAATATGAAGATTTGGATGCGCTTGAAATCCGTGAGGGCGAATATAAGGGGAAAGATAAGAGAACGGGCAAACCTATCATTGAGTTTATCGAAGATGACGAAGAAAGAGAAAAGCAACCAATTATTGGCTACTACGCATTCTTCAAGCTCTTAAACGGTTTCTTCAAGTCTGTTTATTTCTCCAAGACCAAGGTAATCGAACACGCAAAGAGATACAGCAAGGCTTTTGACTACAAGGTATTCTTAAAGGTTCAGAAAGGCGAAAGGCTCTCCGATTGGAAAGAAGAGAAGAAAGCGGAAACGCCTTGGATTGCACAATTTGACGAAATGGCAAAGAACCTCGTGTTGCGCCAAGTCTTGAAGAAAGCACCGAAGTCTATTGAAATGAGAACGGCAGACGAAGTGGAAGATAAAAATGCACAGGATGCAAATCTTGCGGCGGTTATTGCAGGGCAACAGCAAACAAGCGAAGAGTTCTTCGACGGAACAGACGAAACGGTAGAACCCGTTGAATATACGGAAGAAGATTTCGACAAAGAAACAGGCGAAGTGAAACCCAAACGTGGGCGCAAGAAAAAGGAAGTGAGCGTTGCTGCAACTTTCTTTGACGGTAACGATGGCGAATAATGGTAATTCAACAGTATGACGAAAAACTGAAAAGGTGGGTCATATCCGGCGTTGGTCGTGTTGTGGCAAGGGACGGTCAAAGTCCCTTGCTGCAAACGGTCGCCAAAGGATTCAAAAGAATAGGTTTTTCGGTAAATACAGGCACGACAATCAATGGGCAAGGGGAACATATCTACGAAACGGTTGTGTGTGCGGTGTATAGCAATATGTGGAATAAGAAGCTTTACGATATTGCTACAACTTTGAAAAAGAACGACGTGGTGCAATTCGCAGGGTGGGTTAAAGAAGGTGAGTTTGAAGATAGAGAAACAGGAGAGATGAAACCGAGCAAAGAATGCCGCATTGAGTGGCTTTTACCGCTCAATCTTGTTGCTCCGCTTGTAAAACCTGAAACCGACAAAAACATACCAACGAAATATGCTACGGGCGAAGAGAAAGACGACGACTATCTTTTTTAATAAATAGGGAGAGGTGAAATGGAAACAGACGATAGAAGAAAAAAAACGGGAATCCCGAATTTTGGTGGAAATCTCGTATTATCGGGATATGACACGGAGAGAGATTTGAATAAAGCCAAGAAAGACATTGAGCGTATGCTTATGATTTTGAGTGCTGAAAGTGTGTACAACATTATCAAATTTCTTGCTCCATATAGAGCTGAAATGGCAAAGAGGGAACAGTTGGAATACAACGACCTTACCGAAAGGGCAAAAAATGGAAAAACAAATCAAAAGCCGTAAGAGAGTAAAAGAATTTGCCGAGGTATTCACCGCAGAGCGCGAGGTTAAAGCTATGTGCGACCTTATTCCCGACGAAATTTGGAATAATATCGAAAGCACCTTTCTTGAACCCGCTTGCGGAAACGGAAACTTTCTCGTTGAGATTTTTTCAAGAAAGTTGGAGCGTTGCAATAGTGAAAAAGACGGGCTTAAAGCATTGGCGAGCATAGTCGGCGTGGATATTCAAAATGACAACGTAGAAGAGAGCAGAAAACGACTGCGCGAGTTGTACCTGAAACGGTTTCCGTCGGCAAACGCATTTTGTCTTGTTTTATTGGCACAGATACTGCACAACAATATATTCTGCGACGACAGCCTAAAAAGGATGCAGTCGTGGATAGATGAAACAAAGCCAACACAATTAAAATTGGAGATTTGAAACAATGAAGATTATACCTTCTTTTGACAACATAGAAAAAGGCTACTGCGTATTTGATAAACGCGGGAAGTATAAAGGGTTGGACGAGAACGACATTCCGCAGTTTTCAAAACCGCTTTCATTGGAAGTAATGATTGCTCACGGTGTATTCAAAAAGCATCTCACAATAGAGATATTATTGGATAGGAAACGGGAAAGAAGAGCGTTTTGCTTTGGTTATGAAAACAAAAGATATTCCTACACTTTTGAATATTCGCAAGCAGGGTACGACGAAATGCTCAAAAAGATTGAAAGAGTGTTGCGCGACGACTTGCGACACATAACAGAATTGTTGGATGATATTTCCGCGCCACAACTATACGCTAAATATTGCCACGAAAACAACGGGCGAGAAAGCGATAAAGAACGGAATAAACGGTATCTTATTCTTGGAAATATGTACAAGGTTGAGAATGTTGAAATGGGGCAGAGTAGTACGAGTATTTCATTGCGCGGAATAAAAGGCTCTTTTAATAGCGTGAGTTTTAATTTCTTTGTAATGATTGACGGGGAATACAAAGAACACGATATTTACAAGGATAAAAAATACAATCCGTATTTGCGGGGGTAATATGAAAAAGACGAAAATTGATTGGTGCGACTGCACAGTAAATCCCGTTGTTGGGTGTAAAAACGGTTGTGAATACTGCTACGCAAAGAAGATTAACGACAGGTTCAAATTCATCCCTGATTTTAAGAAACCGCAATTCTTCCCGGAACGACTGAAACAGTTTGAAAGTGAAGCTACCAAAAGCGTATTTATCGACAGTATGAGCGATATAGCGAATTGGAAACAGGCTTGGTTTGACGAAACTATGGAGGCAATCCATAATAATCCGCAACACAAATACATTGCCCTTACGAAAAATGTCGCCGAGTTAAGAGAAAGACAATGGTTGTATTTCTGTAAGTACACAAAAGTTCAACCGCACAATCTCTTTGTTGGAATGACGATTACTCAAAACGGGCATCCTTCGCTGAAACCACTCAACGTTGACTTTTTGAGTATCGAACCGTTGTTAGAACCGATTGATATAATTCCGTATATAGACCCGGTGCTGAAAACAGTAATTATTGGGGCTGAAACAGGCAATAGAAAGCAAAAAGTAATACCCAAAAAACAATGGGTGGAAGATATTGTGGATGCGGCTACCATTTATGGCGTGGGTATTTTTATGAAGGAAAGCCTGCGTGGGATAATGGGAGAAGATTTCAGACAAGATAAATTGCCTTGGCAACATTAGGAGTAAGGATATGGGATTTACAAGAAATCGGTACAACGGAAAATATAACGCAAAAAAAATAGTAATAGACGGACACGAGTTTGCGAGTAATAAGGAAGCAAAGAGATACGGGGAACTTTCGTATCTTTTGGAGCAAGGCAAAATCAAAGACCTTGAAATCCAAAAAGAGTTTCTACTTATTCCTACGCAAAGAGAGCCTGATATTATTGGCAAGCGCGGTGGAGTAAAAAAAGGAAAGGTAATAGAGCAATCCGTGAAATACATAGCGGACTTTGTTTACACCGACGTGGAAACAGGGGAAATGGTTGTTGAAGATGTCAAAGGCTACCGCGACCCTGCGAGCGCGGGGATTGTCAAGTATATCTTAAAACGAAAAATGATGCTGTATTTCCACGGAATCCGAATAAAGGAGATTTGAGAATAATGGGAACGACTGATATTTGCGAACTTGTGATAAAAGAAATAACGGAAAGTGAGCTGTCCGTTAATAGCATAGCGAAAAAGTCCGGGATAAGCGAGGCGGCAATTCGCGGTTGGTTGCGCGGGAAAGGAACACCGTCCATTGCAAACGCACAGTTTGTATTGTCAGTCTTGGGCAAAGAACTTTGTATTAAGGAGAAAGCGACCAATGGGCAATAGAAAGATTTTTCGCTGTAAATGCAAAAAGGAAAACGGGCAGATTTGCGGCAATCCTTTATATGCAGTAAAAGACGGGGAAGTGGTTATGAAACGCCACGGCAGGGAAATACGATTCCCGGAAGAACAACGCGCCGAAATCAAATGCGAGCGATGCGGCGGTATAACGATAGTAGGAGAGAAGAATGGATAAGAAAGAACGAGTTGGCGAAATGGCAAAAATCATCAAACCTTTAATGCCGAATCAATGTGGATTTGTGGAAGAAATGGGTTGCGTTTTTGGCGACGACATAGATTGTCCCGAATGCGTAATAGCGCAACGGCTCGTGGAAGTCGGATATAAAAAAGAGAGTGAAGTAGCAGGGGAGATTTTGGGAGAGATACGAAAAGCGGTCTTTGATTATCTGAATGTAAAAAATGAACAACAAGCAGATAACCTTTCTTTAATTGATAGCACATTGACATACGATGTTGTAACGAAAAAGATTACGGAGATTGCAAAACGATTGAAATGCGAGGTGAAAGAGTGAAATACATTGGGAGCAAGTCGAAAATTGCATCGGAGATTGTGCCGATTTTGCAGAACATCATAGACGAAAATAAAATTGAGTTTTACATAGAGCCTTTTGTGGGCGGTTTTAATATCATTGATAAAATCAAATGTGTTGTGCGCATAGGCGCGGATATTGATAAGCTCGTGTGCAATCTCGTAGTTGAGTGCAGAAGAAATCCTTATTTACTCGATACGCTTAAAACGCCAACGCGTGAAGAATATTACGACGTTCGGGATAATCCGCATAAATACCAAAGTTGGTACAGGGCGGCAATACTTCTCTTTGCATCGTATAACTCGCGCGTGTACGGCGGTTGCTATGGAGCGACGGCTAAAACGAAAGACGGAAAAACTCGTGATTATTTTGAAGAAGCGAAGAGAAATTTTCAAAACCAACTTCCCAAATTAACAAATATATTCATTCAAAACTGCGATTATAGAAAAATGGTATTGCCAAAGCCTGCAAAAATGTTATTTTATTGCGACCCGCCTTACGCTGAAGGAATTGGCTACGGGGGGGGATTCGATACCGAAGAGTTTTGGAATTGGTGCAGAGAGCAAACCAAAGAAGGAAATATAGTTATTGTTAGCGAAAACTCCGCGCCGAAAGATTTTGCTTGTATTTGGGAAAAGGGCGTTGAAAGTCATTTGAATAATCGAAATAAGACGAGAAAAACGGAAAGACTTTTTATGTGTATGGATTGCACGTATGGGGTGCAGTCGTGAAATACAAAAAGATTGACGAGTATATAACTTACACCCCGCCCGAAGAACTTGCAATCTGTGAAGATTGCCCGTACCCAACGGCGCAATGCGGGGATAGAGGGTGCAGACACTTTCTATCAGCAAAGAAAGCATTGGAAGAGAATCGAAGAAAGGAAAAACAGAACGGTGGAAAAGTACATAAACAAAATCATTCGCGCGGATAGCTACGACTTCATAAAAAGCATACCCGATAAGAGTATTGATTGTATCTATACGGATATTCCCTATTTATATGTAAACGGTGGTGTTGGACATAGTGAGCTGTGTGTGAGAACGGCGAGAAAGAAAAAGGAACTTGAAGATATTTCAAAAGGGATTGATTACTCCATTCTCGAAGAGTTCAAAAGGGTTCTCAAAAAAGTCAACATTTTCATTTGGTGTAGCAAGATGCAACTGCTCGATATTATGAAATGGGGGGGGGGTTACAATACTGACTTGTTAGTATGGTGTAAGACGAATCCCACTCCGCAAACGAATAATATTTGGTTGCCCGATTTAGAGTATTGCGTATATATGCGGGAGTTCGGCGTACCCTTAAACGACGGCTACGAGCTGAAAAGTAAATGGTATTGCTCCCCGGCGAATAAAAGCGACAAGGATTTATTTGAGCATCCAACAATCAAACCCCTTCAACTTGTGGAACGGCATTTGCTACACGCAACGCAACCAAACGATATTGTAGCAGATTTCTTTGTTGGGAGCGGCACGACGGCTGTCGCCTGCAAGGAGATAGGGCGACGGTATATCGGGGTGGAAATTGAAGAAAAGTGGGTAAAGGTCGCGAACGATAGACTAAACGGAATAGACCAAAACGGACAAATAAGCCTCTTTTTAAGATAACATTTCAGGAGAAAATAGAAATGGATAAAGCAAAGATAAAAGCACAGTTTCTCAAATACAGCAAGGAGCAAATTATAGATGCAATGCTTTCGGAAACAATCTTCAATGAAGCAAGCCATATTCTGCACCGTTGTTGGCATACGAAGCACGACGAGCTTTACAAGGCTATGTGCAAAGCGGGAGAAGAAGAGAAGGCTGCATTAACTGCTTTCGTTGAATACCAAAAAGAACTCGCCGAAAAGTATGGCGACGGAGAAAGGTTTAAGTTTTCAAGGCTGTCGTCGCAAGAATCTATAAAGTATGATAAACTGTCGGCGGCGTGGGATGAAACGCGTAAACGATACGAAAAGGCAAACAAACAAATCGACACATTTTATAGGGAGTGCAAGTTATGAAACCTTCGTTAAACAGAACGGTTTATTGCATATACGAAGATTGCATACTCACGGAAGAAGTTTACGCGCTCGGTGCGGACAGCTTTATTGTTGCGAGCTTCGGGAGTATGACAAATTCCGATAGTTGGGAATATTTCTTTGAAGAGTACAATGAAACTTGGTTCACAAGCCTTGCAAGAGCAAAGAAAAAATTGAAGGCGAAATACCATAGAGAACACGAAAAATCTTGTACTTTTGTTGAGATTGAGAGTGGATATTACGAGGCTATACCTGAAAAATGACAAATTATCGCCTTCTTAACAAATACATAACCGAAGAAATAGACCCAAACGCGGTTTACGTTCTCTCGCTTTCATACGGAAAAGATAGTCTTGCTTGCCTTGGGGCGATTGAAAAACTTGGACTTCCGCTCCACAGAATCGTACACGCAGAGGTGTGGGCTACGGACACAATCCCCGCCGACTTGCCGCCTATGGTGGATTTTAAGGCAAAGGCAGATGAAATTATAGAACGGCGTTGGGGAATAAAAGTCGAGCATATTTGCGCAACGAAGAAGATTTGCGGGGGGGGGTCAACAAAAACTCTCTTACGAACAGATGTTCTACAATGTGCTTGAAAGTGGACAGTTTGCAGGAACAATCAAAGGATTCCCACTTACAATCGGAAGTTGGTGCAAAAAGCTCAAATACGAAAACGGAGCGGTTGACATACGAAGATATATTCTATCGAGTTGTGCAATCGCGGGGGGGGGCAAGGATTTACGGCTTCCCGATGCTCGGCGGGCAATGGTGCAACTCGGCTCTCAAAATGCAAGCCTTCCGACAGACTCAATCACGGGCTTTGCGACGAAATGGAGTCAATACTGCACGGGGGAACTCAAACGAACCGTATTACGGGCTTTCCCATTTCAGTCAACCGGGGGAATTGGTGTACCCAACTCAAACAAAGGGTTTTCCAAAAGCCCGAACACGACGGGCGGTATAAATGTCGTGCAGTATCTTGGGATTGCGGCAGACGAGCCTTTAAGAATAGAAAGACACTCCAAACGAAAGGATATTATACTTCCGCTTGCGGAAATCGGGTGGGATGAAGATTACTGTGGACTGTGGGCAAAATACAATGATTTGCTGTCGCCGACATATACGACAGCAACAAGGGGCGGCTGTTGGTTCTGCCACAACCAAGGGGTTGAGCAATTAAGGTTATTGCGAAAGAATTACCCTGACCTTTGGGAACTCTTGTTAAAGTGGGACAAGGACAGTCCGACAACGTTTAAGCCCGACGGTCATACGGTGCGGGATTTCGACAAGAGATTCGAGATGGAAGATAAAGGAATTATCAGCCCAAAAGACACGTTTCGGTGGAAATACCTTACAGAACCACCGCAAATGCGGCAAATGTCCATTTTCGACATTTAGGAGAAGAATAAAATGTTTCAAATGAGCTTATTTGACGGCAGTCAGCCGTTCAAAATAGATAAACCTATACGCCTAATAGAGCTTTTTGCGGGGTACGGGAGTCAAGCACTTTCCCTTAAATATCTCGGCGTACCCTTTGAACACCACGTTATAAGCGAATGGGCGGTAAAATCCATTCAAGCGTATAAGGATATGCACTTTGTAGGCGACTCAACGGATTACTCTATGGGTATGACCGACGGGGAGCTTGTGGATTTTCTCGACGGGAGAATATCAGCAGACTACAACAAGCCTATGACCCGCAAGCAAATAGAGAAACATAACGGCGGCGAAAAATGGCGTAGAGCGGTTTACAACAATATGAAAGCAACGAGAAATCTTGGCTCTATAACAATGGCAAGGGGGGGGGATTTACGGGTTGAAGAAACCGACAAATACTGCTACATACTCACCTACTCATTCCCCTGTCAAGACCTTTCTTCGGCGGGAAAGGGCGCGGGGATGGAGAAAGGGAGTGGAACGCGTAGTGGATTGCTGTGGGAAGTGGAGCGATTGCTGAAGGAATGCAACGAACTTCCGCAGGTTCTTCTAATGGAGAATGTTCCTGATGTTACGAGCAAGAAAAATATGCCGCATTTCGCACAATGGATAGCTTTTCTCGACGAGCTTGGGTACAAAACGAAATGGGCGAATTTGAATGCAAAGGAATTTGGCATTCCGCAAAACCGAGAGAGATGCTTTGCGGTTTCTATCCTTGGGGATTACTACTACAATCACCCCACGGGGTTTCCCCTTAAAAAAAGACTGCGCGACGTCCTTCAAAAAAATGTGGACGAAAGCTATTATCTAAAAGAAGAAACAATACAAGCGTTAAACCTTCATAAAGAACGCCACGATGCCAAGGGTAATGGATTCGGTTGGCAACCTACGACGGGGGGGGGTACGCAAAGACTATCAAGACTGAAAGCGGATACAGACCAAGTTCAAACTTTGTTATTGAGCAACCAAGGAAAAACGGTAAAGAAATTCGTGGATGTCGCGGGAACGGTGATGGCGCGAGATTGGAAGGGATTTGGCAATCAAGCGATGACGGCGGTGATGGAAACAAAAAAACAATAGTTATGAGCCGTCCGCACGGCTATAATCGCGGCGGGATAGAAGAAACGGATATTTATCCGACGGTGCGAAAATCGTCAACTATGGGCGGAAATAATGGAGTGGTGGAATGGAAGAAATAACAAGGTGTAAGCAGGTGGCAACGCTCACCGGTGGAAAATGGGATAGGACGATAGAAGCAAGTAGGCGTGTTTATTCTATCGAACATTTAGCCCCTACCGTAACTTGCGCGGGGGGGGGGAATCAAGAAGTGAAGATTTTAGAGCCTATGATAGTTGATGATATCTATAAGGGCAGAGAGCCGAGGGTAACGGATAACAGCCCAACGATTAGAAGTAAGCGCGACGGGTTGAAAGTTTTAGAGCCTATCATCTACGACGGATTTAATCAACAGGTACGCGCCGACCAAAGTTGTGTTGGTGCGCTCACAAGGAATTGCGGGGCTGACCTTAAACGGAACGGTCAAGGTGTGGTCGAACCGCAAGAAACGGGCGTTCGAGTGCGCAAACTCACGGAAAAGGAGTGCTTTCGACTTCAAGCGGTAAAAGATGAAGATTACGAAAGAGTGCGCAAAAATCAATCGAAATCGAGTAGCTATCATTTGGCAGGCGACAGTATTTGCACGGTTTGTCTTATGGCTATTTTCGGCGGGATGACGGGCGTAGATTGGAGAAAAAAGATTGACGAGTTGGTAGAGGGGCTGAAAGACAATGAGTAGAGAAAACGTAATAAAATTCGTGCCGCCCGTACCACTCACAAGAAGATGTACCTTCTGTGGCGATTTAAGAAAAGAAGCACAATTTCTATGCGATATGCCGATAGGAACGAGCGTGAATACGATTGATTTCAAAAATCGGTTGATTACTTGCAATAAAATCCTTTGCCGAGATTGCACAACGCAGGTAAACGGGTTTGACTTTTGCCCCGACTGCATCAAAAAAATAAAATCTGCTAAAAGGGGAGCGCGAGATTGATATGAAGAATGAAGAAATAAAAGAGCTTTCAAACGATTTACAGGAAGTAGGGAAGTATGCTACGGATTGGCTTGTTGCGGAAACAAAGGAAATGCTTGCCAAGAACGGCAGGTTCAAGTCAAGCGAACACACAAAATCGCTCAACGAAATTGTAGCGGAGCAGCTAATTGAAAGGGGCTACCAAAAGAAAAGCAGAACGGTAGTAGAAATCTTGCAAGCAGTTGATTTAGAGAGTAGCGGTCAGACGGTTGCAATAACAAATGTTTTAAGACAGAAATACGGAGCGAAGTAGAAATATGGAACACGAGAAACTAATAAAAGATTGCGGCGCGTTTATTAGTAAATGCCCCAACGAATCAAGTCATACCATTGATTGTGAAATTTGCCGTATGCAGTATGCGGAAAAGGAAATAGCGAAAGAGATTTTGACCGAGATAAAAAATCTGTGCATAAAAAAGGGAACACTCTATTTACTCGATTGGGTTGACCTTTGGAAAAAATATGTGGGAGAGGATAAACAATGAAAGCGTGGTTGGCAAGAGAAAGAGATGGATTTAGCTGCGCGGTTGTATTCGCCGAAACAAGAGGGAAGGCAAGAGCGTTGGCAAGGCTTACGGATGCTTGCGAAGATTGCGATTGGTGCGACATAGAAGTTTGCAGGTTGCCGAAAATTGATAAGTATTACAAAGACGGCAAAAAAGAAATGGATTGGAATAATCCAAAAGACCGACTTATCCTTGTCAAAGAGTGCAGTTTTCAATGCGAAGTTATTACAGACGAATGCGATAAGTGCGCCGCGAGGGAGTTTTGCGACCTTTACAATGATAACAAGGAGAGCGACAATGGATAAATCAGTTTTAATGAGTTTGCAACCGGGATGGGGTGTAAAAGTATGTAATCAAATTGGAGAGAGAAACGGGCAACCGCTCTACGAGAAACGAATCGAAGTTCGCAAAAGCGTTCCAAAACTCAAAAGACCATTTAAGGTGTACATATATATCACGATGCCAAAACGACACTTCACGATTAGCGGTTTCGGTCGCGCAAGCAATGAATATTTGTGGCTTGCTGACGGCAAGGTAAAAATGTCCGACGGGTTTGAGTTTTGGGGGAATGGCGAAAAATATGAGTGCTTAAACGGAAAGGTAATCGGGGAGTTTATGTGTCGCGGGATTATGGATGGCGGCAGCTCGCTATTGCCAAAAGAAAGCTGTCTTACGATAGAAGAAATCTTGGATTACGCAAAAGGCAAGCGGGTTTACGGGTGGCGTATTGCGGATTTGAAAATCTACGATAAACCGAAAGAATTAAGCGAGTTTAAGCGTTGGAATAGGACGGAAGAAAACAGTCCTTGCGCTCATACGAAATGGCTTTTCCCGGATTGCAAAGATTGCAAGGAGTGTAATTTAACAAGACCGCCCCAAAGTTGGTGCTACGTTGAAGAATTAAAAGGAGAAACGATATGAGATTTCACAAAGACGTTGTTGAAAAATATCATTTTCGCTTTGAAAGTGAAGATATTATCAAAATAGATAGAATGACAATCAATTTAAGCGGTGCTTCGGCGGTATTCCTGCTTGATACCGAGAACTACATACTTTCCGTGGAAAGCGATTGGGGAAGCTATTGCTATCGGTGGGGCGCAAGTAAACACGAAACTTTCAAGGATTTGATTTGTCGTATCGGTTCTTACGATGATTATCTGCTGAACAAGCTCGCAAACAGAAACGTAATAAATTGGAAGAAAACAAAACAGAATGCAGTACACGCGTTCTTCCGAGCGGGTGGCGGGGCGAATAGGGAAGAAAATAAAAACTTTCTTCGCGGGGTTAAGAATGCCGACGAGAACGAAATTCGTTTCTACGACTTTGTATGCTCGTTCAATCCCAATCTTTGGGAAGGCGGTTTCTTCGTAAAGGAATATCCAACTTCGGCGAAAATCGTAGTCAAAATCCTTGCGGAGTATTTGGTTAAAGCATTGCAAGCGGAGCGTGGGAACAATGGATAGACTAACAAAAAAAGACGAACGCGGCTTTTACCTTTATAACTGTATATCTCCAAATATAGAAGATTGTGCGAGTACCGCAAGTTGCCCGGACTGTTACAGCGCAAAGGTATTGCAGAAGTTGGGGGAATATGAAGATAAAGCCGAGCGCGGTACACTTTTTGACCTGCCTTGTAAAGTTGGAGATACGGTGTATTGTGTCTATGCAGTAGAAGTTGACGAGTGGGAAGTGGTAAGTATTCAAATATTTGAAAAGGATATTCTTCTTCGACTTGGGCATAGCGGAACGGACGATTATAACGCGGCGTGGTTAAAAGAAAAGGGAAAATATCTTTTCTTTGACCGCGAAAAAGCGGATGCAAGATTGAAACAAGTACAAGAAGGGGCTACGGTATGAAACAAAAACCAAAAAAGAAACGAAAATATTTTAGGAAATGCGGTTGCTGTGGAGATAGGCACGAACAATCTGAAATGGTAAGGACTGATAAATCGCCAAACGGTTGGCTTTGTGAGTGGTGTTATAGCGCAAGCATTGACCCTTTGTATGATATGGAAGAGTGGTAAATATTAGCGAAAGGAGAAATTGAAATATGAGAACTTGGCTGAAAGCATTATTTGGCGGGTACGATTTTGTTAGCGAAGATGGGAAACTTGAAGTGTTCAATACGACCTTGAATGTTATAAGAACGGTTGCTGCAATCGCTTTGCTTATAATCGTTATATTAAAATAATAGAGCGTAGGAGTAGAAAAAATGGGAAAAATCATATACACAACAGCAGAAACGAAGAGCAAAAAAATAAAGCCCTGCCCGTTTTGCGGTGGAGAGGCTACGTTAAGAAGGGACGTGCGTTATCCGCGCCCCAAGTGCAATCCAAGACAGGCTTGGGAAGTGATTTGCAAAAACCATAAGTGTTGCGTTTACGATGCGGACACGCGGTATTTCTTCTCAAAGAAAGCGGCTATATCGGCGTGGAACGACAGAAAACTTGGGTGTGAACACGAACAAATGCTTGCAGACGGGGAACTCGTAAGCAAAGAATGGCACGACGAACAGGTAGGACACGCTGAACTTGTTATAGAAGAGCAAAAGGCTGAACTTGAAGAATGGGAAAAACTTTTTGATATATCCAACGAGCGGGAATATAGAAAGAAATTCAACGAAGAGTGGAAAAAAGAGTACCAAAAGAAAATGGACGAACGCGGCGACGGTGCTATTGCGGGATTCCCCGACTTTGACTTGGTTTACAAACTGTATTTTGAGCAAAAGGCAGAAATCGAACGGCTGACGAAAGAAAAGAACGATTGGAAACAACGCTATGACAGCGAAAGCAATCGCTATACCGACCTTTGTAGTGCAAGTAGCGAATGTGTCCAAAAGAAAAATGACCGCATAGCCGAACTCCAAAAGCAAGTGGATAAAGCGTGTCTTGAAGTAGGTAAAATGTGTATGGAAGAACGCAAAGACACGGCGAAAGAGATTTGTTTGGAAATCATCAAGGGGCAACCGCAACCTATAAAAGAAAAATGGGTAGAGTGGTTCAAAGAACGCTACGGCGCGGAGGTGGAGTGATGATAGTAAGAATTTTGGCGGGACTTGCGCTTATTATACTTTGTACGCTTGCAATTATTATACCTACAATAGCAATATCAAATTTTATGGATGATTTACACAAAAAATAAGGAGTTACAAAATGGACAAACGAAAACTAATTGAAGAAATGGCGCAAATCATTAACAAAACGGATTGCGCGGGGGAAAGTGGTCAATATTTGACGGAGTGTATAGAAAAGGGCATTCCGTTTTCGCAGATAAATACGCAGTTATTTATAAACACAAAGCAAGCCGAAGCACTTTACAATGCAGGGTATCGCAAAATCCGAGAAAACGAATTGGTCGTCGAAAAAAGCGCGTGGGAAAGCCCTGAAATAAAGAATTATCGAGATGTTATTTACGAACAGGCGCGTAAGGAAATTTCGGGGAAAATCGCCGAAGAATTAAAGGCATTATTTCCAATCAGCGAAGATGTGTTTAGATTCGCAACACCCGAAAATATACAAAAGGCTGTTGACGATGTTTGTAAAAGAGTTGCGGGTGGGCAATATGTAAACACGACTACTTTAATGGAGCTTTCCACCGATAAAACCCCGCTTACCGTGGAACAGTTAAAGAGTTTGCCCATCGGCGCGTGGATTTGTGTGGATGCTTTGCAGGACACAAAATATGAAACGGCAGGCGTGAGATATTGGAAGAAAACGCCGCAAGTAAAACTCATTCCCGACGAATTTCAATGCGGGAGCATTGGGTATGGTACTGCTTATAATCTAAAAGACTACGGCGCGACTTGGCTTGCGTATTTACCTGAAAAACAACCCAAAAACATTGATTTCAGCAGATTCTATGAGCTTGTCGGCTTGCCCAAAGGGGAAAATTCGTAATATTCTGCGAATTGAAATAATTTGAAAGACTTGTAAAACAAATAATTCTATGCTAAAATATAAAAAGAAACTGAATATTTTAGCGAAAATTATTATTCGCCAAGTAATTGACACGATAATAGGGAACACCTTATGTGCCTACACCAACTCGCGGAATGTGAGCAGGGCATAGTGTCTTTTACAAAAAATGCGCTTTAACCGAGTGAGTTGAACAAACTTACTCGGTTTTTCTTTTCATTGCAGGAACGCAAAAATAGGGCAAATGGGAGAAGAAATGGAGAATAGCAGGTCATCCAAAATTAAATACATTTGCCACAAATGCGGGGCAGAGTTAAGCGAAGAGAATTGCCGAGCAGAAGGAGTGCCGTACTGCATCTTTTGCGAAAGTGAATCGTTTGAAGAGTTTGAAAAGGCAAACGGAACGCATTTGGCATTGTATTTGAACTGTGCGCGATTTAATGTGCCGCTCCACCCGTTGCTTCTTGGGAAAGATTTTGAGCAAGAAGAGAACAAGTGGTTTGCCTACATTGAACTGCTTGAAGAAAACGGTAAGCACCTTGTGAACGAACGACCCGCAAGTTTTGCAGACGGCGAATCAAGGTTGTTGCGGATTTTTGGTAAAGATTTTACCGAAAAAGATTTTGCGAAATATATTCACTACGAAAAAGATAGGCTTTCAAAGCTCCCCGGGACTGAAAGGCAAAGGGAAACGTGGGGAACGCGTACATTGTGGCAAAATCTGCCTATGACAACGGAAGTTTATGACGAGCTTGATAGGATTTACGATGCACGTATATCGAGATACAAAGGGGTTTCGTTGGACGACACCGTGCGTGAAGTTCTCAAAAAGGTTTCAACTCTTTCTCTCGTGCAAGAGCATTTGCGCTCGCTTGGCGATGCGGCGGGATATGATAGAGTGCAAAAGATTATCGACAGTATGCTCGCATCCGAGCAACTTCGTAGAAAAGACGAAAAACCCGTAGAACCGTTAAAAATGGATGCAATGGTCGTCGCGTTGGAAGCTATGGGGCTTATGGAGAACGGTCAACTGCTCAATTACGACGAGCTTGTAGAAGTTCTCCGTGATAAATTCGTTAAGTCAAAAAAATATGCTTATTCTTTGGATGTTGCAGACCAAATGATACTCGATATTCACAATACAATGAGAAAAAATGCAGACATAGCGACATTGGTTGATTTGCCTGCTGAAATGGAACTCGTTGACGAATACGGTGAATTTGAACCCGAAGAAACGGAGCAAGAGAAAGAGAATAAGAGATTTGCGGGATTAACAAAGGTACAGTTTGAAAAACCCGCACCCGCGCCCACCACAAAAAAAAGTAAAGGCGGTAAAAAGTAATGCCTACGGGTTATTGCGGAGAAGGGCGCAAATGGAACAAAAAGATAGGTCGCTGGGAAAAGACAAAAAAAGAGCAAGCGTTTGATTACGAGAGCGTAGATAAAAAGGCGTGGGGCTTGCTTATCAGCTTTTTCCGCTTCTATCCCGATTTTTGGTACGATTTGATTCGTTCGGAAAATGCCCCGTATGGGCTTGAACTTCCACAGAGAATTATGCTCCGAGTACAGGCAAGATACCAAACTACGTACATAACGGGCGCGAGAGGCATTACAAAGACCTTTGTGGCGATGCTTTCCAAAGAACACGACGGGACTTTTTATCCCGGTGAGCAAGTTCGATATTACGCCCCCGCGCAGAAACAATCCGCAAAACTTGCATCGCAAGCATTCGCCGTTACAGAAAAATGCTATCCGATTGCGACGAGCTATTGGAATAAAAATAACGACAGAGCGGATATGTTCCGTATCACAACAGATTACGGGTCGGAATTTACAATGTATGCACCGCGCGGCGACAACTTCCACGCCGTAATCGCCGAAGAAATGGCGCAAGAAGGCGGTGAAGATGGCTTTAACTTTGACGACTTTGAAGAAGATGTAAAGAAAGGGCATCGTCTTGAACGAATGATAAACGGCGTAAAAGACAGAACCCGCGTACAGTTAAAGTTCAACTGTATATCGAACGCATCTTCGCGGCAAAACAAGGCGTTTACCGTCTATCGCAAGACCGCCTTAAAAGCGATGATATTCGGCGACAAATACGACGGTTTCTGTATGGATATTTCTTGGATTTCAGCCTTGCTCTGCAATTTAAGGGGTATCGCTTACTACAAGAAAGAAAAATCCACGTCAACGGCAGAAGTTTGGCAGCGCGAAATGGAAGCGCGGTACACGGGAACGGGTGAAAACCCTATGCTTTCAGACGAAATATTAGCCAAAAGCAAAAAACTTATGGTTATGGAAAATCGTCATTGTGGCGACCCGAACGCCGTATATGTTGTTGCTCACGACGTTTCATACGAAGAAGGACAAAAGAACGCAAAGTGCGCCGACGTCGTTTGGAAATGTACAAGATATACAACTCCCGCAAAACGTGATAAGTACCGAAAGCAAGCCGTATTTGTTGATAGCTATCCACCGCCAAAAACGGAAGCATTGCAAGCGCAAAAGTTGAAAGATTTGTGGTTGCGGTTTTGTATGGATGGCGGTCAAGCGACATATATCGTGGTCGATGCTCGCGCCGTCGGCAAGACGGTGGTGCAAGAGCTTATGAAGCCAACGGGTGATGGAACGCCTACGCTTTGTTGCTACGACCATTGCGCGTATGCAGATATTGAACAGCCTAACGCATTGCCTATTATTTATCCGTTAAAAGCGACAAGAGCAGGTGGAACGGACGACGAAGGGCAAATGATAAGATACCTTCAGCGTGAGTGGGAGCAAGGCAATATCGAGATATTGACGACAAACGTTCTTGACGGCGTGGAAGCGTACAAAATATTTCACGGAATAAAAGATACATTCGACGACGGCAAGATAGCGCAACCCTATAAGCAAACGGAAGGGTGGTGCGAAGAAATACAAAATCTTCAAGTCAAGCCGAGCGGAACTTCGATAAAGGAAGTTCGGAAAAGCAAAGGAAAGCAACGCGACCGACATTCGGCGGGAAAATACGGCTTACGCTTTATTAGCCTTCTTGAAGATAAACTCGTAAAAGAAACCTACAAAAAGAAGTCGTCGTGGTCGGATGCGATTGAGCAACGGCAGATTGACATCCCACGATATGGCGGCGCGCAAAACAATACAAGAGCGAACCTACTTGCATTAAGGAGAAGATAATGGAGAAATATTCGCTTTATATTGGCAGGTACAAAGATTTGCCCGAAGAGGAGTTTAGTTATTTCTCTCCAATGAGCGGGTATATGCTTGTGTATAGCCAAAAAGAAGTAGAAGGCTTAAAAAAAGTTCTTCCCGAAAAAGAAAGCAAACTTTCTTCTGATGAAAGAGCGTGGTTGACCCAAACGAAACTCACTATCAGCGCAAGACATTTCGGGCAATCTATGGAAGAGGCGACGAAAAACGCGGAGCAGTTTTTTGAACTTCTCAAAAAAGAATTAAAAGCAGAGCAAGAAAAAGCAAACAAGGGTTAGTATGAACAAAACGGAGCAACAAAAACAGAATAAGAACGCGAGTGGGCAATCGGTAGCCGAAACGAAAAAGACTTCGTATTCTGCCATTCTCGAAACTCTGAATAGCATAATGTCCAATTACGGACAAGGGTTGCCCGTTGCAAATCTCTTTGGCGCATTTTCTCGCGCGAGCGAAGGTTATGCAAATCAACCGCAGATACAGAATGCAAGAATTAAGGCAATTTCGTCCTTGCCCGTTGATTACACAAAGGAAGAGATAGGGGAGTTTTTACGTACCCCGTATCAAAATGAACAACCCTTGCGGCAAACGAGCGAAATCTTGCGGTGGACTGCCTATCCCTATTTCAAAATCTCAAAAACATATCAGGATATTCCCACTTATCATTATTGTGCAACGCCGTTGTATTTGACGAGTGAAGATGCAAAATCGGAAGAGTATAAGAGAGAAGAACGCTTGATTGATAAAGTCAATAAAACTCTTCGCCCTGATATTCAAGCCCATAGGATTGCCGGGGAAGCTGTCAACCAAGGAAAAGTTTTTTATTCCTTGCGCGTAAACGCCGACAAGGTTCACAATAAAGTGAACTATGCGTTTCTGCAACAGCTTCCAACGGATTGGTGTTGGATTGTTGGGAAAAACAATTTAAGCGGATGGACTATTTCGTTTAATATGTTTTACTTTATGCAACCGGGGACAGACCCTTTACAATACGGCGATTTATTTAAGCCTTACCTTGACGACTTCAATAGTATGTTTGAAGAACCGAAATCGAGAAAAAGGGGAGAAATAGCGGTGTACGCAAGCGTTCCCTGCAAAGGCAAAGATATTCATTTTTACCCTTGCAATATCAAGTCGAACGCCACGGGCAATCCAAAAACATTTAAGCAAAACGGCGAGTGGTATTACTATGTAACACTCCCCGTGGATAAGGTGTACGCGTTTGAAATAGACGACACGACACCTGCTGTTGCATCTCCTTTGAGTGGTTTGATGCTTACCTATTCGCAACAGAGCGATTATGAGGCGGCACAGTTGAGCTTATTGCTCAATCCCCTAATTAAGATTTTCACAGGCGAAATTCCGTACTTCCAAGATAATGGAAGCACGGTGGAAGATGGCTATCGCCTTTCTCGCGGTGGAAGATTGCTCTTTGAAACCTTATTCCAAGCGCTTATGCTTAAAAATAATACGTCGGGCGCATCGTTCTTCTCTGCCCCCGTACAGAACATTAAGAGCCACGATTTCACGGAAAGTGCAAACGCAAACGAAATCTCTTCTTCGTTCAATAAGTACGGTATGGCAAAAGCGGGATTAAGCGGTATTATTCCCGTTGACGAAGATGTTAAAGCAGGGCAAGCAGAGATTTCCGCAAAACTTGAAAGCCGTTACTCAAATTGTATCTACAAACAGTTTGAGAGAATGATGGACAATCTCTACGAGAGCCTGAATCTTAAACACGCTTTCAGATTTACAATGTTCGGTTCAATATATACCGACAATGAATTGCGCGAAAATCTTGAAAAGCGGGTATCGAACGGCGACACGAGCGTATATCCGTATCTTGCTGCGCTTGACGGTCAGAGTATGTTGGATAAAGTTGCGGTGATGAACGGTGTAGAGGCAAGTGGTTTCTTGGATATGCTTACACCGCCCGCGACGTCGTACACGCAAAGCGCAGACGGTAAAACGGTGGGTCGCCCCAAAAACAAAAAGATAACGGAAGGAAATGAAAAATCTGCCGATAGCGGCAATGTAAAATGATGCAAGGAGAATCAGATTATGAAAATTAAGGCTATATTGCAAAACGAGAAAAAGGAAGTCGTGTATATCATTGCCGTAGATATGAATTTCGTTTATTACGTAAAAAACACGGGCGAAATTGGGTATTGCAAACATTGCAAAATAAAGGTTTCCGACCCGACTTATCTCGTGTAAGGCGGTGATGATATGTCTGAAACGTTAAGACCTATGGAAGAGATACGGGCTATGATAAAAGAGAAAACAGCTCCAACGGAAGAGCCTGTGGTTGAAGAAAAAAACGGGCAGGCGGCAGAATCTCACGCCATTGTAGCCCAAGAAGATGGCAAGGCTATTACTGAATTGTCGGCTTCGGATATTCGATTAAAGGTTGATAAGTCGAAGTCGATGGAAGAGCAAGCGGAAGATATTGTTGGTGCTATGGCTACGGCAAAAGCCGTGCAAAACGAAGAAACAGCCCGTGAGTTGACGGAGAAAAAATCGGAAGAATTGCTTGCAAAAGCCGAAGCAAAGAAAAAGCAAGCGCAAACAGCCGAAACGAAAGCCGAAGTTGAAAAGCAAGAGGCAAATCGGAGTAAAAACGAAGCGGTTTTGCAAACCTTTGGCATAAATAAGCATTTGCCCGATTGGTTGCTCGGTATTATGGTGTTTATTTTTTCACCGATATTCATTGTGTTGACAATCGCCATCGGTGTCCCGTGCGGGATTATCAAGGTATTTATTGACGATATAGACAATATTCTCGTTCGTTATGAAGCGGCAGATGCGAAGAATAAACCAAAAATTAAAGTTACGGTTTGGATTTTTCTCGTCTTGCTCGTTCTTGCGACAACAACGTTTATCGTCTTAAAATGTCTTGGAAAAATCTAATATGAAATAGTATCGCAGGGTTTTAGGGAAGAAAAATTGGAAAACCGCGCCGACTATAAAAAATAATAAAAGGAGAAAAAGGATTATGAACTTTATTATGAGAGAACTCGAAAATAGAGAGAAACTTCTGGTTGAATACGCAGCCAAGGAGCAAAGGCGCGACGAACTCCAAGCGGAGTTGAATTGTCTTAATCAATACCTTTCCCAAAATAGCCCCGAAACCTTGAAAGCGGAAATCGAAGAGCTGAAAGGTTACGCAATCAAGTTGGGCTTTATTCAGCCGCCCGTCGAAGATGTGCAGCCTGAATGCGCAACTCAAACAGAAGAGCTTGCGGTTGAAGAAATCGCGCCTGTGCAGGAAGAGCCTATTGCGGTTCAACCTGTTACGACAATCTAATAGGAGGTAAATTATGTTGGATTGCATTAAAAACGAACTTGTAAAAACAAGAGCGAATATCGTGGCGCAGAAACAAACAGAAATTGCCAACCAAAAGGTAAGAGCAGACCAAGAAGTTATCGCGCCCAAAGTCGCCGAATATGAAGCGGAAAAAGAAAATGCGCTTGCAGTCGCAAAAGCGAATTACGAAAAAACCGTAAATGAAATCACGGCGAGCTGTGAAGCCAAAAAGACCGCTTTTATTCAGCAGGTAAACGCGGCTGTGGAAAGCAAGGTTGAAGAGGGGTTCAGAGCAGTTCTTGCGGTTCTCGACGAACAAATCGGCGATAAGGAGTAAGGACTATGCAATGGCTCAAAGTAATTTTATACAATCAAAACATAATGATATGGATTATGGCATTGTTGGTATTTTTACTTACGCAATTATTGAAATTCCCGATTAAGTTCTTCACGAACAAAATCAAAAAAGAAAGCACGAGAAAGGCGGTAAATTCGACGATTATGCTCCTTCCGTTCGCGCTTGGTTGCTTGGTTGAATATCTCTATTGTTATTACATACTTCATTGTGCTTTTGATTTAACCGCAGGATTTATTCTCGGCGGTCAATCTATGGCATTCTACGGCATTATCGACCACCTTTTCGGGATTAAAATCGAAAACGAGCTTGAAACCGAAGAGGGGCAGGAAGTCTTGGAAGCAATCAGCGATGCGCAAGCTGACGGGGTTGTTACCACAGACGAAGTAAAAGACATTGCGGGAACGGCAGTAAAAGGGAAGAAAAACGCGGAGAAAGCCGCGAAAGCGGAAAAAGTGGAAACTCCCAAAGAGCTGCAAGAGTTTCTCAATGGCATTGATGTAAAATAACAAAATAGCCGTGCCGCCGGGCAAAGGCGGCACGACAAAGGAAAGAATTATGAGCGATAACAAAACCATACAAGGAAAACTGAACGAAGTGTCTTGCGGTGGCGGTCTGTTAAAAATGCTCTCCGAAAACGACGGGTTAATCCAATATGTGGAGTTGTGGTTGATAAACGACAAAAAGCATAGAAACAAATGGACATTCGGGAAACTGAAAGAACATTTGAACTTGCTTGCCGGCATCCCCATTCTCGTTGCGTATGTTGACGGGGAGCTTGGGAAAAAGAGCGGTCATAATTTTAGGCAAGTCCGTCAACCCGACGGCTCTGTGATTGCCACGTTTCTTGACGACGGCGCGGAGCATATAGTTGGGTTGCTCGGCAACGAAGAAGATATACGCCTTGAACATAAAGACGGTAAAGAATGGGTAGTCGCAAAAGGCAAGTTGTGGAAATGGTACGCACAGGAGTTGGTTGCCAAAATCAAGAAACAGGGGCTTGAAGGGCAACAAATCAGTATTGAAACTCTTGTTATGGACTATATTCCTGACGAAGAAAATGACCCCATTTACACAAAGTGGATGCCATTGGGTGTAACCGTTTTGGGCGACGGTGTAGAAGAAGCCGTAGCCGGGGCGAATATCCGAGCATTGTCTGCTATGGGCATTGATAAGATTAGAGAAGAAACATTACGAGTCGCATCGGTGTACCAAGCACAAACTCAAAATCCGCAAACCAAAAATAACAAGGAGAAACAAACAATTATGAACAAGAAAAGTCTTAACAATATGTTTAAGAACTGTCAAATTCTTGGAGTTGTTGGCAGTAAGGTAGCCTTGCTTTCTTGCGATAAGCACGAGGCTTACGTTTCTTCCGTAACGAAAGACGATAGTGGTGCGTTGGTTGAAGGCGGCAAGATTGCCGTCAACGCGACTGTTGTTTTTGGGGAAGGAGAAAACGAAGTCAAGCTCGCCTTGGATTCCGTCATTGAAACATTCAAAGCGGAAAACGAAGAGCTGAAAGGTAAAATTACCGACAACGAAAAGACGATTAAGGCATTGTCCGAAACAAACGAGAAGATGAAGAGTCAAGAAACTACGCGCAGAAAAAACGCAGTAAAGACTGCAATCGATTCTCGTTTCGCGGAAATCAAGGCAAACAGCACGGCTGATTTCGCGGACGACGAAGTGGACGACCTTAAAGCAGAAGAAAAGCTCTGTGCGTTTGCCGCTATGGAAGATAAAGACGGTGTGTTTATCGGCGAAAAAGAGGCGGTAAAAGCGGTGGATGCCCGTTGTATGGATAAGGTTATCGAAGCGGGCAAGGTAATGGCAAATTCCAAACAAAAAGCCTATGTTTGGGACGAGCAAGCGGGCGGCGGTCAATCGAAAGCCAAAGACGGTTTGGATGAGCTGATTGACGAGTTCACGAACAAAGATTAACAGTAAAAGGAGAAACAGATTATGGCTAAAATTGCAAATACTCGGTTTGAAGTGTATGTTTCTAATTCCAAGAGAAACGACCTTCAAAATATTACAGGCAAATTCGGCTCGTTTTCCGGTGAAACCTTTAACCCCGATGTATGTTCGGCAGGTTTCCTTTGTGTAACGTCGGGCAGACTTCCCTTGGAAGGCTACGAGAAGCACGGGATGAAAAACGGCAACTCGTGGTATATGGTTGAGGCGGCGAACGGTAGCGTTGTAGGCTTCCCCGGCGATAAGACGGGCATTTACGCTTGCAATACATACGACGTAAACAAGGTTACGGACGGCGAACTCGTACTCAATCTCCCCGGCAAAACGCTTGGGCTTTCCGTTCCCGCAGGGGAAAGAGCGGACTTCACCGAACTCATTGTCGGCGAATCGTACAATTTCGGCGCAGGCAATTTCAAAACACTTCCCACCAATCTTACAGCAACGCCTTACGCAACGATTTCCAACGGCTTACTTGTTGCTACTGCAACTGCACCTACGGACGGTAGCGTTTACGCTGAAATCATCGACATCAGCAAGAGATTTATTGAAGGCGCGTATGACGGTGGACAAAAAATCACGGTTCGCATTTTGAGAAGTGCGAAAACGGCGTAATAGGAGGGAACACACATTATGAATGCTAAACAGTTGAATAGATTGCCCAGAGCTATCTTCTCATACAAGAGCGAAATTGACCAAAAAGTAAAGGTTTGCAACGCTGACGGGTCGAATATGACTTTAAGCAGGGACAAACTGATTTCTGCGGGTCGTTTGGCTACTTGTGAATACTTCGGCAGAATCGCAAACAACGACAAGAACTCGACCGAAAAGTACGTCCTTAAAGTAAACGACTACGCTTCGTATTCGCGTAACGTTTGGGAACAAACCGTGCTTTTCTGTGCGGCGCAAGCAAACCGTCAAATCGGTAAAGCTCCCTACTCCACAATGAAAGAGGTTGAAGATGACAGAAGTTTGTACGGTAGTCAAACTTTCTTCGCTGCTCTTCAATCCATTGCGACGGAAGTCATTACTCCGTTGCTTCCTGCGATTACGGACGACGTAACGAGCCGTCTTATCTCTTGGACGTCGGGTAGATTGGGCGAAACAAAAATGATTGATATTGAGTCCAACGATTTCTTCGTTTACGACGACGATTCGTGGGGTGCTGTATCGAGCAAGCCGCGCCAAAGACTTTACAAGTCGCAGGTCGCGCTTACTCCCAAGCTCCATACCGCAAAGGCATCCATCAAGTGGTATCAGGATGTCATCGACGGCGAAGCGGGTAGATTTTACGCGGCGTTCGCGCGTGGTGCAGCCAATAAGACCTACTCTATGACCCTTGAAAAATTCAAAGGTGCAGTCGGAAACACGAAGTACATTCCTTCCACGTTTGTACTTGACGGTTTCTCGATGGATAATTGGAACAAGGCTCTTATGTGGTCGCAAGCAATCAACGGCGTAACGAGAAACAACCTTATGGCACTTGGTACTCTTTCCGGGCTTTCCAATATCGTTCCTACGATTGGCGCGGATGGCGTAATTGCAGGTGCGCAAGGCGAAATCGGTACGGAGTGGACGAGAAATGGTTTCCTTGCAAACGTTTCGGGTGTTGACCTTGTTGAGGCGGGTTTGTCTGTTGTACCCGGTACGCAGAATTATGACCCGAAATTCGTCAGCCTCGACGACCCCGAACAGGAAAACGTATATATCGTCGCAAAAATCGGACACGCGCCTATGGCGGGCGTTATGGCGAGCGGTGCGCCTATTACCATTACGCTTACACCTACGGAAACTTCCGATATGACGATTGAGATTACGGAAACCTTGGCTTTCGACATCGTTCCCGTATTCAGCTCCAAGATTTTCAAGATGATGGTTTAATCCATTTCGGTAAGGTAAGTTGAATAAAAAACGGCGATACGCGAATGTTTATCGCCGTTTATATGGGGATAACGGCTCGTGGGTTCGACTCCCGCAATCCCCCAATAAAAATTATATGTTTCAAAGGAGAAAGAAAAATGGCAGACGAAACAAAGAAAAGAAGCAATGCAACTCAAAAACCCGCAACGGAACAGGCAGCAAGCGAAAAGAAAGAAAAAACTTTCACGGCGAGCGAAGTCGAGAAAATGATTGCAAAAGCGGTGGCGACGGCACTTGCCGACGTACAGCAAGCCAACCAAACTGTGGTTGTGAAAGAAACAAGTGAACCGCTCGTAACGCTTTTGTATATGGGAACTGTGGCTGAAGGTTCAACCGTTTCCCTTGGAAAGCTCGGCGATATTCAAGGCAGGGGCGGCACGAGAGATATTCCGAAGAAAGAATTTTTCCAAAATCTCAACCCCGCAATCCTTAAACGCTTAAAGGACAGACGACTGATTGTGTTGTCGGGACTTACAGACGACGAGCGTGAGAGATACGGCGTAAAGTACACAGATGGGGAATTGCTTTCAAGCGATGTGTATTACAAGCTCTTGTCGCTTGACGAAACGGATATTATCAACATTTTCAAAAAGGCGTGTTATCGCCACAAGCAGATTATCTCCACTCTGTATATCGATGCTTATATGAAAGGCGACAACAGAGTAAATCAGCCCTTTATTCAAAAGCTCAATGAAATCTCAAAAGCAGACGACAAAGACGGTATGTTTAAGGGCATTCTTAAAGATATGATTGCCGAAATGAACGATGCAACGGACGGCGAATAAGGAAAGGAATTATGACACCGGTTTTGAAAGTTTTAACTGAATACTGTGATACTTATGTGGACGATATAAGGTTAAAGGAGCTGTTGCCCACAAATCCCGCGCTTTATGCGAGAAAAATGTCGCAGTATTTTATTCCCGCAATCTCGCTCTTTGAAATACCTTCAGAGATGCAGGAATATCTGCTCGGAACGAAAAGAAATCCGAAATTCTTTGAGCCGAGATACGACAACAAAAGATATACGACGTCGGAGAAAATTACTACGCCGCATTCCGTTGAACTCGGAAATGATTTCAAAGAATATGAATTATTCTCCGCTCAAATCCTGTCGCTTAACGGCAACCAAATAGTTGCTACTCCTACGGATATTTGCTCGTATGACAGCGATAAAGGCGTGATAACCATAAACGCGAGCGAGGATAACCCCGTTGAAGAAAATACGACATTTGACTTCGATTTTTACGCGGACGGATATTTTGAAAACGACCTTTCGCGTTCCGCATTAAAAATACTTGGAATGTGCTTTGAGGTTGTTTGGCAAACTCGTTTTAATAATGATTGGCTGTCCAACGTTTCAAAGGTTGAAAGCAATTCATTTGGCGAGCAAAATCGCGCGAATAAAACAAGGGCAGACACGGAACGCTTTGAGCAATTAAAGCGAAAGCTCGCGGGGGAAATGCGCAGATTTGAACAAAATGCCGAATACCGTCAGGTTGTACCGAGCGATAAGCGGTTGAAATTCTAAAAAACCAAAGGAAAGGAAATTAAAATGGAACACTTTGAGTTATCGAAAGAAGTATTACAAAAAGCAAATACATATATGAGCTTGGCACAAAAGACTATTTTAGCCGAGCTTGTCGCAAGACGGAGCGTGAAACCTATTCGGGGATTAGCGACGGAAAAAGAGAACAAGGAGCAATCTGCCTTTATTGCCATTCCGAGCGTGGTCGGAGAAGATTCCGATATGAAAGAAAAACTGCTGTTGAATGTGCTTTTGTCGCACTATTTAGACATTGCAGTACCCGAAATGGACAACAATATTTACGACTTTTATATGGGCGGTCATTTGCTTAATCAGTTGGAGAGATTTAAGACGGATTCGGAGCTTAAAATCAAGGCATTTGATATTCTCGCGGACTTTAAGCAGTTCAAAAAAATGGTCGATATTGAGATTTACAATATCAAGACCAAAGAAAACGATGTTGTTGAACGCACATTAAAGGGTATTTCGCTTTTTGCGGCAGAGAAGATTACGGAGAATCCCGAACTTATCGACAAGTTTACGGACGAGCTGAAAAAATCGGTCGAAAATCTTAAAGTTCAAGAACCCGTTGCGGCAGCCGAAGGAGTGGAAGAATGACACCCGACATCAATTCTCCGTATTATCCGTATTTCAAAACGCAAGACAGTTTTGCGGATTTATCGGATGCGGTAAGCATACCGAGAAAAATATGCGATTACTTGTTAGATGCGCCAAAGGGCGATTACAAGCCCATCGACAATAACAAGTACCCGCGTTGTAGGTTTTGGAAATACCTGTATTACGACGGCGCAAAGCCACTTGGGGAGAAACTGCCTTCCATACAGAAGAAAATGCAAGTTCTTTTCAATCCAAATTCGCCCGAAAATCCCCCAACGGAAAAAGGGTATAGACTTATTCCGCAGATATACACAAAGCAATCGCAAACAGACGGTCAAACAAGGGTTTATGTGTATCTCGGTAGAACCGTGCCGTCGGGGGAAGGGGAGTATAAGGTTGCGCTCGCGGTAAAATTTCTCATATTTACGCACTACACCTATGAACTCAACACAAAGTCGGACGAGTATAGCCGTTGCGCCGGGATAGAGTATGCGTTAATCGAGGCTTTGCACGGCGTAAATATGGCGGGTATTGGAACATTCTCTTTTTCAAAAAGAGTACACCCCGAATGTGGCAGTCGTGAAGTGTTTGATGGGGGCGCGAACGTCGGTAGGGAACTCACTCTTGCATTGGAGCTTGCCACGACAGCAAACAACGAAGCGACAAGTATCGAAAATATGCCTTCGTTCTCCCTTGACGGGAAGATTAAGATGGCGTAAGCGGTGAAGAGATGACCCCGAAAAAAGAAAAGTGCAAGCAAGAGTGCAGCGAATGCACAAAGAATTGCAAAAAGCGAAAGGCAAGACAGGCAAAAAGCAAGGCAACCTTTGATATTGGCGGTAAAACTATCGAGTTTAGAACGACAATGGTAGATAAACAGTAAGGGAAACGGCAAGGTATGGCACAGAATGACAGCAAAAAGTATATAAAAAGCGTTGCGGCGTTTAACGGCGGTGGTGCGATGCGAACCGCGCAAAATACGCCTACGCAATATGCAAGCCGTCAAGCGCAATATATGGCAGGGAGAACCGCCGTATTTGATGCAAATCGCGCCTATCTTGCAACCGATTATGTAAACGCTGATGTGCAAGGCTTAATACCCGACGATTTTTACGCGTGGACAAATACGAATATACGACTTGCGGATATTTCGCATCGTCCTACCGCTAACAGCACAAAAAAGACGGACGATTATAAGCAAGTTTTATTTCCCGAAAACGGCGTTGATTATTTCCCTATTGGGGCTAAAATCAAGGCTATGGGGAGCGTATGGATTTGTGTAAATCCTTCTAATATTTCAACCGCCCAAAACACGGCAATCGTTGCCCGGTGCAACGCATCGTATAATTCCTACGATTTCTATGGAAATGTTATTACAGAGCCTATTCTTGTTGAAAGAAATGCAATGCTCGGTAATGATACGGAAAACGCGCAAAACCTTGTACTTATGGACGGGTATTTCAATATCACCTGTCAACTCAACGAAAATACGGCAAAGTTGCAAGAAAACTCGCGGATAATTCTCGGTAAAAAACCTTACCACATAACAGGCGTTACAGACTTCATACAGGAATTTTCGGGCGATAGAGAAAGTTGCCACTTGCTTACGTTTACGGCTCGTGTTGAAGAACTGACGGAATCCGACGATATTGAAAAAGATTTCGTGGCGAACGGTAAAGAACTTTCGTTTGAAGTGAAGATACAAACCCCGGAAAATATAAATGTTGGCGATACAGCGCAGGTGCGGGCTGTATTTGTTAAAAACGGAGATTTTATTTGGCAACCGCCGACGGCGTATGTGGAGAATGAAACGGGAATGCTTTATGTCGAATATCCCGATAACTACGAGCAGGGGCAATTTGTTTTGTGCGGCAATTCTCTTATATTCCAACAAGGTAATACGCCTTTAAGCGCGGAGTTCACAACAGAAAACGGCATTTTGAAAACAACGCTTGAATATCCCATTGCTTGGGATTGGGTTTCGACGAATACGAAGGTTGCAACAATCAATGCAAACGGGGTCGTAACGGCTATCGCGGCGGGAAGTGCGCAAATTGTCGCAACATTACGCCAAAACCCTGCGGTTTCCGCTATGGCTGAACTAATCGTCAAAGAAAAGAGATTGGAGCAATACGTTGAGTTTATAAGCGTTTCTCCGAATAGTATCACGCAATACGAAAGTGTTATAGTACAAGCGCGGTATTTTGAAAATGGAGATATGACGAAAATCCCACTCAAATGGAACTTTGGTGGGGCAAAAGCGGAAGATTTTTCCGTTGTGTTTGCGGAAGATGGTTTGTCTGTTGAGATTACTTGTTTAAGTCCAAGCGACGAAAATCTTGAAATCACGGCAAGTTGCGGAGAGCAGTCCGCAACAATGAATATAGAACTGCTCGGATATTAAAATAAGTCAATTAGAGAAAGGACGGGAAATTATAATGGGTCAATTCTCAAAAATGGATAGAAAATCTCTTGTACGGCAGGGGAAACCTGTCGAATGTTTGGGGCTTACCTTCTATCCGATAAAAATGTATCACTACGACGATTTCTTGGCGAGCAAGGATGCGTTAGTTCTTCGATTGGGTACACTCCCTGTAAAGTACGCAATAAAGGATTATCTGAATGCAATCTTCTCGTTGGAATACGATGCGGTGCAAGGTAATGGTGTCGGTATAGGTTTGTTTAATCGAGCGATTTCCTTACTGCTGATGTCTTTGCGGATAGATGTCAACCTGAAGGAGTTTATCGGAAAGCAAGTTTTTATTCGACAGGTCGGGGAAAACGACTTTGAAATAGACCATATCGTGGTAATACAAAACAACATTCGCGTTGAGATAACACCGCAAGATTTCTCTTCGCAAATACGACCGCTCATAGCAGAGCAGAATGGTTTGGAATTGCCAAACGAATCCGACAACGCCGAATTGGTTAAGGCGCAAGAAGAGCTTACAGAACTGAACAACTCCACAAAAAGACTCAAACAAAGCACGACAAGTCTTATTGCATCCGTAGCTTACAATTCAAAAGTAAGCGAACGAGAGATAGACGAGTGGACGGTGCGAGAGTTTGAAAATCGGCGTAGCGCAATCGAGCGCGATAAACGCTATACGCTTTACAGCCAAGCGGAGCTTTCGGGTATGGTAAGTTTCAAAAACGGAAATCCGTTCCCTTCTTGGTGCTACGATACGATTGACGATACGATGGGGACTATGGCTCTTTCGAGCTTGGGCAACGCGATAGGCGGCGCAACTCAAAAACAATAATCTGAAAAAAGGAGAAACTTTTATGAATGCAATTAGATTGGGCGACCCCAATTTGTTTGTCAAAGGTATTGCCGAAGTAACGATTACAGACCCTAAAACGGGTAATATTATCGGTTTCGATAAGGTTGCAAGCGAAGGTAGTATTACATCGTCCGTAAATATGGGCGAAATTACGGGTGGTATCGGTAATCCCTTACTTATCACAATTCCTGATACGACTCGTATCACAGGTGCGCTCACGTCGCAAGCGTTCTCTTTGGAACAAAGAGCATTGACGGCGGGTGGCAATGTAAACTACAACGGCTTAACGCCCGTTTGCGAGCATATCACGGCGACGGGCGCAACCTTGAAAGTAACGGGCAATCCCGTGAAACATTATGCACAGACCGCAAGCGATGCAACGGCTTGGTGTTATGTGAGAGTTCACGGTGCGGACAACTATGTAGGGACGAACTATGGCGTGGATGTTTCCACAAAAGAAGTTAAAGGCTTTACGGCGGTTCTTGGCACGGAATACGATGTATTCTACTTTGTTGAGAACGCATCCGCAAAGGTGTTGGAGCTTTCTTCCAACTTCAAACCTTCCGTTGCAACGGTTTCCTACAAGTTCAACGTTTACGCAAAGCAGAATGGCTCTGTATCGAACGGTACTTTGCAAGGTTTCTTGTACTTTATCGTTCCCAAGGCGCAATTCGGCGGCGACGTGGGTATTTCGGCGAACCAAACATCCAACGCAACGACGGACTATTCGTGGAACGCTCTCGCGGACAACGACAATATGCCCTCCTGCGAAGGTTGCCAAGAAAACGGCAGTCCTTATGCGTATTACGTGTATGTTCCGTGCGGTGGCGCAAAGGTTGCGGTTGAAGCTCTCGCGGTTATCGGCGGCGCGGTAAGCGTTGCGGTAAACGGAAAGGCTCAAATCCCCGTTAAGTATGTAATGCCCAACGGTGATACCGTACAACCTACTTACAGCGACCTTACCTACGCATCGGAAGCGACTGCTACGGCAACCGTTGATACGAGCGGTATGGTAACGGGCAAGGCGACGGGCAACACGAAGATTACGATTACGCTCAATAAGGGCGACGGCAAAACGCTGACGACATACTGCCTTGTAGCGGTATCGGGTAGCTAACAAAAAATAAACGCGCCTACGCCCTAAAAACGGGGCGTAGGAGAGCGTTTTTATTTAACACAAGGGAAGTATCGACTTATGGCAGGTGTGCAGATTACAGCCCAAATTATCGGTTTGGAAGAAGAGTTGCAAGCCGAAGTAAAAAAGATAGAACGGCAGATACCATACGCCCTTACAAATACGGGCGTTGAAATGGCGCGGGATTTGCAATCTACTCTCCATAGGGTTTGGTATAAGGGATATACGCCTGCCGTTTACGAGAGAAGAACAGATGACCCTAATTTGGGTACACCAATCGGCAGCGATGAAAACTTCGACATAAGCACAGACGTCGCAACAAAAGTGCTGAATTTCATTTTTGAGCCTGACGGCAACAATGCGAAGTTTGAAACGATGCGCGGCGGGGATAAACTGATTGAGTGGATTCAGAAAGAGCATAAATACGGTGAGATAAGGCACGGAAAAGTCGTTTCAAGGGAAGCGACGACAACGATTCCCGCAAGACCGTTTTGGAATATCTTTTTGGAAGAACAATCGCACGGCGGCATAATTGAGAAATTCATTAAGGGAATGTCGCCATACCAAGTCATTGCGGGGAGCGAAGATAGTGCAATCGACTTGACTGAATTTGAATTACCTGCGGGTGGAACATTTGAAGAAAGTGAACTCCCGTTTTAACATAAAAGCACAGCAGTAGGAGCGGATTATGGCAGAAATTTTACTGAAGGTTAGATTAGACGATAGTACATACAAGAGCCAACTTGCAGAACTCGAAGCGCAAGTCGGCAAAATCGTTTCGTCCACCACAAAAACGCCGTCAATGAATGTTGACAGCTTGCAAAAATCGTTCGCAAACCTACTCAATACATTAAAGGGCGCGGAAGGGAAGTATGCAGTAGGTACATTTCAAAGCCTTAAAACGGAGATTTCCGAATGCCTTGGCAGGGTTAAAGAGCTGAATGCGGAAATCGGCGACAACAAACCCACAAAAGCGCAAAAAGCGGAGCTTGCGGGGTTGACAAAGCAACTCTCTGAACTGCAAGCCAAGTTTGCCACCGTGAGAGCGGAAACGGCAAAACTTTCTACGGTGCAAGGGACTTCTTCCAATGCGGTAAAGACCTTGCAAAAATCCTACGCAAATCTTATCAACTCGTTGAACACCGTAAAGAATAAATATCCTGCGGGGACTTTTGATAATCTTATCGCGCAAGCAAAAGAAGGTCTTACGGCGACGAAAAATCTTAACACGGAAGTAGGCACGAGCGCAACGCTGAATGAAAAGCAGGGCGCGACTTTGCAAATGCTTTCAGGGAAATATCAGCAACTCGCCGCCGATGTAGCAACGGTGAGAGCGGAAACGGAACAAAATACTTCTGCTGTAATTAAGAATGGCGATAGCATTGGTGCTATGGCAAAGAAATTCATTATTTGGCAGGCGGCGGCAACGCTCGTAATGAAACCCTTACAGCTTATTCGTGATGCTATTTCGTCAATCAATGAAACGCTCGTAGAAACGGAAAATGCCGTAGTCGCATTACGGCGTGTAGCGGGTACTTCCGCGAATGCCGACGAGCTTTACGACCTTGCGCAAAGATACGGTCAAACATTCGAGAATGTAAACGAAATTGCCTTGAATTTTGCCCGTTCGGGTATGGATTGGACAGACACGATTAAAGCGACGGAGGCGGCATTACTCGCGCTTAACGTAGCTGAATTAGATGCAACGCAAGCATCCGACGGAATGATTGCGATTATGCAACAGTTCGGATATGAAGCAAGCGAATTAGAGCTTATCATAGACAAGCTCAATATTTCGGCTGACAATGCGGCAGTTTCGACAGAAAAACTGCTTGCTGCATTACAGCGCACGGGTTCGTCCGCAAAAAATGCAAATCTTACTCTTGAAGAAACGGTAGGTATTATCACGGCTATCTCCGAGGCAACGGGGCGTAGCGGTGAAAATATCGGTACTGCCGTAAACTCTCTTATTCAATTCACAACAAAGGAATCGTCCCTTGCAACCTTTGAAAAATTGGGCGGCGACGTTGCAAAAGTCGTGGAAGATTACCGAATGGGCGCGGCGACAGTTCTCGATATTTGGGAAGAATTGAGCAAGGTTATTCAATCGAAAAACAGCTCAACGGAAGGCATATTGTCGGGGCTTTTTGCTGACGATGATTGGCGTTCCCTTAACGAAGAATTGCAGACAGAGCTTGGCGAGAATTTCGCAACCGTAACCGAAATCTATGGAACGGCAAGCACATTCCGTAAAAACTATTTTATCGCCCTTCTGAACAATCTCGACCAAGTTCAAGAAACAATGGACGATATGAACAGCGCGGAAGGCTATTCACAAAAGGAAAATGAGCAATATCTCGACACTTATTCCGCGAAAGTCAATGAGTTAAAGGCTCAATGGCAAGATATGGCTAACGACGAGCAGGGCATCCTTGGTATTAAAAAGTCGTTAGTCGAGTTTGCGAGCAACCTGCTTACGGTGTTAGATAAGCTCGGCGGGATAAAGTTTGTTTTAACTGAAATTCTCGTAATCGGTGGTACGCTCCTGATGACGTATAAAGGAACGGCGATTATCGCGGGGTTACAAAAGATTTGGGGACTTTTGCGAACGCTATCCATTGATGCTATCCCCAACGCAATCGCGGCTTGGAGAGCTTATGCGGCGGGCATTGTTTCCGCAAATACCGCAATTCAAGCATCAATTCCCATAATCGGTATGGCTATCGCCGCTATATCTCTGCTTGCTACAAAGATTTCAGATGCGAGAGAAAAAGAAAGGCAAGCAGCAGAAGAAGCTCGCCAAGAGCTTATCAATTTAAGACAAGAAGCGGCAAATTCCATTGCATCATACGAGAATATCTCCAACTCTTTGAACGAAACCATTGAACGGGTTAAGGAATTGAGGAGTGGCGAAGATTTGACTGCCGATGCCACAAAAGAATTGATTTCTATTCAGGAAAGCCTGATTAAGAATAATGGCGACCTTGCGGGGTCAATCGACCTTGTAAACGGAAAACTCGAAGAGCAAATCCCTTTAATGGAGCAAGTTGCAAAGGCGCAACTCCAACAATGGATTAAAGACAATCAATCTGCAATCAATACAAGCGAAGAACTCGTTACAAAAAGCAGTCGGTCTGTTTACGAAGTGAATGACAGAGGTGCTGTACGGGACATTTACGATATAGCAAAAAATGCAGGAATTGATGTAAGTAATGTTTACGGCTATAAAAAAATCCGTGAAAAAGATTTTTGGGACTATCTCGGTATTGTGGGGGGTATTAGAAACTTGTTCGACCCACAAACAGAAAGTTTCGACGGTATCGGCACAGAAGGTACGGTAGAAGAAAAGCTCGAAGAGTACAACAAACTCTATGAGTATATCAGGGATAATGCAGAAGAGCTTGGTTTAAGCGAGGATAAAAAGAAAAAATATCTATCTATCATCTCGCAAGCAATCAAGTCGTTAAACACCGATGATTACAAAAACGCCAAGGAAACCTATGACTATTACCAAAAGATACAGAAGTATCTCAACGGGGAGATTTCATACCAAGAGTTCCTGACGGGAGTTAAAGAGGAAACGAATGAAACAGAAGATGACATCGACGGTCTAAAAAAAGCCATTGAAGAATTAGATGAAACAAATCTCAACAATCTTATCGCGCAGTTTGAAAAATTGCGGGATGTTGAAAAGGAGAGCGTTGAGCTTGAAGAAAAAAAGAAAGAGCTGTTGGAGGCAGAGCAGGCATTGCTCGATGCAAAACAGCAGCGTAGCGTTCGTGTGTTCAATGTGGCAACAGGACAATGGGAACAAATTGCCAACGAAAAGAGCGTTAAGAAGGCAGAGGAAAACCTTGAACAAGCCCGAATTGAGTATGAACAGCAAGCGTACAGCTCTATAATTTCTTTGTTGGAAAGTGAAGATAAATCTACTTCCGCAATGGTAAAGTTGCTTGCGGTTATCGCCGAAACGATGCCCGAAATCAGCAACAAGGCGCAGTCTATTTTGTCAGAGGCGGGAGTAGATATTCCCACATACGATAGTGGCGGTTTCTTGCACGGTCTTGGCGGGATTAAGGCGACGGGCAGGGCAGAAACGATTTTACCGCCCGGCATAACCGAAAAAATTATCGAGCCTTCTTCCAATGAAAGGTTTAAGAATTTCACGCGGTCGCTCGGTTTATTATTCGGTACAAGCGATAAGTTGGAGCAACTTCCGCGCGGTGCATTTGTTTCCAATCGCGGTGGAGATACGACAAATAACAACAATAGCCGTAGCTATTCGATTAACGGCGTTCCTATCCCCGCAGAAATTGCGCAAACCCACACACTCGCCGAATTGTGCGACACTATGACATTGTTAGAATAAAAGGAGAAAGCAATATGCCTTTATTTCAACCTTCAAACATTACACCTTCCTCGTTTGCGGGAATCGGTAGTGGTGTAGTAGCCGCCAATGAAAATATCAGTATTTCTTGGCAAGTAAATGGAAATGTCCCTATGACGGGCTTCAAGATTGATATTTATCAAAACAACACGAGAGTTGGCGGGATGGATAATATCGTTATTCCTTCGCCGAATAAAATCTACCCGACGGACAATAAGGGAAATCAGACGTACTATGTTTATGAGGCTGAATCGAGTTGGGCGAGTTGGGGGATTGCCGACGGAAATAGCTATACAATGCAAATTACGCAATATTGGACGGAAAATACGATGAATGATAAGTCCGTACAGCAGGTTTCACAGTCCGCGTTCTTGTCGCGTACAAAACCTATATTGCGTATCACCGAAACAAACGGCAATGAGATAGCCGAAATAGTTAAAACTGTGTCCTTGCCAATTATTGCATCTTATACGCAGGCGCAAGGAGATAGTATAGATTGGGTGCGTTGGCAATTTTATCAAATTTCAAATAATAGAGAAAAACTTTTATCCGATACGGGGTTTATAAATACGGTTGTTTTAAGTTTTACCGCAGGGAATATGCAGAACGGGTGTATTTATAAAATCGTTTGCACGGTACAGAACGAAAATGGGGTTCAAGTGTCAAATTCAGTATCATTCAATGTGTCTTATGAATTACCTAAAATCGAAGGTAAGTTCACCCTTGAATGCTCTGATAGGATGAGTAATCTTCTTTCTTGGGAGGGTTTAGCGGAGAATGTTGGGGACAATATACAAGGTGTTAGCAATGACGGTAATTATAGCTTTAATGGCGGTAATTTAGCATTGGCAAGCGGTTCAACCGTTGCGTGGAGAGAGAAAAACAACGGCATTCTGAATATCCCGACAGATTGGACTTTGGCGTGGAAAGGAATTTCAAACGGTTTTAGAAATTATACAACGGAAGAAACCGTAGAAGTAGAACCAACATACAAATCGTCCATTGATTGGAAAACATATAGCGCAGCCACGGGAAACACGCCGTCCTTGGGCAATACTTCACACGACCTTATATATTTTGATAAGGTAAATAACAAGTATTACTTTGTATGGGCTTCTAATTATCTTCGTTATTATAATGATTTATCGTCTGGGGATTTTAGTTATACAAATGCGTTTATTTTCAACGGTAATGGGACATCAGACATCAATGACATTGCGATAAGTCCGATAAGCAATATAATGGTTGTTGTTGGCGATAATTTGAACGATGCGGATGGCGGTTTCGACTGCTCAAATGCTGTTATATTCACTACGAGTTCAAGTGGCGTTTCAATAAAGGAAAACTTACCAATAGAGAATGGTGCATTGATAACAGACGACGAAGTTTTTTCAGCAGAGTTTAACCAAGATGGAACTTTGTTTGCTATGGCGAGTGGGGAATATCCCGCAAAGGTGTTCTTATATTCCTTCGATGGCTCAAAGTTCTCGTTGTTAAGCTCTCTGCAATTTTCTAACGGGGCATACATCTCAAATGGGTGTTTAAGTTTTAATAGAGATTCGTCGTTGCTTGCATTTCGGTATTATTTGACAAACGGCAAGAAAAATGTCGTAAAGGTTTTCAAGATTGAAAACAACGCCCTTTCTTTATTATATACGATAGAAGAAAATGCGGGGTTTCGCAGTATATTCAACCCCAAAACGGATATTTTTGTAACGGGTGAATATGTCTATAAAATAACCAAAGATGAATGCACTTATATAGGAGAGTACACATTTGGGGATGTTTATTCAAACGCAAAAAGTTTTAGACCTATGGGCTTTGATGAAACGGGTACAACACTCTTTGCGGCAAATACTTCATCGCATTACAAGGTTTACGTTGCGGAAATATATTTTTACGGTGAAAGTTTTGAGATTAAATCCTTAAAGAGTGAATTGACGGACGATGTATGGGCTGCAATGGCGGGCAAGTATTTATTTTTCTACGGAAATTATGCAACCTATACAATCGAAAATACATTCTCTATCTACAAGCAGTTTTCCGTTGGGACTCTATTTGATGCCTCAATAAAAAATATAACCGACGGCGTTATCGACCCAAAAATAGAATACACGACGGTAGGATATACGGTAAGCGGCAGCATAAGCACACCAAAAAAAATTAACGCAACAGTCAACGCATCGTATTTGAGTGGTACAAATACTGCGCTTTCAGAAACGTGTGTGCAGTTGCAAGATTGGTTGCGGGTGGCGAGGGAGAACAATGCCTTATGCTTATATGTAGGGTCATCGCTTGTTGGTAGTGTAATAATACCACAAAACATAAATTATGCGCTAATTACGATTTCAAAGGATAAAGTCATTCTGAGTTGCGACGGAGCAAAACAGGAAATCTCTATAAGTACTTCTACTTATCCACAAAATGCAATTTCGGCAATCGTGTTGTCGGGTCAACAGTCGTGCGCGTGGGTTTATGTTTCCAATGGTACGGTTGAGATTTCAAGCGACTTTGAGCCGACTTGGGATAACAATACGAGATTTTTAACCCATTTCAATTTGAAAACACTTCAAGCAGGGCAACTTTCTGTTTCTGAAAACAAGATGGATATTTACCGTGAAAATGCAACAACAGGCGAGCTTGAAAAGGTTTATTCCGCACCGAAAGAAATTACCCAAATACGCGATTTCGGATGGATTACAGGCGAAAAATATTACTATATGGGATATGCTTTGCTTGACAACGCATATACAAGCGTAAATCCGTTCGCGGAAATCCCTGTATGCAAAAATCAACCGTATTATCTTCTTCTTGAAACAACGCAAGACGGCGAATATCCCGATGTGTACCACGTTGTGAATTATTGGCGGTTCGGTAACAATATTTCTGCGGGAAGCGTAAGCAACAATAATACTCCGAATTTCCTTACAAACTTCACGAAATATCGCTTAAAACAGCCTGTTTCAAGAATGGGAAAGAGTGGAACGCTCACAGCTTTGCTTTCAAATGTCATCGGCGGCGAATACAAGGACACCGCCACGCAAATGGAAGATTTATACAACATTTCCGCGAGTGAAAACACATTCTTCTTAAAGGATATGAAAGGAAATCTTTATATGGTCGCCGTGTCAAATCCCATCACGCAAACGATAAACACAAAATCGTTCGTGCAGGAAGTAACGGTTTCTATCCCTTGGGAAGAAGTCGGTTCAACTGAAGGCGTTTCTATTATTCAAACGCCGAATGACCCGAATTGGGTTGGCAATAACGACGATTTGGCAAAGGTTGCATTTAGTGTGGATAATGCGACGGGTATGTTGTCAGTTGAATATCCCGACGGATATAGCGTAACGCAGTTTGCATTGAATGGAGAACGCTTGGTAGCCACAACGAAAGGCGAGTCGCAAGCTCCTAAACTTTCCTTGCAGAATGGCTCTGTGAAATTAAAAACGGAGAAATAAAACAAATGAGTGGAACGAATAAATATCTGCAATATTTGAAAGCGGTTGCAAGACCTTTTAGAAAAATCACTAAATTGGATTTCTTGCAACCCGACAACTCCGTGGCATTCTCGCTCGGCAATACCGTGAAACGTGGCTATATGACGAGATATGACACTCGTGCGTTTATCCAAGGCGGTACACTCAATGTATCTTTGAATAACGGGCAACGTCGAAGGGCGAACATTACTCTGTCGAATCTTGACGGCGCGTTTGAGTATAGCGTAAATAAGATTTGGTTCGGGCAAAAGGTAAGGCTGTCAATGGGACTTATCTTGCCCGACGGAACGGAGTTCTTTTTGCCACAAGGCGTATTTTACATCAAAGACCCGCAAAACGTATTTAAGCCGAATGATAAATCCGTTTCCTTTCCGCTCTACGACAAATGGGCGTATTTGGATGGCACGTTGGCGGGGAAATTAAATCAAGCATACTCAATCACGGTGGCGCAAAACCCGAATGTACTCAACGCAATGGCGAGCATACTTCGGCTTTCAAAGTTCGACCATTTACCAACGTCGGATAAGCTCAAAATGATTGACAGCGTTGTGCCTATTTTTACGAATTATTATAACAATAAAACTTATTCCGCAAAAAACTCCGACGGCTCAATTTCGGCAGATATTTCTATGGCTACTTTGCCTTATGATATTACGGAAAATAGCGGTGGAAATTTCGGAAACTTACTACTTCAACTGAATAAAACTTTCGTTGGTCTTATTGGGTACGACCAAACAGGGGCAATGCGCGTTGAACCGTCGCAAGAAGATATAAGCGACAGTAATAAACCCATACTTTGGAATTTCAGTCCCGAAAACAGCCAACTGTGTGGTTTTACCGAAACGCATAAAAACGGCGAAGTTTACAACGATATTTTGATTACAGGAGAAGGATTGACAGGCTACGAAGTTTGGGGAAAAGCCACAAACTATGACCCGTCGAGTGATACGAATGTAAATCTTATCGGGTTAAAAACCTTTACGGAAAGTCGCGCGGAATATTGGAATAGTAAGCAATGCGCCGACCTTGCGGAATGGTATCTAAAACGAAAAACAATTTTGCAAAAATCGGTAACGATTGAGTGCAGTCAACTTTTCCACCTGATAGAAAATCGACTCGTAACCATCAAAAGAACGGACAAACAAGGCAGTCCTGTTGAACGCCATTTGATAAACTCTTTCAGCTTGCCGATTGGGGAAACCGGGAGTATGTCTATTAACGCCGTAAGCGTGAACGATTTTCCCATTGCAACGATTAAGCAGTATTCAAGCGAAAGCGGGCTTATTACGAATTAAGGGGGTAGGGTGCTATGTCGAATGTTTTTGAAGAAAGCGCAAAATTAAAACAGGCTCTCACGCCCATCATTGAAAAAATAGTTGACGAAAGAACACGCTCCTGTTTGCGCACATATAAAGCAAAAGTCGTAACCGCGCCCGACAGTACGACGGGAAAATGTGTGGTACAGCTTATGGGGCAAAGTGGTCTTATTGACCCGACAACATTGTCTTTGCCGTATTCAACGGCGGTAAGTGGCGTTTCAGCCGGTCAAATGGTTTGGGTGGCAACGACTTACAATTCTTGGAGAAATGCCGTAGTTTGGCAAAAAATAGATTTCTCATAAAACAGAAAAAAATAAAAAACGGAGGACTTATAAATGAGTAATGTACAAGACCTTGGTATTGTTTCTCCCGTCCCGAAAGGGGATTGGAAATCCACTACCGCCTATCAACAATTAAACATTGTTAGATTTAACAGCGCAAGCTATATCGCAACAGCTCCGAGTATTGGCGTTGCCCCCGGCGTAACAAACGGGTGGCAATCGTTTTGGCAGTTGCTTTCGAGTGGCGTTGACGAAGATGCACAGAAGCAAATTGACCAAAACGCAAAAGAGATTTCCGCGCTTGGCGGTTCGGTTGAAGAGTTGAAAACGGCAACGAAGGACAACAACAGCTCTATCGTGCAAATCAACAAGTGGATTGAAGAAGCGGAAAAAGACCCTGTGGAATACGGCATTCGCCACGTTATCGGCGCGAGCAGTCCTGTCGGTGAAAGGGTAATCCGTAAGGACGGCGTTATCTCCACTTGGGATATTGACTTTACGCCGAATATCGGCACAGAACCTACGGACAACCCCTTTGACTACATAAGCGTATTCAATCCGTCGGTATGGTACGACGAAGCGGGAAATAAGTTTGCGAGATTTTCACGGTTCTATTATCTGAAACAAACCATCGGGAACTATGAGTACACTTGGGTTTGTCAAAAACAGTTGTACCCATTCTATGTTCTGCCCAAGGCATTCAAAAGGGACGGCAAGCCTTATTGGAACTATGTTGACATTGGTTGCTACGAAGCATCGGCAGAAACGCGCACGTTCAATGGCGTGAACTATGCTTGCCTTGCATCCAAGCCCGGAAAAAATCCCCGCCATAATGCAACGCGAACGGTTATGTTCAACGAGGCGAAGAATCTCGGCACGACTTTGGAAATCAACACGGAGCAGGAATACTATTGCATTACCACAATGAGCGAAGTCAACGAAATTCGCAATATCTTGGTTCATATTATGTTTGGCACGAGAAACTGTCAATCCAAGTACAACGGTATTTCGAGTTTTGGTAATACGGGCGCGACGGCGTTTGCAGCGGTTGATAAGGAAAACAACATTTTCTACTTCGCAACCAACGTATTAAAGGATTTCCGCGTGGGAGCAACGGTCGCGCTCAACGGCTCTGCAACAGAAGCCTACTACCACCAAGTAATTGAGAATGGCGAAGTGGTGGGCGGTATTGCCGACGGTGCGTTTGTGGAATCCGTGGGCGGTACGACCTATTATTATGCAAAAATCGACGGAGATGCGCTCACGGAGCTTACAATCGACTTGACCTCGATTTCTATCCGTCCGCTTTTCACAGGGGAAACGGATATTATCAAGGCAACTCACGGTACGCTCGACAACGCAAACGGCAGAAATTCCTTCAAGGTATTCAACGTTGAAAATATGTGGGGCAATATTTGGGAACACGTGCTTGATTGCACCATTAAAGAGTATGTGCCGTATGTTTGCGACGATATTACCAAGTGGACGGACACGACAACGCCCGATACGAACGAGAATTTTGCCGTTTGCGACCTTGTAATCCCGCAAACCAATTCGTATGTTAAGGTGTTGGATTACGACCCTGCTCATCCTGACATTGTCTTGCCTGTGGAAGTAGGTGCAGGCTCGACCACTTATTGGTGCGACTACTTTTATGTGAGCGCGGGCGTGAGGACGGTTCTCGTCGGCGGTTATCTGTACTACGGGGCTAATGACGGTTTCTGTTCTTGGTATTGCAATTCCGGGGTCGGTAATGCGGATTGGGCTATCGGCGGTCGCCTTTCTCATAGGAGTCTTTGAGTTGGGGGGAGTGGGGGTTTCTCCCCCACAAATAAGCGCGTTTATTAAAACAAACTAAATAAAAACAAGGGTGCAATATACTACGTCGGCGGTAATCTGAACAACGGGGCTAATGACGGTTTCTGTTATTGGAATTGCAATAACGGGGTCGGTAATGCGAATTGGAATATCGGCGGTCGCCTTTTTCTCGATTAAATTTGCGCTATCAAATTATAAGATAGCGGTATGTTGCATCCTCACCACTTGGTGAAAGTATTACCGGTTAATCAAAGGCGCGGTAGGTCTGCAAGGGTACGAAAGCGCGTAATAGGTAAGAGAAAATGAATCGAATAAAAGTTCCTTTTGAACAAATTTATGACTTTGATAATTGTAAACGCGCTATTCGTAATGCGGCAAAGAAAAAGAAACACAGAAAATTCGTAATCAACGTATTAAAAAATATCGACAAATACGCAATGGATTTATCGGAAAAGTTGCGGACGATGACCTATGAATTGCATACGGGCATACCCGCAATAATCAACGAAGGAACGCAAAAGAAAACGCGGGAGTTGAGTAAACCCATATTTTATCCCGACCAATGTCTGCATTGGGCAGTTATGCAGGTTTTGCAACCTTACTTCCGAGCATCTTTCTATGTGTATTCGTGTGCATCAATCCCCGGACGGGGAACGCACAAGGCGAAAGAGATTGTCCAAGGGTTCTTTAAGGATTTGAAGGGTACGAAATACTGCTTGCAATTCGACATACACCATTTCTACGAGAATGTCGATAAAGGCATTTTAGTTCAAGCCCTGCAAAGATATATAAAAGACCCGCGCATTTTGAAAGTCTTGACCGATATTGTTTATTCGTATAAGGGGAGTGGATTACCGATAGGCTATTATCCGTCGCCGTGGCTTGCGAATTTCTACCTTACCGCGCTTGACCGATACATAAAGGAAAAGTGCGGAGTGAAATATATGGTGCGCTATATGGACAATGTTGTGATATATAGCAGTAATAAACGCCATTTGTCGGAAGTATTTAACTTGGTTTCAGTATTTCTGAAAACAAAATTGCGCCTGTCGATAAAGGGCGATTGGCAAAAATACAAAATGCCCTACAAAGACAAGCGCGGGAACATAGTAGATAATCGCTTTACCGATTTTTGCGGTTTCAAAATCTATCGGTATAAAACCACAATTCGTCGCTCGATATTCACAAGAATAATGCGATTGCTGCGTAAATTGAAAAACGGTAAGTACACACTACACCGCGCCTACGCGTTTGTGTCATATCGTGGCTATCTACTGTGTACGAATAGCTACAACCTATTTAGGGAGTACATATTAAACAAAATAAATTTGAAAAAATTAAAGGAGATAATACGAAATGAAAGCAGGTATCAAAACAGAAAGCTCCGTAAAACCCAACCGCTTTGTGCTTAATAAGCTGTCAGACGGGAGCGTTGAAGTCTATGTAAACGAAGATATTAAAGAGTTTACGAGAGAATCGCAAGGGGAAAGTGGAACACCGAAGGAAACAATGTATGAATATACAAGCCGTTTTTCCGTCGGGCATTATCACGACAGCGACAGCTTGACGGAGGCTTATATTGCGCTGAAATACAGCACGGGTGCAGAAATCAGCCTTGGCAGAAAGGGGCTTACCCAACCCAACGATGCAGAATATTTGGAGTATATCCAATATGTAAACGATTGCAAAGCGTTTGTGAAATCCAATTTTCGCGCATAGCAATAATTGAACACACAAAAACATACGCTAAAATCCGTTTTCGCCGAGAAAACGGCGTGAATTTCGCGCAACACGCTTTTTGGCGGGTAAATGCTCGCCTAAATATTAAACCGCCCAAAATTGGGCGGTTTTTTGCGCTCTTTAATTTTTGTTTTATACCCCCAACGCACCGTCGAGAACATTATTGATAAGTTCTGCATTCTTTTCTTTGCGTAAAACATAGGTATAGGTTTTTTCCGTGAGCGATACGCTTGCGTGTCCCAATGCCTGCTGTACAGTTCTAATGGGTACACCAAGGTCGTCCCAAAGGGCGGTTGCCGCGTGGCGTAAACTGTGAACCTTAACGCCGTTTTCCTTTCCCGTGCAACGGGCTATATATCTACGCGCCATAGAAAGCAAGCCGTTGGATGAAAATCTGTGCCATACCCTGCCGTTGGTGGAATGCCCACGCTCGTCTGCATCTGTACCAAAAAGCCAATCGTCGTCCGTCAAATGCGCCGGGCGAACACCGCTTTCAAGGTACTCTTTGACGAGTTGACGAGAAAGGGCAGGGAACGCAACTTCGCGGCGTTTGTCGCCCTTGCCGTGGCTTACCGTGATAGTGCATCTTTCAAAATCCAAATCGCTTGGTTTTAAGGAGCGCAACTCTGCATTTCTAACACCTGACTGCAAGAGCAGGACGATAATTGCGCGATTTCTGCAAGCCGTTTTTGAAAAAATACCTTTCGGGGTAACGGTCAACGCCGCTTGGATTTGGGGAAGAGAAAGCAAGTCGTATGTGATAAGCTCCTGTTTGGGGATTTCTTCAAGCTGTACGGGATTTTCCTTTATCTTTTTCATACGGATTGCCCATTCAAAAAATGCGTGGAGATTGATAAGATACTGCTTTACAGTATTTGATTTAATCCCCGTATTGTACAAGGCTGTACGAAATCCTACGACATTTATAGGCAGAATATCTCCGTTTTGTTCAAAGCTGTTCAAATATTCCCCAAACTTCCGCAATGCAAGGTCGTATGATTTTACGGTGTGTGCCGATTTCTTCGACGAAGGAAGGGCGGCGACGTAAAGTTTGTGAGCTTCGTTGTATTCGGTTTTATTCATTTAGTCAGCTCCTTATAGATTTTATCGTTTATAGCCAATAGATGGTCGGTGTAAAGGTAGGCGTTATCGCGCCCGTCATTAAAGCACTCAATATCTTCTTCGGCTAACATATCGTGGTACTGCTTGGCGATTTCTTCGCGCCTACAATAGCCCCGTTCGACAAGTTTTTCCGCAAGGTAGGGAATAAAGGCTTCTTCCAAAATCCTATTTACAATTACCGTTGATGCCGAATCAAGGCGAATTTCTGTGCCATCTTCCATTGTGCATACGGGTTCTACGTTTGCATTCGTGCTTTCTTTGAGTAAAAAGTCCGCAATTTCTTTAATTTTTGCCTGCTTTTCCATTCTACTTCTTTGCCTCCGCGATAATTTCATTTAATGCAACCATCTCATATTCGCAATCCAAAAATCTTCGTCCACATTTCTCGTATTGTTGTTTTAGGCGATAGAGTTTAGCACGAATCCTTTTTAACCCTATTATATCGGGCGTACCGTCAACCTCGTTGTGTATCTCTTCAAGGCGTTCCTTGAAAACCTTTTCGTTAATATTGCCGTCGTTGTCGTAATATCTTCTTGCCATTATTTTCTTCTCCTATCCTTGATTTTCTTTGCGTGTTTCGGTTTGCCCGCCGTCGCGCGATTCAGTTCCTTTTGGAAACATTCAATGCAAAACAATTTTTCGTTAAGTTCAATCATATCTCCTTTTGCGAACTTTCCCTTGCATTCCACGCAACAGCAGATTTCAGACTGCTTGCGCTCGTATTCTTCGTTGATAGGCGCATCCGTGAAGAGCAACATTTCTACGGGGAATGACATATTATCCAAATTCCTATGGATTTTTTCAACGGAGATTACGATGAATGTAATCCCTTCGTATGCGGCAACTTGCGTGTGAATGTCGCCGTGATATTTTTTGTCGTCGAAGGTATCTTCGTGTCGTTCTGTGCCTTCTACCTTAAATGCTTTTGCAATTTCAAAAGGGTGAAACTCCCAATTTCCGTTTTTGCTTGCGCTTCTAAAACCGTTTTCTTTGAGCTTGCTTTCTATGGTCGCCAAGTCCATAGTAGATACAATTTCGTTTAACTGTTCGATAGTCATATTTCGTTTCTCCTTATATTCCTGCATAGCCGATTATTCTTTTTTGCGGCTTATAATTTCCCCAATATTGGCAACACCCGTTGACTTGCGCTTCAAGTCCTTGTCTGCCATCTTTCCATAACGCTCCGCAACAAGCAAAGTCGGTGAGTTCAACTTCATCTTTTGTTGCAGGTCTGCCTACGGCTTTTTCGTAAGCAGATACAATTTTTTCAACGGCTGTGTCTAACAGCCCGTGTTCTTCTTTCGTGAAAATAATTCGGTCTGTTGTTCGACCCAAATCATCAACAGTTCTTATTGTAGTCATATTTTTCTCCGTGCTTCTCAATTATTATAACATTTTACGACCCGATTTGCAACAATTCTCGGCTTTCTACAAAGTAGTTTTGCTGATTGCGGAAAATCTTATTGTACTGCTCTTCGCTGCCCGAAAACTCTTTTACGATAGTCTTTTCTTCTTCGTCCATTTCATCATAGGCTTTCTTACCGTAGGAAGGGGGCAACCAACCTTTTCTCTGTGATGCAAAGAGATTGAACTTGTCAAGCAATTCTTGACTCCTGAATTTTAAGTGGCAAGTACCTTTTTTGTAGAACGTAAGGACGAAATGTTCCGTCGTAATATTTTTTGCGTTTCCGCGTTCAAAGTTTCTTGATATTATGCCTTCCAAAAGGTCTATGTTTTCCAATCCGCAAACGCCTTTTGCAAGATAGTTCAGAGTTTTTGACATATCAGTAAGGGTGTAAATCGCTTCCCTTAAATCGAGCTTATAGGTATAGCCTTTTCTCGTGCAATACCCGCCATATCCGCTACCGTGAAATACATAGTTTGGCTCGGATTTCCACACCCCATAGAACGGAATTACAATCTTGCTGTTCAGCTTGTGTGCGCTATTCGTTTTCCATCCGTTGTAATAGTGGATATTGTCGCAACCGTCGTATTGCGCGTGTTTGGTAAACCTATCAAACAAGGAAAGGATTTCTTCTTCGATTCCGCGAGCGGTCGCTTTCATATTTTCTTCCATAAGCACCAAGATATTATGTTCATTAAAATCATAGTGCGACATTTCATCAAGGCGCGAAGAAAGTTCGTTGCGAAGTTTGCTTGTGGCTCTCCCCGAAAAATTGGGATTATCAAAAAGGGCTTTCCAATACAATCTTCTTGTATTTTGTAAGTATCGGTTTATATCAAAACCGCGCTCATCATAAACCTTTAACTCAAAGGGCTTTACGTATGTATCTTTCTCAATTTGAGAAAACCGCGTATTGTATGTATTCTCAAAGGCGGCGTACTCTTTGAAGAACGCAAGGGCAGATTCTACGTGTTCATTGTATTGTGCCACGATTGCCGTCATCCAATCAAGCCCCATCCTGATAAGCTCTTTCTGTTCTGCGGTCTGTTCTGTTTCAATGCGGATTTCCCTTGCTTTATCCAACGACTCAAACACCTTGGAGTTGAAGAGGTGTTCGGGGGCAGGAATATCAATCCATATCACCGCCGTTTCTACCGCCGTCTTTCTCTCGCAATCTTCCGCAAGGAAAGCATCTCGGTAATAGCGAATAACGGCGTTAAGTTCGTCTAATCGCTTAACAAGCTCCATCCTCTTCCGGGTGTAGGGGTTTTTGATGGTTTCGGCATTCAAAATGCACAATATTCTACCGCCGTATCTTTCCTGAAGGGAGATTGCTTTAAGCAGATGCAATTCTCCATTCTCAAAAGGTGGATTCATATAAATCAAGTCGTACATTGTGTATGGATTGAACGAAAGGAAGTCGTCGTGGACAACGGGTAAATCCATACCGCGCAAAGTTGCTTGGAGCGTTTTGTCGATTTCAACGCATTCAACGTGGCAACGGATGGAATCTCTGTACAACCCACGAACGCGATACAAACCGTCTTTCGCCAATCGCTGCGCAATGTCGCCCTTGCCTGCACTCGGCTCTAATACTCTAATATCGTATCTGCATTCTTTTTCAAAGCATTTAATCTCGGAATAAAAATCGTTTCCAATTCGCTCCATAAAGGATGCAGGGGTGGGGTAGAATTGATTATCGTTTTCGGTGTAAGTAGTAATGTCTTTCACTTGTTTTTCTCCTATTTTAAGCTAATAATAGTTCGGGGTTGTCGTATATATTGCCGATTATTTCGTATTCAACATTGCACATTGAAGTAAAGGCGGTGAACGTTTCCGTTCCCATTCTTTTCCACAAAAGACCAAAAGAACCATCGCGGAATGCTACCACGCCGTTCACGGGCATAGAGTGCAAGAACAATCCCGTTAAAATATCGCCTTCAAAAATGTCCTTTATGCTCTTATCCGTCAAGCCCGTAAACTGTCCTACGGATTCCTTGTCAACATCGGCGATTATTCGATTTCCCCATCTATCCTTGTAAATTATTCTTGGGAAATCTTCGTCAAGACTATCAAGCATACCATAAAGCCAATCTTTGTTAAGTATTCCCGTCCTATCTTTTCCCCTAAATAATCGCTTTTTCATACCTGTAAAATCTCCTCTTGCACGGTTTCCAAATTTTCAATCGCCGTATCAAGTCCGCAAATAATGCGGTTTTTGTTTGTCTGAATTTTAAGCATAGAATCATCTCTGTAAGACAGAAGGGCAATCGCTTCTTCTACCTGTTTTTTCGCCCATTCAAGACTTCTTATATTTCTGTCGTATTCTTCTCTTGTCATACCGCAATCTCCTTAACGCTCAAAATCTTTACCCAAAACAAGGCTTTTAGTCTGTTCAAAGTATTCTCGCTGACAGATTCCATACACAAATGGTTTTCGTTGTCGTATTCGTCTGTCAGTCTGCCGTTTCTATCTACGAATTGATATTCTACGTGGTATCTTTTCATTGTTCGGTATCTCCCATTTCTTCGGTAGGGGAATAATGCTCAATAATCTCCCCGTTCGGTTTAACGCAAGCAAGATAATCCATAGTACCCTGCATAAACAGCCAACAATTAAAATATCCGTTCCAACACAACAAACCTTTCTTTTGATTGTGTTTTATGATAAAATTGTCGGCTTCTGTTTTCGTTGTAAAAGAATATAATTTATATGCCTTCTTCATTCTTCAACCGCCTCTGCAAACTCCAATTCCCAAATGTTCGAGATAAAAGACAAGACTTCCTTATGGGGTAGATTCTCAACTTCCTTTTCAAGTTCTTCATTGTCGTCCATATACGCCCATTCCATAGCTTGCTCGCGCCATTGTTCAACTGTCAAATCTCTATCTGTCCCAAATTCGCCTCCCTGCAAATCTCTAACAACACGATAGCGTTTCTGTTCAACGCCGTAATGTTTGCAGATTGCATCAAACATAGCCAATCTTAATTCCAAGCCGTTCGTTTCCCAAATCTGCGGCGTGGGGCAGGTTTCGTTTTCGTCAAGGGAATCGCAATCGTTTTCAAAAGACATTTGCCATCCGTAAATCAAATCGTCAACCAAATCGTCAACCTGTTCCGCTGTGATATTTTCAGATTCAAAGCGGTCTGAAAAATCGTCGAAAGAGTGGACGGTTTTCCCGTCAACAACTACATTCCATTCGTGATAGCCTGCGACAAATTCAATCGTTTTTACGCCTTCAACTTTCTCTACGGGAGAAACGATGCCGCAACCCTCTCTGTAAATATCGCCAACGCCTTCCGTTGTCCCGTCGTCGTATTCAATTATTGCTTGCACGTGCTGTTCTACTACGCTGTAATCCCCGTTGGGGTAATAGTTTACGGGTCTTAATACCGTGATTCTCCCAACCTTGCCATTGTGCGGATTGCAATCGCTTATATAAGCAATCTTTACTTTATCGCCGATATGAAATTCCATACTTTTTCTCCTTTAATTGTATTCCCTAAACTCAATTTCTTCGCCGTCGGTAATGTAGTTAAACTCTTCTTCGGTCATACCTAAACCGTCTAAAACATTTCCCTTTTCATATTCGTCATAAGCAAACTTGACAAGTGCGTTATACAAAAGCCGTTTTAATCTCTGTTCATTCATAGTTCATTCTCCTTATGCTTGCGCCCAATTCGGTTTATAATAACCGCCGAGTAATTCCCAAAGCGCAACCCGACAGTCATCTCTCGTTTGCGTGTTGTCAATAAACGCATATTTCTTTCTGCCGTACTTTTCAAACGTGAGCTTGTTGTGGTTGAGAATCTCGATTCCCGTTTTCATACGGATTGCCCGTTTGAGTTGGTTATAGCCGATATATTCAGGCAATCCCCGGAAGAGCGTTCCGTCGATGGTTAAGTTTGCGTAGTAAACGCCGCCGTCCTGTACAATTTCACAAGTCCATTTCATAATCAGTTATTCTCCTTATAAAAGATTGATATAGATAATGCCGGGTGCATCCGCATAGCTTTCTATGCTTTTTACTTCCCGTTTCTTGTACTGTTCGGGGGTATCGTCAGCATTTCCTTTATAGCTTGCGATGCTTGCTCCGTTGTCCCAAATCTCGATTTTTTGAAATAAAGCATCTTCAAATAATTCAATGATATTTTCTACTTTCATCTTTCTGTTCTTCTCCTTATGATAAGATTTCAAATTCTCTGTGATATAAACTTCCGCTTATGGCTACGCGTACCCGTTTTCGGTCTTGCGTAAAATACCATATGTTTCCGTCCTCGTGTTTCAATTCTTTTCTTTGCCCGTTTTCAAAATGCACAAAATATCGTACATTCGGGTTGCTGTTCCCAAAGCAGGGGATAAAGGTTGAAAAAGTCATAATCGTTTCTCCTGTTCAAAGTTTATAAATCCAACTGTCATCGCCTTTGGCGTGTTTCTTTTTCCAACGAAAGCGTAGCTCCAATATCCAAGCCCATATAAGTTGTGGCAACCACGCAACCACAAACCATATTACTAAACCGATTATAAAATAGAGTATGTATTCCATTTTTACCGCCTTAATAAATCAATTCGTCAACGATAGCGCGGATGCGCTGTTCTTGTTCCTGTTCATTGAGAAATTCGTCGTTCCCGAAAGGAACGAAGATTCGCCCGTTTAAGGTTTCGCCTATATCGCCGTTGGTTTTAATCGCTATATGGTTGCGCTCGCACAATTCTGCCGTCAATCTACGCAAATAATGCGATAAGCAACCGCCACCCGGAAGGCTGTAATTGCCTTTTCTTTTGTCGATTTTCCAAGCCGAAAAGATTTTTATAATCGTCTTAAACTCTGTTCTTGTCATTGTTGTTTCTCCTTATGCTTCCGATAGATATTTTTCAAGCAGACCGTTGTCAATCAAGATTTTTAATATCCTGTCATTGTCTAATAGATAGTAGGAGCGTTCGTGCTTGCGCTTAAACGCATAACCGCCATTGTTTCGCTTGTAGAGGCGCATTTCTTCATTTCCGCAGGCGTAAAACCGTCCTTTGTTGGAGTGAAAAGGGGAGGTGATTTCAGCTTCCGCAAACGCTCGACAAATACGGCTTACCGTTTCCTTTTCTTCGTTAATTTCGTAAATCACCGTACACTTCACGCCGTGCATATAGTCGGAATATTCATACTGTTCAAGAGCCGCCAAGACGTACGGGACAATTTCTTTATTTTCAAAAGAAAGCGTAAAGTGGGAAAGGTCGCATTTTCTCCCGTTTATTTCGTGCGTTCCCGTTGCTCCGTTTATGCCGTCGCTATTGCACCAAAACCACATTTCCCAATCAGAAAGTTTTTTGCCGCCGTCGTTTCGATATTGCCCAATCGAAAACTTGCTATTAAGCATTTCGATAATGGGGTAAAGAGCTTCGGCAACCGCTTTTTTTATTTTATCGCAATGCTGCGCCCAAAGTCTGAAATCCCCGGCAATGGATGCGTTGTATTCTCTGTTTGCCTGCATTTCTTGTTCGGTATAGAAACGGTCGAAGCTCAAACCTCGAATTTCCTTTTTTGCTAAACCGCAATTCAACAGGCTTTCGTCGTATATGTTGTTATAAACTCTTTCATCAAAAAATATTTTTCTCACGGTGTTCTCCTTGCCGCGCCGCCCGTCCTTTTGGACGGTGCGGACTTATCGGCGGTTTCTGTTCTGCTCAATATGAGCCGTAAACTGTTCTGTGCTGTATATGTTCTTCAACCGAAAGGGGATGATATATATCCTTTGCGTTGGGATTCGGTCGGAAAATGTCAATCGTTTCCCCATCGTTCACGAAGTAGCAGTCCACGATAGAGCCATTGCATAACGCCTTAATCGGTCTTGTGCCTTCGGGCAGTTCTTCCATCTTCCAAAAATATTTATGGTCGTTGATTTTTCGGTTCAAGCGGAAGGTTTCACATACGCCGACGATTTCAGAGCAACTCTCGCCGATTTTTTCATACTCAAAACCAAGCGTTTTTGCGAAAAAGTCAAGCTGTTCTTTCTTGTCAAACTCGGCAAAAATCCACGCATTCCCCATTGTCTTATGTCGAATAATAGCCTTCTTTCTGTGGTATTGACTGTGCGTTCTTTCTGCAATCGTCAAATAGTATTCGTCGGGGATATAGTGGCAGATGCTGACCTGTTCGCTGTTCTGCCCGATGCCGCATTTAAGCTCCCATTTCTCGACGATTTCGCCGTGGGGCAGAAGGTCGGTTGTCGTGTAAAGCTCACCTTGGCAAAGGTAAGCGATTCCCGTATAGGGTTTGTCGTTTTGGTCGGTGTAAAGGTAGGCGTTATCGCTGTTCCTGTTCTTTAATTTCATAGTCTGTTCTCCTTTTAAGGGTTTAGGCATCTGCCCAATATGTCCACGTTTTCAACTTGCTCGTGCCGTATCTTTTAAGGTATGCGTTTAATCGCTTGTCGAACTCGGCAAGGACGATTTCGTGCGCCCGTTTCAGCGTTGCGACGTCTGCCTCGCTCATAGGTTTATAGATTTGTCGCTGTGTTTCGCTCATATTGTACAACCAATGGAAAGAGAGGATATGCTCAAATTGTTTAATCTTGCTATCTTCCGGGCATCCACGATATTTTACGCGTAAATACCAATCTTCGGGGCTGTTCAGGCTTTCAATCGTTTCCAAAAGGTCGGCGCGGTTTTTATCTTTGAAGTATTCTTCGTCTTTGCTTATCGCCGCCCGTGTTTCTTCCGCTTCTTTCTGCGTGTCAAATGCGCCTTGGCAACCGTAGCCAAAACAAAAACGCGTTTCGATTCTCGGCTTTTCAATTACCAAATAATCCCCGTTTTCAGTCTTGACGATTCGCGCCGTATCTTTGCGGATAAAGTCAAGCATTTTTTCATCTTTCCAAACTTGCGCCCGGATAAGCTCCAAATATTCGGCAAGAAGTTTTGCTTGCTCTTCGCGGTCGGCTCGCTGTTCTGCTTTTTCGTCCGCTTTCTGTTCGGGCGGCTGTTCGGTCTGTTCGGCGTTGAGCTTTGCGGATATGTCGGCATAGCCGTACCAAATGCCCTTCGCCTTATTCCATCGGTAGCCGTTCGCCTTCAGCAGGTCGCGGATTTCTTGCGACGGCTTGCCGTCAAATTTCAGTTCGTAGCTGTTATATTTATCATTTTTTGCAACTGTACACATTTTTTTATCTCCGTTCGATTTCTTCTATTTGTCTATTTGTTATAGCCGTTAATCTTCCATACCGCAACGCCTGCAACACTTCTGCAAGGGTAGCAGACGGAAACGCCAACCGCAACGCTCGCAACGTCGTTATAACTTCCTGCGCCGTTCCCGTTATTCTCAACATACTTTACCCCCCCAAGCCTGCCCCCGATTTTTTTCGGGGACGGGCTTTTATTTTTTTATTGCGCAAATTCGCCTTGATTCCATTTATGGCGATTGAAAACTTTTTGAATCTCGGCGGCGGTTATTCCCGTCCCCCGGAAATGGTCTATCACGCCGTCCAAATCCCACGAATAAAAACATTCATAATTGAAAAGCTCGTACAAAATCGCGCTTTCTCTCTGTTCTGCATTGCTCATAAATTCCTGATAGCGTTTTTCGACGATTTCCGCGCGTTTTTTCAAATAATCCACGCACCCGGAAAGGGGGAAATAAGCGAAGGCAACTTGCGAATAATAGGGGAAATGTCTGCGTATTCTTTCCTCGCGTTCCTGTTCTTCCTGTTCGCTTCTTATGATATGAAACGCGCTTTCATACTTCCAACGACGGGGCAAATAATTCCGCACGAAGTAGTCTTTTCGTCTGTACTCGTCATAGTCTTTTATGGGCGCGTTCAATTCTTCATCCGTGAAAAGCGTTTTTTCTACCTTTTCGAGCATCGCCCTAATCATTCGGTAGTTGCTGCCGCCGTAGCTGTTCAGGTTGTAGTGTATAGACGATTCAATGTAAATGCATCGGCTTTCAGTTATCCCTTCGCCATTCTCAAACGCAAACCACGTGAACCCGTAATAAGGGGCGCATTTTACCAAAAACGCATCAAATCCCTTTACGCGCTTTTTAATAATTGCCACGCGTTCCAACTGTTCAAGCGTTGCGCTCGTCATATCGTCCCATTTACAAGCCGAAAAAGTTTTAATTTCCTTCATAGTGTTTTTACCTCGTTCTGTTCTGTTTTTTTGGCTATCGCCGACGATGAAGGCGCGTTGCTGTTCATCGTTTCGCCCGGTTGCCGCCCGGGACTCGTCAGGGCGTTCAAAGTGTAAATATTTTTGCTTTTAGTGCTTGGTTTGCCTTGGCGCAAACTTTTTTGATGTTCTGCTCTCCGTGCATCCGCGCAAAACGTCTTGCAAAATCGCTTGCTTTCTGTTCTCGTCCGCTCTCGTTGCGGATTTCTTCGCCGTACTGCTTGAAAGAGTTTACAAGATTATAAAATATAGTCGTCTGTTCAAAGCTCATTTTGCCCCCCTTAACCCTTTACTATTGCAAGCGCGATGACTTCGCCGCCGTCATCGGCGATTGTATAAAATTCTTTTCCCGGCTGTAAAATTCCTTTCAGTAAATGAGATTTAATAAATTCTGCGCTTTCAGTATAATAACTTCCGTCAATCGTCCAATATTTACACATTTTTTTTAACCCTCCGCGCCACCTGCCGCCCGTAGGCGGTCAGGATTTACGCGCTTTTTCTGTTCGTCTGTTCTGCCGTTCTTACTTCGTGCAGGGGATAGCCACACCGCGCCCCCAATCAAAAATGCTTTTTTGCTTTCTTGCCGTTCCAAGTCTTAAAGCTTTTTTCTCGTTCTTGACTCGCTCGGAAATATCTATATAACACTTTCCATCATCACACCACAAGCCGACAAACTCGCCTTTTTTCGCCGTGTTCAAAAGGGCATTGACCGCCGCAAGAATCGCGCCCACGTTCGACACGGGCAAAATATAAAAATCTTTCTTGCTTACTTGAAAACCGTTTGCAAAGTTTACCGCCTCGGCGCGTTCGTTAAGAGTCGCGCCGCCGTTCGTCAAAAATTTCTTCAAGTCGTTTTTTGTGATTGTGTTTTTCATTGCTGCACCTCGTAAAAGTTTATTTTTTGCCGTTTTGGTTGCGTTTTCTCTCTCAACCTTTCGACATAATTATTATAACACTTTTTTATATTAAAGTCAATATTTTTATAACACTTTTTTATATTTTATATATAACACTTTTTTATATCTAATGCAAGAAAGCAGCGCAAAAACGGCTTTATATATAACTTTCATTTATAACACTTTTTTAGCAAAAACGCTTGACAACTGCGCCGCCGTTATGCTAAAATAGAAAGCACAAAAACCGCCCGAAATGCAACGAACGCAAGACGGACGGACAAACCCACGGCAAAAAGGAGAACGGGCGAAAAATGGAAGAAAAAGGACATAAAACAAGCGAAGCGCAACGGCGAGCCGTCGAAAGCTACCGAGAGAGGCACGGCAACAAATACGCTACTATATCAATAACACTTCCCAAGGAAGAAGCCGCCGAGCATAGAAAAACGCTTGCAGAACATAACGCAAAACCCGTTGACATTTGGCGCAAGGCTATTGACCGACTCAAAGCCGAGCCAATCCCCACGGAAGAAAGCACCCCCACGCAGACAGACGGCGAAAGCATCACCGCCGCCACCGATGCAGAAGGGCAGAGCTAAACGCATCCCAACGAGAGCGGAACGGCAACACGCGCCCGGGCAGACGTAGAGCGCAGGACGGCGCACCCAACCCAACAAAGACAGACAGAAAAACGAAAAAAGGACGGACACGGAACACACCGCGCCCGCCTTTATTCTTTCCGGGCAGAACTGCCAAACCCAAAAAAAGAAAATTAAAACCGCCGCCCCTTTTTATAAATATATATTATATATAAAAAGCCTTTATAAAAAGAAAAGACTATATAAAAAAGAAAAGCAAATATAAAAGGCTAAAAAGATTTTATAAAAGGGATGCAGATATAAAAAAACAAAGTTTTTTATAATAGCTTTTTTATCTTAAAAGATTTTTATAAAATAGTATGTTATAGCGTGAAAGTGCTTTATAGAAGGCGGTTGTTCATTTCTAAAAAGCAGAGCAGGCGCAAGCCGTTTTTGCCGCCGTCAGCCATTGCAAAAAGGAACGGCAAGACCCCCGGAAAGCCTTTTTAATGCGTGAAAGTGTTTTAATAATGGTTAATTATTGCAACACTTTTATATAAAACGGGGGTATATTTACGACTTTGTGAGTAAAAAACGAAAAGCCACTTCCGCTTATCCGCACCCCTTACCTTCTCGTTCATAAATCCTTTTCAAAACTGAAATCTCTTTCGCGTTTCACTTCTTTATTTCATTTGCTCTGCCATTTCACATTTGCATAGGGCAGGGGGGGGGTATATTTCCAACCCCTGTGTTTTCAAAGGGTAGGGGTGCTTTTAGGTGGGTATGGGGTGCGCTTGGGGTGGTCGGTAGGTGGCGGGCGGTAAAAGATTACTGCTAACGGGGTGAAATTGACATCTTTTTCGGTAAAGATTGTTAGTATGGTGATAATCTTTCGCTATTTTATTTGCAAAAAGCCGCAAGCGGCTGACATTCTATTGTAGAAGTGAACGGCGGCGCGGGCGACCTACTTTAACTTGCCTATAACTTGCTGCGGACATTATTGTCCTTGACAAATCCTTTTAATACGCGGACATTTTAACTTGCCACGGCGGGACGGGATTGCAGTTTTCCGTGGCTTTTTCTTTGGTTTTATCGGAAAATATGGCATCCGTTGCGCCTTGCCGATACGGAATCTAACTTGCCGTATAAACTCAAAAAACACGATTTTTGGTTCTTATTATCCTGCAAAGGGCGGGTTTTGGCTTGCCTTGGTTTCATAAATGAGAATAAAATTCGTATTTTACTGCGAATGGCGTTTCAGTTTTTTGCTTGCGAATGTGGATAAGTTGTTGTAAAATATAGGTAAATATGATAAATAAGGTGGGAGCAATGGCAAAACTTGACAAGTACATTGATAAAATCAATCCTACCTGTTGCGACCACAGCGCGGGTAGGCGGGCATACCTTGTCGGATATACCGGGTTAAAGGTATGCAAGGTCGCTATGTGCCTTGATTGCGAGAGCTTGCAGTTTATCGGCGGTAAGTTTGGCAAAATGCTTTATCCGTTGGTTCGGAAATTGAGCCGGGGGCGTTTGGATGTCTTGACGAAAGTCGGGATAGATTTCGGCGACGACGGTGCAACGGAAGAAGAGCTGTTAAAAGAAATCACGGGAGAGGAGGCGGTAACGGACAATGAAGATACAAAACAGCCCGATTGACATACTGCTTAAAGTATTCCGTAGGGAATACCCCGAAACGGCGAGTAGGGTTCGTTCGATTGCGTTTGGCAAGACGACGGATAAAGATGCTTTTGCGGAAACTATCTTCGCGGACGACGGCTCAAACGAAATTCATATCGTGCTTTCCACAACGGTAAAGGGCGGGGCAGAAATCACTTTCACTATTGCGACAGAATTGTTGGCTCACGAGCTTGCACACGCCGTCGTAGGTGCGAGTGCGGGACACGACGAGATGTGGGAGAGTGTTTCCGACCGATTATTTGAGCTTTACAACGAAGAGGCGCAAAAGGAAACCGAAATTTTTGCATTCGACGAAATCATTGAAGAGCTTACGTTGCGCGGACAGTCCATCGCACGGCAATCGTGGAGTGTTGGAGCTTTCCTTTACTATGTTCCCGAAGGCAGATATATTGCCCGAACGGATATTGCAAAGGGCTTTGCGGGGCAAGACGGCAAGGTTGCTTATGCGCCGTATATCGCCTTGAAAAAAGCGAGCGGAGAAGTTGAGCCTTGGAATCCTACCACGGCAGATATTCTCGCAAAGGATTGGTTTGTATTCGGCGGTGGCTCGAAATGAAAGTCGGTTCGGTGATTAGCGCGACTGCTGATAGATATGGCATTGAGTTTGACAACGAAGCCGACAAGGAACGCTTGCTTTTATGTTACTATCTCACGGAAAGAGAAATTGCGGAGAACTATATCCCGTTGCTTGCAATGCAAGACTTTACGTGTGATAAGGAAGGTCGGATTTTTTATAGGGATTTTCATATTTTGCCAATTCGCATAGTCGGCGTTTATGATAAAAATGGGGTGAGCGTGAAATACACAATTCACCACAACTGTATTACCGTCCCCACGGTGGGAGAGTACACCGTCCACTATCATTACACACCCAAAGAAAAGAAACTCGAAGATGCCTGCGAGTATGACCTTTTCGCCAAGGATTGCCTTGTGTGTGGCATCGCGGCAGAGCATTTCTTGCTTTGTGGGGATATTGAAGGCGCGGAATTGGCAACAATGGATTACAAACGACACCTTCAGCAACTTTATAAAAAGAGCAGATTCTTAAAGTGTACGCAAGGAAAGTGGGTGTAATATGAAGATTAAACAAATAGCGCATTATCCCGAAGAGGATTGCGTAAAAATCGAATACGAAGAAGGGGACGAACTTATTTTCCGTGGCGAAGAAGGTAAAAGACTTCTGCAACTAACAGAAATGAAAGTCGGGGAAATTTACACAATCACAAACGACCGCGCCCAAGTGTGGGATGCGACCGTGGAGAAGATTTCCGAGAATGCCGTCCACTTCGTAAATGTGGGGAGCGCGGAACACGGATTCATCCCTTACACCGATGCAAAATCGTACAGCTTTGTAAAAAAGAAAGGGGTTAAACAGACGACCGCAAAAGAACGCGTAGAGAAAGAACTCTCCGAATTGTCAGAGCGTTGCAAAAAGTTGGCTTCGTTTATGATGACGGCTGAATACGATAAGCTGTCGGCAGCTCAACGGTATCTTATGGAAAAGCAACTGCAAGCAATGGAAGAATACGAGTGTATTTTGAATGCGCGGTTGTCTATATGGTAAATATGTTCGTCTATGTGCGCGGAAAGGCATATTCTACGCCCATCACCTCCTTGGCGACGAACTGACTCTCGTCGCCAAATATGAAGAAAGCGCAGCGCATTGCTTTACTCGGAAAAGGGTATCGCAAGGACGGGGTAGCTCCGTCAATCTTCACCAAACCGATGGGTTTGTCTGCCGAATAACGGAATGGCAGACTATTCGCCCTGTGAATCAGGTGCGGTCGCAAACAATCTCTTGTCGGGTTGTGATTGCGATAAAAAGGTTTCGCCGTAAGAAGGGGCAAGGAAACTATTACGGTATATTGGGGTTTCGCCAAGCGGTAAGGCACGGGACTTTGATTCCCGTATTCGGGTGTTCGATTCACTTAACCCCAGCCAACGAACCTTGCACGGGAACTGTGTTTGTTTGGCTTTGCGCCCTACACAGTCCGTACCACGCAAGGTCTGCGGGAATACGGATTTATCTTTATTCCCTTAATGCAAGTTTGTCCGAGTTCGGTTGATGGAAGCGGTCTTGAAAACCGCCGTACTCTTTCACGAGTACCGGGAGTTCAAATCTCTCAACTTGCGCCAAATCTTTTCAAATCTCCTGAAGTGATAAGAAAAGAACGTAAATTGGGACAACGGTAAAACCCAATTAGTCGGTCGGCTAAACACCATTTCCGCAAAAGAAACAGCATACATCGAGCTTACCTATTTTGCGGAACAAATAGCGGGATAGAGCAGTTGGTAGCTTGCCGGGGTCATAGCCCGGAGGTCGTGGGTTCGAGTCCTACTCCCGCTCCCATCTCACACGCGCGTGGGTTTTTCCGTTTGTCGGTATCGTCGAATAACCGTCGGTTGGTGGCGACAACCATAAAAGTAGGCTGCGTGAGTTCGGTCGAAAGACCATCAAATCTCGTTAGGCTGACAACCTAATACATCTTGTTATGTGCGCAAAACTGTAAATGTGCGACTGTCGTTCAGTTATTTTAACTGCTTGGCGATTGTGCGGAGTGCGTTGCTCTCGATAAACGATAGTTCTTGTAGAATACAAGATATAGTAAGGCATAGGCGAGGGTCTTGCAGAATCTAATATTTTCCGTCGCGCGGCGTTTGTCGCCTACGAAGGCTACGCGACAACATAATGGGGCAGTCATTTGTTTCGATTGCTGTGTAAGTTCATTAAACCCGCACGGGTGCTACCGCCGTTACGGTAGGAAAAATATAAACGCTGACACAAGAGCAGTAGCTTAACCTTTAAGCACCAAAACGGAGAGTTCCATAACAACTCCTGATGGTTTAGGAATTTGGATAGGAACGCTGTAATCCGAATAAAACGGCATCGCGCCGACGGCGTATGGTCGGTGGTGGAAGGATTGTACCGTGTACATCCCCAAAATTGCGGTAGAGAGTTTAGTGTGCGAGCATTGTAAGACGTCGGTTCGACCCCGACCTGCTCCACCAAATGTGCGGAAATCCCATAATCGGTATTGGAACGGTTTGCTAAACCGTCGTCGAAAAATCGGCTTGCAGGTTCGACCCCTGCTTTCCGCGCCAATATGCTATCGTAGCTCAACAGGCAGAGCGGGTGATTTGTAATCATCAGGTTGTCGGTTCGATTCCGTTCGGTAGCTCCAATTTGCCCATAACAGACTTCCCCCAAAAATATTTTTTCCACCTCACCTCGAAAAAGGAAAAGTCCCACCTGCGTTTTTTGCACGGCGGGGCTTTTCTCTTGACTTTATGAATAAAAAATGGTAATATTAGGGTAGTAATACGGTTGTTTTTGCGAGCGAAATGTTGCCAAATTGTTGCCAAATGACTTTTTATACAAGATATTGTGTGTATTTTGTGCATAAAAACACAAGATATTGTGGTGTGCAAATTCCCTTCATCCGCACCACATGAAATACCTATTGAAATCCGAACCCTGTATGGTTGGACATCAATAGGTATTTTTCTTTTAATGCTTTATTTATAAAGGATTTTAAGGGGTTTTATTGACAATTAAGTTTGGACGGTAAAAATCAAAAAAGTTTTATTTGAAAGAGTAAAAGTTGAAAAGTTTTACTTTTGAACCCTGTTAGTCTAATTAAAAATACGCTCTATGTCGCTTGACTATTGAGGAAAAGTTCTTCTTTTTTATAAGGTGTCTTGTATCCATTTTTAGCGTGTGGTCTGCGTTCATTATAAAATATCATATAACCGTCTATTGCCGTTTTGAATTCGTTTTCAGAACGGTATTTTCGTCTATATAATTCTTCTGCTTTGAAGGATTTGAAAAAGGCTTCCATAACCGAATTATCGTACGGAACGTGCGCCCGTGAACTAGATTGAACAACACCTAATGATTTGAGATAGGCGGTAAAGGTATACGAATGATAATTACTTCCTCGATCGGTATGAAAGATTAAACCTTGGGCGGGTTTTCGCTTTTCATAGGCTTTTTTGAAGGTTGTTTTTACAAGCTGTGTGCTATTTTTTGTGCTAACGTGGTAAGCTATAACAGCCCTTGCATATAAGTCAATAATGGCACAAATATAATAATTTCGTTTATTGAAACGAAAATAGGTTATATCGCTCACCCAAACTTGGTTGGGTTTATCGGTATGAAATTGTTGGTTAAGATGGTTTTTATAAGCGCGTTGTTCCTTGTCGTAAATCTTTTTAGAGTTCATACGAATGCTGACAAGTCCCATATCTTGCATGAGAGATAATACCATTTTTTCACTAACCCGAAAGCCTCTGTCTTTTAAGATAGCTGCAATTTTTTTAGAACCGAAAATTTGATTGCTTTCATCGTATATTTCTTGGATTTTCAATCGCAATTCTTCTTTTCGCTTTGCGTACCAAGTATTATCTCGTTTATTTCTTAAAATATGATTATAAAAAGTACTGCGGGGAACATCCAGAGCTTCGCATATAATATGTACATTGTATTTGCCGTAAAGGTCTTCTAAAACTTCTAACTTTTCTTGCAGAGGGGCAGTGGGGGAACAATCAACAGATTGTAGAATTTTAATAATCGTATTTAAGCGACGGATTTTATTTTGTAGAAGTAAAAATTCTTTTTTGGTGTAGTTTTGCTTTGGTTGGGTTATCTCCAATTTTTTAATCCAAGTATAAAGAGTACTGCGAGGTATATTATATTCTTGGATAAGCACAGGAACGGGTTTTCCGCTTTTGTAATCGTTGTAACATTGCTGCATAAGTTCTTTTGTGTAGATGTTTTTCATAATAATTTCTCCTTTATCATATAATTCAAGGTGCTTGTCCCTTGTAATTATTTTATAAACGGATTATTAAAAAGCAAAACATAACCAATATGAAGGGGAAATAAACCTATTTTTTATTGAAAAAATATAAAAAAGGGGGAAGATAAATTTTTGATTGGTGATAAATGGGAAAATGTTATATTGAGTTGGGAGAGGTGTACTAATTAAATAAATATAGTTGAATTTTAGGTTAAAGAATAAAAGTAAAAATTGCGATTAATATATTTTCTTGACAAAAATATTTAAAAAGAGTAAAATATAAATGAAAACATAAGAGGAAAATATTTATGAAAGATAATTCATTGTCGTACAAATTGCGAATTATTAAAAATCAAGGATCTTTAACTTATAATTTTCGACAGTTTTTATTAAAAAATGGTGGAGAAGGATTTGAAAAAATATATGATTTAGTAAAAATGAAAAAATTGGGTGGAAATATTCTCCATAGCAATTTTTTATTATCATACAATGATTTGTGGACAAATGAGAATAATGTTTGTCCCGATTTATCATTAGAGAAGACAGTAATATGGAATTTGGTTTTAATTAAAAATCATATAGATATTGTTAATGCATTCATTAAGGCAAGAAAAGAATTAGAAGAAAATATATTAAATGGTTCATTTGCTAAAGCCAAAGAAATA
>JAFTPK010000023.1 GCA_017463325.1 Clostridia bacterium
AAGCGTTGATAACGCTTTTTAGGGGCGAGATAAGCGAACGCCGATAGGTAGGCGGTGAGCGTGACCGAGCGCAAAGAACAGCTTTGCGCGAGAACGGTCGAAAGACCGACGCTAAAAAACTAAATAATTGCACTGTTAGCTCAACTGGATAGAGCGTCGGTCTACGGAACCGAAGGCTAGGAGTTCGAACCTCTTACGGTGCACCAGCAAACCGCCTATGGCTTTTGCCGTAGGCGGTTTTGCTTGTGTGCCGTGAAAGTAACACGAAGTGCTACGCTCCTAAGAGTTCCTATGAGAAACGTGAAAAAAACGCGGGAACGCCGCGTTTTTTGTTGTTACAATTTCTTGATGTACGAACGACGACGTTTATGCTGAATGTGCTCGAACCTCTTCCACATGGAGCGGATCGCCGTATTCTCCTCCAAATTTAAATTCGTTTCTAAATATTCAATGTTGGGGTCTTTGAACATATCCTGCATCACCGTAATCATAAACACCGAAAGCCCGCCGTTTCTGTATTTCGGCATGATCCCGACTAGCCCTAAATCCACCGACCGCGGTTTCTTTAACGCTTTCAAAAGCCGTATCAAACATGCAGGCGTCAAACGCCCACCGCTCTTTTGCAGCGCCTCTCCAAGCCCGGGCATACACAGCCCGAATGCCACCACCTCGTCCTTTTCGTCACACGCCACCTCTATGTATTTCGGGTCGATAAAGAGAGTAAACTGATCAACGATCTGCTTTTGCATTTCCGGCGTAAACGGCACCGTGCCGTACAAATCCTTATAACATTCGTCGATACAACGGAAAATCCCCTCTTTATATTTTTTAATAAATTTCTTTTTTCCAAGCGACTTATCCCCAAAATGCAAATTGCACTTTTTCATGGTATGGTCGAGAATGCTTTTCATTCTATCGGACACTTCCTTACACTTAAACAAACGGTGCTCTAACCAGTCCACGTCCTTTTCATAACCGCACCGCTCCACCAACGCGGGATAATAAGCGTAATTATACTGCTCCTCAAAGGTAGACAAATAGTCAAAGCCCTCGATCAGCAACCCCTCGCGCTCCAAATCGCTGTACCCGAGCGGCCCGACGACCTCCGTCATGCCTTTTTCTCTCGCCCAAGCCTCCACCGCGTCAAAAAGCGCCTTGGCTGTTTCCACGTTGTCCTCGCAATCAAAGCGGGTAAAGCGCACTTGTTTTAGACCGCGAATCTCGTTATACTGCTTTTGCAAAATTCCTTGAATTCTGCCCACCGTTTCCGCGCCGCGCTTTGCAAGGAAAAACGTCGATTCGCACGTTTTAAAATAAATATTTTTCGGCGTAAACAAACTCATTTCGTCCGCGTAAAAAGGCGGCACGAAATAGGGATTATCCTTATACAGCCGCAACGGATATTCTACGAACTCCTTACGATCTTTCCTCGTCAGTACGGGAATAATCTTTAAATCCTCCATTCTCCTCTCCTTTCAGCCTTGCTGCCCCGATTTTCTTCGCCACTTTTCTTAATTGTAATACATTTTAACATTTTTTTCAAGTATTTGAAAACAAAATTCGACAAAAAATTTTCTTTTTTAACTTTTGGTGAACAGCTCTCACAAAAAATATCCTCCCGCCAAAGGCAAGAGGACGAAAATTTTTTGAAAACGAACAGGTCAATTTTTAATTTTTAGAATTTCACAAATTTGCTCCACCGCCTCGTCGTAATTATAAAATTCCACGAGGTAATCGCAAATGGATGCCGTCGTTTGCCCCTCCGACTCCAAGGCGATAATACGATCCACCTTGTCGTCAATCGAGGAGTTTTTACGCAAAATCGTGCCAAGCAGAGCGCGACGATCACGCTTGATATAAATCGTGATGACGTTGCGGAAATTCGTTTTTAAGGACATGGCGCCGCAAATATCCATGGTCGTGAAAACGTGCTTGCCCTTTTTTAAAATTTTTTCCACGTCGGGCTTACAAGACCCGTAGCCGTGCCCCGCGTACATGGTGGACTGGAACATCTCTCCTTTTTCTTTCATACGGATAAACTCGTCCAAGGAAACATAGTTATACCAGTCGTTTTGCTCCACCGCCGTCGGATCGTTGGTGGTATAGCTGACAAGCTTTTCAAATTGATCGGTCTTTTCAAGCACCTTCGCCGCAATTTTGGATTTGCCGCTCCCCGACGGGCCGACGAGCACGACGATACTCGGTTCGCTGAGGATCTCGGGCTGCTTTTTTACGCTGTAACTGTCCGCAATCACCTCTACGAGCTTTAAAAATTCGTCGTAAGTGTTGACGGCAAGCACCCCCGTCAAGGCTTGATTCCAAGGCGAGCGCATCAAAATAGGATATTGCGCGCTGGAACGGAGCACGTTATGCGCCCCGTCGTCGAAAAGAATATCGACGCCGATCTTATCTTTTCGCGCGCCCATATAGATATTCTCGGCAGGGATCTCGGGGAATTCCTCCATGATCCGTTTTGCTCTAATGCCCATAAACTCAGGCGGGATTGCCGTCGAAACGAACAGCTCGGTCATGGTAGAAAGCTTTTTCACAAACTCTTTCGCCCCCTGCATAACGGGCTGCGTGCGGTAAAATTCGGGGTCGCTGAAAAACTCGTGGATCACGTCCGAACGAGTGCCCTGCTTACCCCATTGCTTAACCTCGTAAATGGACAGGGGCGGGTCGAATTTATATTTCTCGTTGGCGAGCTTGATCGCATACGACGTACATTCCATCAGCACGTCGTCAATGTCAAGAGCCGTTGAAAGTCTGTATTTTTTTCTTGCCATAGCGTTTCTCCTTTTTATCTATTATACAGGAAAATAACGGGAAATGCAATACTTTTTAAAAAAAAATTTTTTTCGTGAGAAAAGTTGCTTTTTTAAGTTGCTTTCTTTTTCTTTCCGTGTTATAATAATTATGGTATAGGCTTGTAAAAGGTCAAGCGTTTCTACCGACCCCGAAGGTCGACTACCGTTGAGAATACGGCAGGCGGCTTTTTTTACAGCCGTTTCAAAGCCCAGGAGGAAAATCATGAAGCATTACGACGTCATTATTATCGGCGCAGGCCCCGGCGGGATCTTTTCCGCGTTCGAGCTTGCAAAGCTCGACCCCACTTTAAAAGTAGCCGTTTTTGAGAGCGGCCACCCGTTACACAAGCGCAAATGCCCGATCGACGGCGACAAAGTGAAAAGCTGTATCGGCTGCAAGAGCTGTTCGATTATGAGCGGCTTTGGCGGCGCAGGCGCGTTTTCGGACGGAAAATACAACATCACCAACGATTTTGGCGGCACCCTGTACGAATATATCGGCAAAAAGAAAGCGTTAGAACTCATGCATTACGTGGACGAGATCAATATGGCGTACGGCGGCACGGGCACCAAACTGTATTCGACGGCGGGCAGCAAATTCAAAAAGGTTTGTATGCAAAACGGTCTGCACCTTTTAGACGCCTCCGTGCGACACCTCGGCACCGACATCAATTACGTCGTGCTCGAAAATTTGTACGCAGATTTAAAGGGGAAAGTGGATTTTTATTTCGACTCACCCGTCATTGCCCTGTCCAAAACGGAAGAGGGGTTCCTTGTTTCCACGAAAAAGGACGCCTACTCTTGCGAAAAATGTATCGTGTCCGTTGGGCGTAGCGGCAGTAAATGGATGGAGCAGGTATGCAAAGACCTCGATATTCCCACCAAATCCAACCGCGTCGATATCGGCGTTCGAGTAGAGCTTCCCGCCGAAATTTTCTCCCATTTAACCGACGAGCTTTACGAGAGTAAAATCGTTTACCGCACGCAAAAATACGAGGATCGCGTACGCACCTTTTGCATGAACCCCAAGGGCGCGGTGGTGAGCGAGAACACAAACGGGATTGTCACCGTAAACGGGCACAGCTACGAGGATCCGAAAAAACAGACGCAAAACACCAACTTTGCCCTCCTCGTCGCCAAGCATTTCTCCGAGCCGTTCCGCGATTCCAACGGCTACGGCGAGTCCATTGCAAAACTCAGCAATATGCTCGGCGGCGGCGTAATCGTGCAACGCTTTGGCGATCTTGTCGGCGGCAAACGCAGTACGCCCGCGCGCATTGAAGAAAGCTTTACCACCCCCACGCTCAGCGCGACCCCGGGCGATTTAAGCCTCGTGCTTCCCAAACGGGTTTTAGACGGAATTATTGAAATGATCTATGCCCTTGACAAGATTGCGCCGGGCACAGCCAACGACGATACCCTTCTTTACGGCGTCGAGGTAAAATTCTATAATATGGAGGTGGCGGTTGACGAGCATTTACAATGCAAATACGAGGGGCTATACGTGATCGGCGACGGCAGCGGCATTACCCATTCCTTATCGCACGCCTCGGCAAGCGGCGTCCACGTCGCCCGCCATTTAGTGGAAAATTTATAATTTATCGCGCGGAAGTCTTTGACTTCCGCAATTTTTTACCCTGTCTTTCGACTTTTTTCGGCAAAGTTCTTGCAACTTTTTCTAATTCGTGATATACTTAAAAAAATAAAACAATAGGGAGAACAACGCTATGGCAGACAAAAAAACGATTGCAGGGCAAATTCGCGCCAAAAAAACCAAACAACCGCCCGCCTTTATTTATAAGGTGCTCGGGTTTATTTGGAAAGTGTTATTTAAGAAAAAGTACGGCGTTCACGCCCACTTTGAATACGATTTTCGCAAAGAAAAAGGGCCGTATATCCTCCTTTCCAACCACGCCTCTCGACAAGACTATATCTTCGTCGGCGTGCCGCTTTTATACAACCGTTACAATTTCGTCGCGGGCTATAACGAATTTTTCCGCTCTCACTTAGCGGGCGTGTTCGACTTATTACAGGTGATCCCTAAAAAGAATTTCACCCCCGACGTTTACACGATCAAAGAGGTCAGCCGCATTTTAAAAAGCGGCGGAAAAGTCGTCCTCTTCCCCGAGGGCATGAACTCTATTTCGGGTGCAAATCAGCCCGTCGCGATCGGTACGGGGAAATTTATCAAGCATTTCAAGGTACCCGTGTACTATTCCAAAATACAAGGCGGCTACCTCACCTGCCCTAAATATAACCTCACCGATCGTTACGGCCACGTAGACGTTACCTTCGGCAGACTGTTTACCCCCGAGGATATTGAAACCCTCTCCCCCGAGGAAATTGAAAACAAGATCAACGCCACCCTCTACCACGACGACTACGCATGGAATAAGGAAAAAGGCTACGTTTATAAAAATGACGGTAAGCTTGCGGAGGGGCTGGAAACCTTGCTCTACACCTGTCCACGCTGCGGCAAGGAATTTACCATGAAAAGCGAGGGAAATAAATTTTGGTGCGAGGCGTGCGGCAACGGCATGACCCTCAAAGACACCTACGAAATGGTACCCTTAGACGAAAGCTGCGTTTTGCCCGAAACTCAAACGGCGTGGTTTGAACTGCAACGTGAAAACGCTAAACAAGAGGTGGCGAAAGACGGGTTTAAGCTCACGGAAAAAGTCAAGCTGGGCATGCTGCCCGCCCACGAAAAGCTCAAAGATTTAAAAACAAGCGAGATCGTCGGCGCGGGGGTGATCACCTTGGACAAAACGGGGCTTACCTACGACGGCACGAAAAACGGCGAGGCGTTCACCTTCCACCTCTCCACGGACGAAGTACCCACCTACGGTATGTGTACGGACATTTCCCGTTTTTATACCTTTTACAAGGGCGAGTTTATGGAATTTTACCCCGAAAACAAGACGGTGGAAAAATGGTTCCTCTGCACGGAGGAAATACACCGCTTTAATGGCGGAAAATGGAAAGACTTTTCTTGGAAATAATTAGAAAACAACCTCCCTGCAAAACTGATAAGCACCCCAAAAGTTGTCTAACTTTTGGGGTGCTTACTAATTTTTTATTCATTTCAAATAGCTCGATACGTTTTTATTTCTTTCTGTTTTCGTAAACGTCAAGCTGTTTTAACGCGGCAATCATGAGTTCTCTGTGCGCCTCACATTCGATAAAGTTTAAAAGCGCTACCCGTCTGTCGCATTTTAAGATACTCGGATCCAACCACTGCTTGAATACGTTCAAATACCATTCTTGCATTTCCACGGCAAATTCGTCGTATTTCTTTTCCACGAATCCCTCCGTTTGGATCTCCTCACTACGACGGTTAAACCCGTCCAAAATAGCGGGATTTTCGGAAAGCCGCGCCCGTTCCCCTTGCTTTTCTACGGGAATATAGGATACCTTTACGCCGCTTTCGTCGATATCCACCGCGCAAAGAACGTTGGTTTTCCAACATTCTTTATCGCTATGATCGAACAGGAAATTGCCTTGCCCGTAAACCAGCTCCGCGCCCATATATTCCTCGCGCGCACCGATACAATGGGTATGCTGACAAATCACAAGGTCTGCACCCTTTTCCGCAAATTTACGGCAACGCTTTCTCACCCAAGGCGAGGGATAAGGGTAATGCTCCTTCCCACCGTGATAAAGTACGATACAGTAATCGACCTCCTTTTTGAGCGCCGCCACGGCGTCGGGACATTCCAACGGATCAAAACCGTTACAGCCTATTCCGTAATCCTCTATCCACGAGAACTCGTGTTCGCAACAAGCGTATACGCCGATTTTTTTACCGCCAAGCGTGAAAATATGCGGCTTTTTCGCCTCTTCCTTGGTAAAACCGCCGCCGACGGTAGCAATGCCGTATTCTTTTAAATGCCGCACCGTATCCTGAAAGCCCTCTTCCCCCAAATCAAATACGTGATTGTTGGAAATAGTCACCAAATCTACGCCGATCGCCTTATACGCGTTGAGAGTTTCGGGTTTCGCCACAAGGTTAGGTCCAGCTTTCGTAATAGGTTTCCCGCCGTCCGTGATCGCCGTTTCCAAATTAAAAATCCGATAATCCGCGCCAAGCAAAATCTCTTTAAGCTCTTGGCCGAAAAGAGCGTCGATATCTGCGTTTTTAAACAGCTCCTCGTTACTTTCCGTAGGCACGAAATCTGCACCGATCAGTATTCTCATTTATTTCCTTTTCTCCTTTTTATTTTTCCAAGGCACCGCCTGCGTAGCCTTGATATTCGTCCATAAAAAATTCCGCGCGCTTATTGAGCATAATGCCCACCTCGTCGCCCTTAAAACCGAACGTCATAAAACAGTTACCCATGCTTGTATCCGTGATATACACGCGAAGTAACAGCTTTTGTTTCTCCGTCCAGCTCGCCGCTGCCATACAGTCAAGCTCGCGATTTGACGGCGTATCCACCTGCCTATCGTAATAGTGCGTTTCGGGGAAGGTGCCCTGCACGTACTTATTCCAACCGAATTCGATTTTCTTTTCACCGCGCTCGTTTTCGTAAGTCAAACGCCCGCCCGTTTCCGTAAGGTCAAAACGCACCCATTTCCAGCCCATGGGGTTCCCTACTTCCAGCACGTATTTCTTACCGTCAATTTGTTTTTCAAACTCCGAACGGTCTTCCCCGTAAGAGGAATTATATTCGAGCGCAAGCCCCTCCAAAAGCGCGTTCAGCTTTTCGTTAGAAGTGCCGTCACCGCACACCTGCCCCTCGCAAAGGTTGTCGTACAGAAGGTGTTTGACCGCGTCGAAAATCATACAGCCAGACCAGTCGTTACTGCATTGCGTGTCCCCTTGACAAACGAACATAAAGTTCTTGTCAGGGAAAGCAAACACAAACTGACTGCCCATACCAAGCAGCGAAAAGCCGCCCTCCGTCACCCAAATTTGATAGCCGTAGCCGTGCCCTTTCCGAAGTGAATAGGTGTTTTCGAGAATATTAGAAATTTGTATGCTCGTCGCTTTTTCCATATAGTCGCGAGGGATCAGCTGTTCGCCCTTATATTCGCCCATATTTAAAAGCAACTCGCCAAATTTTGCGAAATCGCGCAAGGTTGTTATAACGCCGCTACCACCCCACGAAAAGCCGTCGGGAGCTTTGACGCACCAAATATCCTTGGAAACGCCGATTTTATCAAACACGGGGCGCATATATTCCAAGAAAGGCTTGCCCGTAATTTTTTCTACGAGCACGTCCAAAATAAACGAACCCGATGTGTTATAATTAAATACCGTGCCCGCAGGCTTTAACGCTTTACTCCTCGTTGGATGATTAAAAAACGTCCAAGCCCATTCCTTGTAATCCCGTACAAAATAAGTATCCGTCAGCATAGGCACGGACATTTTCAGCGCGTCCTCTACCGTACATTCTTTCATCCACTTATGCTGCTCGACGTCGATATACTCGGGGAAATGATCGACAAGCCTGTCCGTGAGCCGCACTTTTCCCTCGCCGATCAGTATACCTACGGCAATCGACGCGTACGTCTTGCTCGACGAATAAATGCGGTGCGGGAAATCCTTATGGAAAGGCTTATAATATGCCTCCGTCAAAATATTGCCGTTTCTCACGAGCATAAAGCTATGTAAATTCACTTTATATTCCCGCATA